>CABVRV010000041.1:0-20720 GCA_902500755.1 uncultured Nitrospira sp.
ACCGGGTGGATCAACTGCGCTCCAAGGTCCAACCACGGCCTCGTATCAATAAATGACGAGGATTGCATCGGATCATGTTGATCGTTGATGCATAGGATCCAGGTAGCCTACGTTTAAACGCCCAACGAGGCGCCGGCAATCTCACGAGCTTTACGACGACTGGGACTTAGAAATAGAAATGAAGTCCGACGCCAAACCAATGAGAATGCTGTGTATAGAACTGACCGTCAGGGGAGGGGCCTGCAAAATATTGGGCGAGGAGTTGTAGCTGCCGATTTCCGATTCGTGCGTTTTCAAATCGCAAGCCCGCCATGATGGATTGCGCGATCGCCCACTGCGAGCGCTCATTGGATTGAAAATCCGCGTAACAGATCGGTGTGATGGACCCACTTAAGAATGTAACAGGACTGGTCAATTCAATCCCCCATTGGGCGCCGAATGGTTCCACGCTCGATGGATCGCGGTGGACCAAGTAGCCACCGCCGGCATAGACACGGATCCAGTTGGAGACGTCATACGCCAGCTTCACATCCACTTCCTCGTAGCTCAGATTGATGCGTTGGACGCGCTGGTTTGCGAGGATAAACTCATCACCGAGGTGCGAACTTTGGTGATGGAGTCGCAGGAACCCTGAGAACTTTCCGGACCGATAGGCCGTAAGGAGTCCCACGTTGTAATCCGCGTTCACAAGGTCCAGCGAGGCCGCGCTCAGGTCGAATAGGCTGAAGACGCCGGCTTGGAGAACAAGTTCCCACTGCCCGCTGAACGGCGCTCGGTTGCGGTAGAGCGAGAAGGTTTCACCGAACGTGCCGGCAAAGGCCGCCGTGAGATCATTGGTGCGATATCCGCGATAGGCGGCTGAGAAATGAGGCCACCGTGGATCCGCGTGAAAAGGGGCAAAGAGCAGACCGCGCGGTAAAAAGCCCCGCGCACCATCCAGGGAACTGGCTTCACTGGTTTCGTCGGGCAACGCGGGAGCGATGGTTTCGTCCGTTTCGCTGAGGACGACCTGCTTGACACCCTCGATGCCGCTTAAGGCTCGCTTCAGCTTGTCCTGATTGATTCCCTCCAGGCCGC
Source organism: uncultured Nitrospira sp. (assembly GCA_902500755.1). Lineage (GTDB taxonomy): Bacteria > Nitrospirota > Nitrospiria > Nitrospirales > Nitrospiraceae > Nitrospira_D. Next base: position 1,078 of record CABVRV010000041.1, read on the forward strand.
TGCCGTTGACCCATATCACGCCGTTGCGGACTTTCAGATTCGTGTCGATCACACTGAATTCGTGGCGCAACACCGACGTCGCAAAACCCAAAATATATTCGTCAGTGACCGGTCGCGACCAGGCCGGATTCGTTCCGAGCAGTACGATCACAATGCCCAGAATGACGGCCGGCAATCGGAAGGTTCTGCCAATCGTTGGAATGGCAGTGGAAGGATCTCCAGCAACGATGATCGCAAGGGCAGCCATGATTAACCCTGGCGCCTGGACAATGTGCGACCGATGGCGTTCGCCCCGTCGGCTTTTTCAAGCTGCAATTCCACTCTTGGCATGCCCGCTTCCGAGGTGTCGCGTCGGGGTGGATCCACGGGGAGACGCGCTGAGGACAATTTTTTCAGCCCAGCCAAGCGTGCGGCCACAATGTAGGCCCGTCGCACCGCCAGCACGTGTCCGGCTGTCTCGGGCGTGTCCAGGTCCGGAACGGGCCAGGATTCTGGGGGGAGACGTCGAAGAGCTTCAACGTCCGTGTGGCTGAGTACCGGCACAATATGCAGAACGGTATGATCCGCGGAACGAAGGAGTCTCGCGAGATCGTGTAACGTGCGTTCCATGTCCGGGCGAACGCTCGACGAACCAGGGTCAAAGGAGATCGGGTCGAGCGCCAATTCCTCGATCTGGTGACCGCCCATGAGGAACCGGCCAATGGAGCGAATCGGGAGAGTGATGAGCTTGACGACGGCATTGCGAATCGTCGTCCAGATGGCATTCGTCCAATCGAAAGTGGGATTGGACAGCGATCCGGAGATGGGAAATGTGATGGTGATGCGACCGGCATCATCCTTGAGAAGTGTGATGAGAAGTCTCAGTGGAAGACCGATTCGTTCCTGGACGGTTCGGTAAGTCGAGTTTCGAATCGGCTCAACCTGGAGATCGGAAAGAGTCACGTCGCTGTGCACTTCCAATTTGTCACCGTTGAGTCGTATGTCCATGGTCGATGTGAGTGTTCCATCGGTGGTGTAGTGTGAGACCGTTCGCTCCAAATATGGATTGGTCGATGGTACGACCATCCTGTGTATAGTGGCTTTCAGCGATACGGTGGGTGTAGGGCCGAGCAGGACTGCTCGACCGTGAAGGGTGAGCGTTCCACCGCTGGCTATATCGGTGCGAGCGGAGATCATCACTGCATGATCGGGGGAGGACGTGACATCGTCCAGTGTCATATCGAGATTCTGAAGCGAATCCGAATATACCGGACTGATGGATCGATCCTCTAGATGAACGGTTGCGCCTCGGACAACAATTTTATCGATGAGCCATTGTGTAGAAGTCGTCGCCGCATCAGACGTCATGTCCTTGGACCTCAACGTAGGCCTGGGCTTCGGTGAGTCGCCTTCTCCAGCCTGAAACCCGACGAAACGGCCACGCTCATTTCGATGGACCCAAATCTCCGGCTTGTTCACCTCGAGTCGATCCATGGCGACCCTATCAGGCCACATAACCTCAATCTGTGAGACGGAGACCATTGCAGCATGACCCATCCGGCGCCCAGACGATGAGAGAGCAATGTCGCGCCCCTCGAGAGCGCCTGACACACCGACCGAGGACTCGCCTTTGCTCGGCCACGTGACCGAGAGATGAGCGTTCACACGTCCCTTCATGTGCACGTGACCGCTGAAATATCCTTGCAGCGCGGCGAGGGAGACGTCCGTGAGGTCGACCTTCATGTTGCCGGAACGAAGATCCGACAAGAGGGCCCCATCGATCATGATCGTCCCCGAATCAGAAACCCGGGCAGACCCATGGATCTTGGCGGGGTCCGGCGAGGCCGGTGATAACTCCGTCAGCGTGAGTTGAACGTCATCCATGCGCTCGGTTCGGGCAGGGGAAACGGAACGGTCTTCAATGATCAGGGAGCCGTCTCGAAGAACAGCGGTCTGAATGTTTACAGAGATCTCGGCCTTGGAGTCCGATGAAGGATCTCGTGCGTGGATGGCCGGAATATTCCATCCGGAATCCTCCGTTCGAAGAAGGTGAACGATGGGCGAAACAATGTCCAGTCGTTTCACGGTCACTTCTCGCTTGAAAAGCGGCAATACCTCCACGTCGGCGTTGATATGTCGGATGACCGCGACCTCTGAATTGTCCTCTTTCGATCGGACACGAAGCACGTCGATTGTGATGTGTCCGGTAAGGATGTTCAAAGCCAGATTATCAATCTCGACCTTGTGGGTGAGAACGCCGGTCAGCCGGGAGACCGCCCAGCCTTGTACGATTTTGGGGAGCGCCACAACAATGAGACTCAAGACCGCTATGAGGCCGAGAACGAACCCTAAAATGGACACTCCTGTTTTCTCAACATTTCTCTCGGAACGGTCTCGCACGACCATCCTCTGATGTCGCAGACGTCTCCATGTAGTAAGCCTATACCGGAGCATGCAATTTGAAATGTCCCAGTGGTGTATTCAATGGCTCACGGACGGCGATGCACGCCCGTGAGCGCCCGAGCATCCTTCGTATTTGCGGTTCATCTAAAAGCAGGCTGATTAATGGCTCATCGGAGCATCCGTTAGAAATGATATGGCATGCTTGCTTTTCTCGTCATACTTCACGACCACATTATCTCCAAGGGCAGGATCCATCTGTTTGTCTTTTCTTGTGGTCGTCTTGTCGAGATGGAGCACGACCACTTCGCCCGTTTCTCCACTCTTGACGGACACGTCCCATCGTTGGTGATTTGCATCACGCTCATCGATTTTGACGATTTTGCCATGAATTGTTTTCCCTACGTGTTGAACGTCGGGCTTATCGTACACCTCTCGATCCAGAGATAAGGCTACTGTAGATATCGTCAGACAACACACGAGACTGAGAAAACCAACTCCACCTGCTTTAGATAAGCGATACATGCAAAACCTCCTTGCGTAAGATGAATATCCCATACAGAGCGCGATTGAATTTGTGACCCAGGGGCAGTGACTCGACGCCTCATCGGTTAAGGGGTTGGGTTTGGGGATGGCGATCCATCCTTCAGGAAGGTGAAGGCATGCTTACTATGGTCGTCATACTTCACGACCACCATATCTCCAAGAGCGGGATCAGGGGCCTTCTCCTTCCTCTGAGTCGTCTTGTCAAGATGGAGCAGAACCACCTCACCCGTTGCCACGTTCTTTACAGACACATCCCATTGGTGTGTGGCCGCGTCGCGCTCCTGAACTTTAATGACTTTACCGTGGATCGTTGTCCCTGGTTTCTCAACATCCGGGGTGCCGTCGTACACCGCGTGTTCTTCAGCCAACGCTACAGCAAACGGGACCACACAAAAAACGAGACTGAAGACCCCAACCCCCATCGCCTTCTGAATTGTGAATAGGCTCACCATGTTAGACCTCCCTTAGATGTGAGAATAGGCATTTGTATGATGCTAGGCAAAGTCTATATTCCTAATTAGGGATAGCGATGCTGGAGTAAGTCCTAGTAGTGGTCAGTGAAATGGCTTGTGGGGCTGCTCGTAGCCTGCGACCACTCGGTTGGTTCGGCTCTGCTCCTGGCATAGGCCAACACCGTTCTCCTAGCCTACCATCTATGCGCTCGATCTACATCCCCGCGAATCGCCACACCTGATGTTCGGTGCTTCCCCCCTGTAATTGCGGTAAGGCCCCGTGGGACTCGGGTTTGAACTAGTTGGCGAAAGGGCGAGCATCGGATTCAATATCGTTACATCAAGTTGAGGACGCGGAACCGACTACGAGACCGACTAATAAATTAATAGATCAGGAGGTGAAGATCATGGCTATCGCTGGAGCTGCACAGAGCTACACACATCAAGGACACAGGCAGGAATCCGAGGACATCCACAAATGGGAGCATAAGTCGCTCACGCGTGTCGCAGATCGGATGACTTCAAGTATTACGGTGGTGAGTCCGGAGACAAGATTGGGTGAAGTGCTCCACTTGTTCACGACCATGAATCTCAATGCGGTGGCTGTGTACGATGCAAAAGAATACGTGGGACTCCTAGGGCATTCCTTCCTACACGAAGCCATGCGCAATGACTCCCACCATGTCAGAGTTAGAGAAGTCATGGATACCAGGGATATTAGGATTGATCCTTGTTCGCCCGACGAACTGTTGGACAACGCGTGGAACCGGATGCGGCAGATCGGACAAACGCACCTTCCAGTTTTGGATGCACAGGGGAAGCTGACAGGAGTTCTATCGGCACCGGTAATGGATGAGCGTTTCCCATCCTTCGAACCAAGTAAGAGATGGAAAAGACCGAACCGCAAGCCGGCCGGCTGGTGACAACTAGGGGATCGTCTAGTCCCGAATCGGACTGTGTCGGTGTACGGTGTGAACTGACAAAGCCTTTGCCGTGAATGGTAAAGGGGGATCCTGTTTATTGATCAACCAACTGAGGAGGTTCGTATGAACGCAGAGCAATTCAAAGGAAAGTGGAGTCAGTTCAAAGGTGAAGCGAAGCGTCAGTGGGGGAAGCTGACCGACGACGACCTGACTCAGGCAGAAGGAAACTACGATAAGTTCGTTGGACGGGTCCAGGAACGGTATGGAGACAAGAAGGAAGATGTGATCAAGTGGGCCAATGACTGGTATGAAAAACAGGCCAACGAAGCAGGATCACAAACCCACAGGTAAGTGAGTGATGGCGCCGGATTCTGCGCGGCAGCACTGCCGCGCAGAATAACCGAAGCCACAACAGGCCTCGGAGGCCCGAGTCCACATGTTAGACGGAGAGACGAATTAGACGTACGGCAATAACATCCGCCAGCATGAAGGCGGTATTCATTCTGGGAGCGAGACGCAATGATAAGTAATCAAAAACTACTCGTGGCTTTTGTAGTCGCTGGCGGCATCATAGCGGCTCAATCCTTCGCCGGAGCGGCGTCGGTCCGGGGGCCGATACTGAGCGAGCGAACTGATGCCCACGTGGTGCCGGTGGTCAACGATGACCAACTCAAGGGAAACTGGAAGCAGTTTAAGGGCGAGCTGAAGAAGAAATGGGCGGATCTCACTGATGACGACTTGTTGTATATCGAAGGCCGCAAGGACAAGCTGGAAGGTAAGATTCAAGAACGTTACGGGGACAAGCAGGAAGAAGTGAAGAAGTGGGTAGACGAGTGGTTCGAGCGGCATGACACCCAAGGTCGCTCTCGTACAAAATAGAGCAGAGCGGCAGGAACTCCGGAGGCGAGTGAAGTCGGAGCAGCAAGGGGCGCATCCTTGTTTCTTCGACGAGGAGGCCCGGTCGGTATTCTGACCGGCCCTCCTCCCACTCTCGTGGATTCAATTATCTCATCACGCGAATCGGGGAGAAAGTTTTGATCATGGGCTCTATCAGAGAGGAAGGGAATCACAATGGGTAAAGGACTACTTCTGTGGATGCTGGGCGTTCCGGGTGGAATCGTCATCCTCCTCTATCTCTTCGGCTTCCTGAGATGACAGCCGATCCTCGCTGAGACAGTCATAATGGGCCTCTTTCACGAGGAAGAGGTCCGTTATGGGCATGATTCAAGAAGATGCTCCCATGTCGCGCCCGTCACAAATTCGAGATATGGTCGGCTTAAGATCTCGCAGGAGCGCATCCTTAGCCAGCGAAGCCACTGCTCCCGCGGCTCTCATACGCGCGTGAATATCGTGATCGGTATTGATGGTGATGCCGACGACTTTCACGTGTGGATTGTGAGCGAGAATCTGTTGCGTGGCCTCGATCCCGTCAAGCCCCGGCATATTGATGTCCATTAAGATGAGATCGGGGCATAGTTTGCTCGCCAGCTTTACGGCTTGATGTCCATCCGACGCCTCACCAGCCACTGTCACACCATTCATACCACTTAAGAGGTTAGTCAATTCCTGTCTGATCAATTGATGATCGTCGACGATCATGACTCGACATGGCTCGATCGGCAGGTCCTCGGTTTCCCGCACCTCACCCGACACTTCCGTTGGTTCGAGAACTTCGGCCAACGGGACGGACAGCTCGATCCGCGTGCCGGCTCCCGGCGAAGAGCGCACGGAAAATGTGCCGTCAAGTCCTTCGATTCGTTCTCTGATACTGAACAGCCCGAACCCTGTTGTCTCCTCGGCTAACATCTTCACATCGAAACCCGCTCCTCCATCCGTCACGGTGATGTGCAGGATTCGTTGGTCGACAACATGTATTTCAACGGTGGCCTCGCCCGTACCAGCGTGTTTCAGCGCGTTAAACAACAGTTCTCGCACCGATTGAAACAGTAAAACCGAACGATCTTCTGAGAGTGTCACGGTAGATACGTGAGACTTCACCTCCACCCGAAGGCCCTGCTTGGAGAAACATTCCGTCAGCCAGTGCAGCGCGGCAACGAGTCCTTGAATGAAGAGCACGTTTGGACTCAGGTGAGAAATGAGGGTTCTGCTGTACGTCAACGCCTGATCGAGCGAGGACTCCAGCTCCTGCCACAATCCGCTTGCGTTCTTGTCAGATGGATTGCGACGGAGCTGATTGATCTTGAATTTCGACACGACCAATAATTGAGCGAGATAATCGTGCAGCTCGGAAGCCAGGTTCTTACGTTCTCGTTGCTCAGCCAGCGTCAATTCGCTGGCCAGGCGGCGCAGCCGAGCATGTGAACGCTCGAGTTGTGCCGTCCGAGCCTCCACTTGCCGTTCCAGCGTGGCTTCATGCTGTCGGAGACGCCCTTCGATTTGCTTGCGTTCTAGGAGCTCCATGGCCAGTTGTTCATTGACGTCCGACAACTTGGCGGTGCGCTCGGCAATGCGTCGCTCCAACTCTTCGTTCAAGGTGATGAGGGCCTTATGGGCCTGGGTATGCTCCTTGCGAAGCCGGTGCTGATCCAGCACCTGACGGATGGATTGTCCGAGTCGTCCAAGACGATCTTTCATGAGGTAGTCTGACGCCCCCGCGCGGATCAGCCCGACCGCCTCTTCCTCACCGATCGAGCCGGAAATGATGATGCAGGGGATATCCAGCTGGTGCTCTTGGAGTAAGGTCACGACGCGGTGGGCGCTGAATTGCGGCATGATGGCGTCGACGGTGATCAAGTCGAAAGGCGTGTGAATCTCTCTGAGAAAATCCTCTTCAGTATCGACGCGGATCCAGGTGGGCTGGAAGCCTTGCTTCTTGAGCTCGCGGACGATCAACTCGGTATCCGTTTCGCGATCTTCGACGATGAGTAGTTTGAGCGGGGTGAGGGATTGTCCGGCGGCCGGAGGAGTCATTGTGTAAGCTCTCGTGTCACATGGCGCTCGGCGGCTCATTCAAAAGCAGCCAATAGAGGCCGGCTTGACGCACCGCTTCGGTAAATTGTGTGAAATCCACAGGCTTCACAATGTAACTGTTCACCCCAAGATTGTAACAAGCTTGAATATCGGGCTCTTCACGAGAGGAGGTCAACACGACGATGGGTATCCGACGGGTACGTTCGTCGGCTTTGCACTGCCGCAGAACCTCGATTCCGCTCACCAACGGCAGTTTGAGATCAAGCAAGACCACCTTCGGCAAGGTGGACATCGAACGCTGGGCATATCGTCCCGTCGCGAACAGATAGTCCAAGGCTTCGGCCCCGTCCTGCAAGACCACCAGTGGATTGGTGAGGTTGTTTTTCTTCAAGGCGCGCAGGGTTAACTCGACATCATCCGGATTGTCTTCAATCAACAGAATCTCGGCGTAGGCGGTCGTCGTCATGTTGTCATCTCCAGCGTGAACCAGAACGTGGCCCCTTCGCCTGGCTGCCCATCGGCCCAGACTCGCCCTCCGTGTCGATGCACGATGCGCTGCACAATGGCAAGGCCCACGCCGGTGCCTTCAAACTCTTCCGCTCGATGCAATCGCTGAAAGACGGTAAATAGTTTGTCTGCGTACCGCATGTCGAAGCCCACGCCGTTGTCTTTGACGAAGATGCGGCAAACCTTCGATTGCTGCTCGTCGGCCATCCATCCGATCTGGATTTGCGCAATGTTCCGGGGCCTCGTGTATTTAAGCGCATTGCCAAGCAGATTAGCAAGGACCAGTTTAACGGTTGTTCGGTCGCCCTGACAGGTGGGCAGATCGGCGATGTCCCATTCCACTGTGCGATCAGATTGATCCCTGGCTAGTTCGTCACGGACCTCCTGCACCAACTCTGCAATCGAGATAGGGCTCATGACCAACCCCTGGCGCGACAGTCGCGAAAACGAGAGAAGATCGTCGATCAAGCGCCCCATTTGACGGGCGCCATTGGAGATGGTCGTGAGATAGCGTTGGGCCTCCGGCTCAAGAACAGCGCCGTAATCTTCGATCAGTGCCTGGGCAAATCCCGTCATGGTTCGAAGCGGTGCGCGGAGGTCGTGCGATACCGAGTATGAAAAGGCTTCCAGCTCTTTATTCGCAGCCGCAAAGGCCTCGCTTTTGGCTTCCAGCAGGGAATTGATCCGGGCTAGGGAGGCTTCGTTGTCTTTTTGGGATGAAATATCGGTGGAGGTGCCGAACCAACGAATGATTTGCCCCTGCGTATCCCGTTGAGGTATCCCGCGGGATAGATGCCACCGATAAGATCTGTCGGCGGCCCTCAGCCTGTATTCAGTGCCGAAGGAAAGCCCGGATTCCACGGCTTCTTTCCATGCTTGGTCGACCCGCGAGACGTCCTCAGGATGAATCACTGACAACCAGCCAGAGCCTAGATTCTCTTCGATCGTCGTGCCGGTATAGGCAAGCCATTGCTCGCCCACATATTCCCAGGCGCCATCGGGTCGGCTTGCCCAGATTAGTTGAGGGATCGCCGTCGTCAATGTGCGGAACCGCTCTTCGCTCGCCTTCAGCGCTTCCTCCGCCTGTTTGCGAAAACTGATATCCCGCATCGTTTGCGCAGTGGCGACGATCGCACCGCTTTCGTCTCGGATGGGCGACATGCTGATCGACACTTCGATCCGCCGACCTGCCTTGTGCTGTCGCTGGGTTTCAAACTGCTCCACGCTTGTTCCACTCAAGGCGCGGTGACGAAGCTTCCGCTCCTCCTCTCGCAACTCCTGGGGAACCAGTCGGTCAACCGGTTGGCCGATGATCTCGTCCGTGGTGTAGCCAAATAACCCCTCGGCTCCTCGGTTCCAGGTAAGAATGACCCCATCAAGCGATTTGGTGATGATCGCGTCCGGACTGCTGGTCACGATCGCAGCGAGAAACGCCTGTGCTTCCTCGGCAATTTTGCGTGTGGTGATATCAAGGTGAGAGATCACCGCACCGCCGCCGGAAGTCTTCAGAGGAGATACGGACATCCGAAACCAACATCGCATGGACGGGGCATGGCGCGCATACTCTTGTTCGAATGTGTCCAGACGTCCCGCCAGGACCGCATCGATGCCCTGCAGCGTCTGACGGCATGTTTCATCTAAGGCGGCAGCCTTGCGAACGACTTCGAGGTAATTCGTGCCGACACCGACGGGCTCAAGGGGGTATGGCCCGAGATTCTCTCTCGAAAATCGGTTCCAGGCTGCATTGACCTGGAGAATCATCCCCTGCGCGTCGATCACGGCAATATGCACGTGGAGTGAATCGAGAATGGACCGGGTAAAGATCGTCTGTTCCGTACGCGCCTGTTCAGCCTGATGCAAGTCCGTGATGTCGGTATTGGTGCCGAACCACTGTGAAACCTGTCCCTGTGCATCATGGAGTGGAACGGCCCTAGATAGAAACCATCGATATTGACCATCGGGTCCGCGCAATGGAAAGGTATCCTCCCACACTTCGCCGGTCTCAAGACATCGGGCGAACTTCTTGATGACCCGATCGACGTGATCGGGATGGAGGACCTTCGTCCAGCCCCATCCTTCCATCTCCGAAAGAGTTGTGCCGGTGTATTCAAACCATCGCCTGTTGTACCAATGAATCCATCCTTTTTCGTCGGCCATCCATGCGAACTGAGAGATGTTGTCGGCTAGGACTCGGAATCGACCCTCGGCGTCGTCCAAAGCCTTCAGAGTCGCGTTGAGTTCAGAGATGTCGGTATTCACCTCGACGATGGTTGTAGGTCTCCGTCTTCCTTCTTTGAGTAGCGTCCAGTTGGCCGCAACCTGGATCGTCGTCCCATCGTGTCGCGTATGCGTCAGTTCTCCGGACCATTGCCCTTCTCTCAAGAGCCTGAGATGAATCTCATCCAATGGTATGCTGGAACGGCTTTTGAGCAAGTCGTGGCTGATATTTCCGACTGCTTCCTGTTCGGTCCAGCCATACAGCCGTTCGAAACCCTGACTCCATGACAGGATGCGGCCGTTCAGATCTCGCGTCATGATCGGAGCAAGGTTCAAGAGTTGGTTCTGTGCAATCAGGCGATCGGCCTGTTCCCTGGCCTCCGCATCCCGAACCACGCGGTAGGTGCCGCCGCTCAGCAGCAGCAGCGCCAGCAGCGATCCCCAGATGATGATGCGGGAAGCCTCGTCGGCTGCCTGGTGCTCGCCCCGATCGGCGACCTGAAAGAGTTCGTATTCCCGGTCGAGGAGGGACTTGAGTGTAAGCTTAACGTCATGCATCAGGAGCTTCCCGGCGTTGTCTCTTACAAAATCGATAGCCTCTGTAGGATTGTTCCGCACCATTTCCAGCGTCGCGCGGAGCTCCGCCAACTTCTTCTCCGTCAGCACTCGTAGGGTTTCCATGTGCGTTTGCTGAAGGGAATCCTGACTGGTCCTTTGCTCCATCAGGATCAGCAGGGATGGAATTTTTTCGACGGCCACATGATAGGGAGCGAGATAGGTTGGATCATGGGTGAGCAAGAAGCCGCGTTGCCCGCTCTCCGCGTCCGACATGTAGGATTGGAACGACAAAATCTGTTCAACGGTATTACGGATTTCACGAACGGCTTCTCGCTGTGCCGTCTGCTCCGTCCGGCGATCGACGGCATAGGCCGCTAGTCCGACCAGCACGATCAACCCCAGGCCAAGGCCGAGGAGAGTGATTCTCCGTTCGGTCAATGGGAAGCGCATGGAATCATGACCTGTAAAGGAAACATATAGGGAGCGTCTTTATAAACCACGAGGCGGACATGTGGGTCGAAGTTTGCGCTGGCGTCTTGAGCAAAGGGATCTGGTCACGATGACTCACGACCGAAGGGTAGCCTACGCTTCTGCCGGTCTTGAATTCAACTCTGCCGATGCAGAGCCCTTTCCACTGTTTACTGAGGCTCCGTTCCGAACGGTGCGCTGTGCCTCGGTGAGGCTAGGCGAAAGGGTATGGACGACTAGGGCATCTGCCAGGACTCCCTGCGTAGGGGTTGGAGTATACATGTGTGAGAAAGAATTCTTACACGTGTTTGAGGAGTATGCACGCACATCTTCAAGGAGGATCATTTCATGGGTATACGAACGCATCGGTTCCTGCTTCCTGCAGCACTACTCATGTTGATGGGGTCGCTGTCATTGGGAGGAGCGGAGAAGGTAGGAGCGGAAGGGATTTTTGACGATGTAGAAGCTGGATTCTTCTCCATCGGCGGACGTGGGACCTATTTTGATCCGAAGGATGGTGACGGCCAATGGTTCGGGGGAGCGCAGGTCCGTGTTCATCCGATCCGATACCTGGCCATTGAGGGCTCCGTCGATTATCGCCGAAACGATTTTGGTGATACGAGGGTGCATTCCTATCCTGTGCAAGGGTCGTTGATGATTTATCCGTTGGGCCTCAAGCGCATCTCGCCCTTCATTCTCGGTGGAGGTGGTTGGTACTACACGACGGTGACAGGTCCCGGTGATTTCGATGACACGCAACATCGATTCGGCGGCCATGTTGGAGGAGGCTTGCAGGTGTTCATCAATAAACATTTTTCCGCCGATGCCTCTTATCGGCATATCTGGCTGGAAAAAGTCCAATCGAGGAACGTGTCGCTCGAGGACAAGAAATTCGACGATACCGGCCACATGATCACGGTCGGGTTGAATTTTCACTTCTGAGCAAGAGGTGATGGTTCAACATGGGGACTGCTCGTACCCGGGCTTCTTGATCTGTCTTCGAATGCGAGCGGAGTCATGGAGTCATGATGGAGACGAAATTCACCGAATGGACCAGACTCCTTGCCGGTCTCTTGTTCGTTCATGCCTTGGTCGGTCTGGTCGGTGAGGGAGCGGCTATGGGGATTTCTCAACAGCAGGACAACAACCCGATGAAGCATGACAATAAATGCTGGGCGGAAATCTACATGAACGCCGATTTCGACAAGAATGCGCCGAGGCTATTGCTCGTCGGTCCCCACGATCTTCCCACGTTGAAAGGGCTGAACGATCAGAACTGGGATAATGACATCGAGAGCATCGTGCTCGGCCCCGAGGCCACGATGGTCGCTTACGAGCATCCGGAGTTTGCGGGACGCACGCTCATCTTGGCTGCCAACCAGAACATCGGCAATTTGGCTGACGCGCAGATGAAAAATGAAATCGAGTCGCTCCGTCTCGCCTGCAAATAGGAGCGAGAGAATTCGTAGAGACGCGGTGAGTACCTTGTTCATATAACATAACCAGGAGGAACGCCATGCTGAGTTGGGCAATCACATTTCTCGTCGTTGCAATCATTGCGGGAGTGCTTGGGTTATCCGGAGTGGCCGGCACGGCCACCAGTATTGCCTATGCGCTGTTCGTGATCTTTATTATCCTGGCACTCGTCGGATTCTTTACCGGACGTAAGCCGACGGCATGATCTGGAATTGTGCATTGCGACCGATAAGATGGATCGGCATAACACATGGTGTGTCTAAGAATCGGTTGGGGTGTAGGCGCGACATGTGTTTGCCTTCCATCGACTCAATGAAATTGAGCGTTTACAACCTCAATCGGTGCCGTATCACACACTATTTGTAAGCTGCCCATTCGTCCCACAGATCTCCCATTCTGATCATCAAAAGCCAACGATCGTAGGTTGGTGTTGTGGCCACCTTCAGGTCTGATCCTAGTTTGTGGATGGAATCAGCGATCCGGCGAGGCCCTCGGCCATCCATATGGTACATACGATCAAACGTGAGTATGAGATTGAAGGATCTAGGAATTTGTCAGAGGCTTGGGTAATGCAGCTATCGGCCTCATGCTTCAATGGCTGTGAGGTTCTGGTTCACTTGTGACCGGGTCTGTTGCGGAAGAGCCGCGGTGAGCCACTGCGGCCATGATCGTTTCATACAATTGATCCCCAGCCGATTCTTTTGTCAGGTAGCGGCTGGCGCCGGCCTGCAGCATACTATTCGCGACTTGAGCCGCAGATTGCACAGACAGTCCGATGATGACCATCTGAGGATGGTTCTGCTTGATGCGACGAGTCGCTTCGATCCCGTCAAGATGCGGCATGTTGGCGTCCATGACGATAACGTCCGGGTGCAACGCAGCTGCCAGCTCGCAGGCGTGCTGGCCATCCCAGGCTTCGCCCACCACGAGTAAGTCATCGTGTCGTTCAAGCAATGCCCGAATTCCCTGGCGGACCATGGCATGATCATCGGCCAACAGGACCCGAATCGACCGTGCCGGCCCCGAGCGGGGTATGGTGCGTGTTTCGTCATGCGCGCTCTGAATTGGCTGGAACAATCTGGCCCTTGGGGACGGTGTCATCGGGCATACCAATGTCACAGATGTGCCATGGCCGACATGACTATGAATGTGGACAGATCCACCGAGCGCCTCCATTCGCTCTTTGATGCTGAATAGACCGAAGGAGACCGTTGCTGTAGAGGCCTGATCCACTTGCGCCGCATCAAATCCTTGACCTTGGTCGGTGACAATGATCACGAGATTCTGATCCGGCGTGATCCGTAACACGATTTGGACGTAAGGCGATCCGGCATGTTTTATGACATTGAAGAGCAGTTCTCGCACGGACTGAAAAAGGATGGCGGCCACGTCATCAGGAAGTTTCGGGAAAATGTCCGGAACATCAATGGCCGTCTCGACGATCAGCTGATGCTCTTCCATTTGCTCGGCGAGCCATTGCAGCGCCGCTGGAAGTCCGAGATGGTACAACACAGGAGGACTCAGCTTGGCGACCAGCGAGCGAGTATACGCGAGCGCCTCGTCCAGGATCCGTTCCAGGTCCTTGACCAGGGTTCGGTCTTGCTCCGTCTCCGCTGGTCGCGTGTCCTGGGCCAATTTCAAGTGCGCTGCGACGAGAAGTTGGGCGAGGTAATCATGCAGCTCACCGGCGATGCGTCGTCGTTCTTGGTGTTCGGTTCGCGTGAGCTGAAGCGAGAGGGCGCGCAATCGTTCTTGCGAACGGCTCAAAGCCGCTGTCCGCTCGGCAACCTTGCGCTCAAGCTCTTCCGCCGACCGTTGCAAGGTGTGCTCTGCCAGCTTGTGATCCGTGATGTCGATAATCGACGCGATGCAACCAGCCGTCGCGCCGTTTTCGTCGATCCTGGACAAGATAGAGCAGAGCGCCCACCGAAACTCTCCATCGTCTCTCCGCACACGACATTCCAATCGCCGCAGCTCCATATCGCCGCAGCTGTTGAGTAACTCAATCAAGCGGCCGCGGTCATCCTCATGAACGTGGTCCAGCCAACCCATTTTCAGCCCGGTCTCCTCCGTTTGGCCCGTAAACTTATACCATTGCCGATTGAGGTACGTGCAGAATCCTGCTGAATCGGTGATGAACATTATGACGGGGGCGCTGTCGGCCATATTCCGGAAACGGGCCTCTTGTTCACGAAGGGCGACTTCACTCTGCAGCCGCTCGGTGATATCTCGAAGAATCACCGTGCACAGATTTTGCCTCCCGAGGCTCACTTGGGAAATGGATGCCTCAATAGGAAACTCGTGCCCGTCGGTCCTGAGACCGTATACGGCTCCCGGGCGTCCCATAGGGCGCGCGGTGATAGGACTCTGCTGAAATTTCATGATATGCGAATGATGACGTTGTCGAATACGTACCGGAATGAACCGGCTGATAGGTGTTCCGATCGCCTCCTCGGCGCGGCATCGAAAGAGCGTCTCTGCGGCCTTGTTGAAGAGCACGATGTGTTGGTCTTGATCAAGCGTGATGATTGCATCCATCGCGGATTGCACGATGCTGTTCAGTCGCTGCTGGCTGTCCTGAAGTGCTTCCTGAGCGGTTCGCCGCTCCGTGATGTCGACCACGACACCATGAAAGCGGTAGGAACTGTTATCGGGGTGAGCCGGTGGGAAGCCGTTCAGACTGATCCATTTCACCTGTGATTTCGCGGCGGGCCGACATTCGATCTCAAAGGGTCTCTGGTCGTGACGCGCCTCTTCGATCACCTGCTCAAAGGCGCTGCGATCCTCGGTGTCGATCGCGCTTCGGAGCGCATGTATGGTGATCGTGGCATCGGAATGCATGCCGAGCAGTTCGGCCGAGACTTCATCCATCTCAATCGCGTCCGCCGCTTCCATCCAACGCCAATACCCAATTCGAGCCGCTGCCGCTGCGAGGTGCAGTCTGGCTTCTTGCTCGGTCAATTCTTCTGACATGCCGCGCCGCTCTCGGTCGACTCGGTCGGCCCAGCCGGCCACGTACCAAAGGCAGATGAGGAGAATCAGGAGCACGATGCCCACGACAACCGCGACGCCGAGATCGAGGCTGTACCATCCCTGACGTTGACCGAGGATTCGCAGCCACCCAGCGAGGATCGGTAGCCCGATTGCGAAGGGCAAGAGGCGCCTCAAGAGGGTCCCGCCGATGTGTGGCGACATCAGCGTTCGCATGAACCCTTCCGTCGGGTGTGTACAAAGCAGCGCGAGACTTAGAATGACAGAGAGTGCAGCGGTCGAGGCGTCGATAGGACCATAGGCGGTGGAGTCATGCACGGGAGGGACACCATAAAGATAACCGGTGCTCGCGATCCCTCCCGTCAGGACGGTCGCCACCGCAAAATATTGTGAGGGACGACGCCCTCCGGACGTTTTGAACGACAACGTCAGGATCGCGAGGCCGAGACCCGCCAGGATGAGGCATGAAATCGGGACAGAAGCCGCAAAGCGATCATCTTCTCCGAACAACGAGGAAAAGACTCCTAGTTTCGACGCGAGGCAACCCACTCCCCATGCGGTGATGAGTCCACCGCCGATCTGAGCGGTTTTTCTGCGTATATGAGAGGGGTTGCCATAAGTGTAGAGAAATAAACATACCCCGCCCAGGAGGAATCCCACGGCGTTCGTCCAGCTCATAGAGAAGGATTGATGGACCACACCTGTTGTGACCGTGGCCTGGAAGGCTGCAGGTCCCAATGACAAAACAGACCAGGCGATGACGACCAAACCTGAGATCATGGTGAATATGTGAAGTACAACTAGGGGAGGAGGAGCTGGTGTGAGTCGGCTCATGTCAATGTAAGCACCCTGTTTCATTGGGATATTCATTTACGTCTTGCCGTACTTTGATAGTACTGAACCAGTATAGATCCTGTTGCACAACTCCCAACCTGGTAGAACCCCTGGACTGAAGTAAGCATCCGAAGGGTGAACGGGTGTGGAACGGCTCCGGGTAGTGCCGGAGCCGAATGGCCTCTCACGCGGACGTCAGCACCATTTTCTCGCCGTTCACGTTCCACATTTGATGACTCGCTGGCGTAATTCCTCTGTGCGCCAGGCAACCTGTAAGCCAAAAACAGGGTCACCCTAGCCCCATATCTGGAGACTTCTCCAGCCCCTACATTGCCGAATCTCTTTAGACTGATGTCATCAGCAACGTGAGTCCATTAATTACAACTAAAAAAGTAAGGAGGCGCAACGATGAGAGTTCTAGACCGACCGCGAGTAAGGCATGGGAAGCGACTCTTCACAGGCATGAGCGACTCTCATTCTCTCCAACAGCTTCGGATGTTGGGACAATCACGAGATTGTAGGCGCTGCGGAGGATTATTAGTGCAAGAGCGGATGGACGGTATCGATTACTATCTATTCGAGCAACAGGCGCCTGCATTACGCTGTATCCAGTGCGGCGATCTTATTGACCACGTGATTCTCAGAAATCGCCTGCCCGGGACAGTCGAATAAATTGGAGTTGGTTCAGATCATGCCAGCTACTTGAGCCACGGGGTTTTTGGGCCTCTTCCCGTAGAGCTCTAAACGTGGCTCATTCTGGGCAGAACTCCTCACTCAGCAGATCTCGTTAGACCTGTAGATGTGGGCGTGTTTTGGAACGGGCCGGAATGTGCCGCCTGTTATTCACTCTCTTCTTCGTCATCGTGTCCGAAGAAGATGAGATCACATAAAACCCCCTCTGATGCTTGAGGGTGACGACTCCATGCCTGACGAGGTCGTCGAGGGCCAAAAAGACCTGATTCCAGGTGTATGGTGCACAAGCGAGAATCAGATCGTCCATGCTCAAACCGGGACGAGTGTGAATCACACACGTGACGGCTCGGGTGACTTCCTCGCTTACCATGGTCCCACCTCCCTAGGTTGTGGTCACATTCACTGCGCCGATGGGGCAAGGGTAGACACTTCGGTCATCGCAATGTACTAGCAAAACCCCTAGCGTGGAGCGAGGTGTATAACGCGTGAGCACATTACCGAGAAGGCAACATGATCGGCATCACACGAGAGAGGGTTCAGGAGTCTGTCCCCCTCTTCACACTCCTAAGCGCTGTGAAGCCGTCAAAGCCTGGGCCAAGATCAGACACCTTTCGGCTCACGCTCCCAGAAACGTTTTGAGGCCGCGGCAATGAATTCAGAGCCGAGACCCGTGATGCCGTCGTCAGTGATCACGTTGGCTTTCTCCAGTAAAGGAATAGCCGCGGTTGTGTGGCCGATCGCCTTCAGGTGTGCGAACGCATCCGCAACGAATTGAACTGCCGCACTGTCCTTGAGAAGAGCGATTGCCCCTTTCTCAGCCAGAATCACCGCTACCGCATCGAAGAGCACGGAAGGAGATCCGGATAATTGCCCATCGGCCTTGAGAGCGTTACCGCCAGCCAAGATCGTCCCGTGAAGCTTCGATGCCACTAAGAAGACGGTTCCGCCCTCATGCTCGACCTGTGAGCGAACCTGTTCGATCTGACCGCCGTCAGACCCTTCGGCAAATAAAACCCCCACTCGCCGCCCCTTGAGAGTTGATTTCACGTTTTTTTGGATGGAGAGCGCCGGGCTTGGGGTCATATTGAGAGGATCTTTAGCGGCTGGGAGCTTCGTCGGCAACGACAGGCCAAGGCCCTTCGCAACGCGCTTCGCAAGCTCTTCATCCACATTGCGCAATCGACCGATCACCCTGGTCGGTACGTCAGCCAGCAGGACTTTGGAGAGCTCGAACACAAACGACGAGACAATATGAGCTTGTTCGCTCGGAGTCTGTGATTTCCAAAACTGGCGGGCTTGGCTGAAGTGATCCGCGAACAACTCGGGCCGTACCCGCAACTTGTCGCCCTGTTCATCGCGATCGGGTCGACCGGGTACGCTCGTGAACCCTGTCGGAACTTCACGAGGCCCACCAATTTCTCCATGCTCAGCCAATGAATTAGGTTCGTAATTGGCTCGCCCTTTGGGGACCTGCGTCTGCATCATGCCGTCGCGGTGAAAGTTGGAAAACGGACATTTGGGGGCGTTGATGGGGAGTTGATGAAAGTTCGTGGTGCCGAGTCTGGACTTTTGCGTATCGAGGTATGAGAACAAGCGTCCTTGGAGAAGCGGATCGTTCGAGAAGTCGATGCCAGGTATGATGTTCGCCGGACAAAACGCCACCTGTTCAGTCTCGCTGAAGAAATTATCGGGATTGCGGTCCAATACCATTCGTCCGACGTATTGTATCGGCAGGTCTTCTTCTGGAATCAGTTTGGTGGAGTCCAGCACATCGTAAGGCAAGCTGTCTGCGAACTGTTGATCGAAGGTCTGAATCCCTAATTCCCATTCCGGATAATGTCCGGAACTGATGGCTTCCCACAAGTCACGTCGATGGAAATCATTGTCAGCCGACTGCAGTTTGAGGGCTTCATCCCAGACCGTGGACTGCACACCCAACAGAGGGCGCCAATGAAATTTCACGAAGGTCACGTCCCCCTCTGCGTTGATGAACTGGAATGTGTGAACGCCGAATCCCTGAATCATGCGCAACGAACGGGGCAACGTGTGATCCGACATGAGCCAGAGGAGCATGTGGGTGCTCTCCGGCATGAGCGACGCCCAATCCCAGAACGTGTCGTGGGCGGCTGCGGCCTGCGGATACCCACGATCGGCCTCCATTTTGACGGCATGAACGAGATCCGGGAACTTCATGGCATCCTGAATGAAAAACACTGGAATGTTATTCCCAACTAAATCCCAATTGCCGGTCTTGGTGTAAAACTTGACCGCAAACCCGCGTACATCTCGCACCGTGTCCACCGATCCAGCGCCTCCGGCAACAGTGGACATTCTGGCAAACACCGGAGTGTGTTCACCCTTACGCTGAAATAGATCCGCGGTCGTGATCGCTGAAAGAGATGTGTACAGTTCGAAGTATCCGTGAGCCGCCGAGCCGCGCGCATGCACGATTCGCTCGGGAATTCGTTCATGGTCAAAATGAAAAATCTTTTCACGCAAGACGAAATCTTCCAAGAGGGTCGGACCGCGCGCCCCGCTCTTGAGACTATTTTGGTTATCTGAGACGGGAATGCCCTGGTCGGTCGTCAGCCGGTCCGTATTGTTTGGTCCTTCGGCTTGCTGATGTAATTCTCCCCCTTGCCCCATAGTATTGTTATCAGTATCGTTA
>CABVRV010000041.1:20820-25295 GCA_902500755.1 uncultured Nitrospira sp.
TAGTATTGTTATCAGTATCGTTATCCTGGCGCTTGCGCGTATTGGCCATCTGGAGTCTCCCCTCTCTCGGTTAACGTTGCCCGACACAGATGTTTGCTATCTATAGATGTTGTTCACGTTATTCGACAGGCTGCTCGTCCGTCGATGATTCTCCCGGATTATTCACTCGTGAAGTGCTTCGATCTTCGTTGTGGCCCAGAAGCTCTGTGATCCGCTCCAATGCTTTTTGCTCAGCGAGATCTCGTGTGGACCATGGACCAGTGGTAATGGTCTCCTTATTCTTGTTTTCTGCAGTCCCGCTCGACAACGTCCCGACGACGGTCCAATCGCCTTCGGAGTTCAAGAACACCAACTGAACGTCGCATCCGGCGATCTTCATGTCCTTCATGTCCTGAGGGATGTCTTGTGATGACATAACGTTCCACCATGTGGCGAGTGCTCATCTGTGAATGAATCGCTCCAAATAAGAATTTAGGAGGTCTAGTTTTTCTTTATTCTTCCTCTTCAACCCGCTTCGTGAATGCAAAGGCAGAGGGTAGCGCTGAGTAAATCACAATTGTCGTAACGTGCTACCAGCACAACCCCTAGGGGATCTGACCCGTGGTTGGGCTCTTGGGAGGAAGCTACCAGACGCTGGCAAGACAATTTGAACGATCTCGTACAGGATCCGAATACTCGATAACTAGGGGAAATGCCAGGTTTCTTGGATGTGAGTCGAACTTATCGTGAATCAGTAATAGAAGCTACTCAACGGACAGTTGATTCATAAAACATTCAAGAATATGAAAAAAGGGAGGAAAATGGCATGAGAATCATAGCGCCAGTTATGGCGAAGATAATCCGTGGCTCAGTGTGCGGAGGTCTCATGATCGCAATGTTTGGTCTATCGTCCATTACTGAAGCCGCGCCGTTGATTGGATCAGTAAAAATGGCAGATCACCAGTTTGGTTCAGATGCCGGACTCATGAGCCTGGTGGATACCCGAGATCATGATGCGGACGCTTCTGCCGATCACTCTACGGCTGAGAAGAGCACTCCCAAGAAGATGGATAAGTCCATGAAGCAAGTGCCGGCCGCCAAGGACCAGTCCAACCAGAAACATGGAAAAAATGAACAACCTGGCACCAAGGCAAGCAAATCCGCTCAATCCGACGAACAGTTAAGCATCGAGGAGGCCGACAAGAAGCTCGATCGTCCGGATGACCGGCGGCAGGGTAAGAATCTCGAGCGGAAGCCATGAGTATGGAAATTTGATCCAGCTCTCTTCAGGAACGTCAGGCTAAGGCTTAGTTCCGTGAATGTTGCTGATAGTCCGATAAGTAGACGGTCGGCAACTCATGGAAGAAAATTTACTCTAGAGAAGGAGGCATCTATGAATACCCGCATGCAAAACGTCGTTGGTTTTCTTACCTCCGGATCTTTTTTATGGCTGGGACTTGTGCTAGTCACTGTGTCTTCAGCTGCGAACTATGTCACGAATGGCTCATCAGTCAGAATGGTGAGTGACTCGACAGGCCAATTTAAGCCCGGCACAACGATTAAAGGTGATGTTGTGCGTGTTGAGGGTGATCACTATTTTGTGAGACAAGGAGATGGATCCATCGTACGCATGCATGTTGACAAGACCACGATGACGAAGTCCAACATGCCGGCTAAACCAGGAGATGCTGTGGAAGCGAAGGTTGATGCGGCGGGTCACGCGATCTCGTTCCTGACCGACCAACCTACATCCCATTGAGCTCTGTCTCATCTTGCGAGGCGAAAGCAGGGGGATTCTTACGTCATCTCGTGTCAGGCTGCAAGGCAGAGGTGGGATGATACAGCGTGAGAGAATATCCCTGAATTCGCCCGACTGTATTGCGAAGTGGCTTCACCATAATATGAACATGGTGTTGCGATCCGTCTTGCCGGTGGTACACCGCCTTATGGGTTGCAACCCCTTTCATACGGGCTTTCCTGTAGGTCTTCGACCAACCATCGGCTCCGGTTTCAGGACTAAGAAAGACGCGGAAAACTGGTTGTCCGATTATCTGTTCAATCGGATGCCCGGTTAGTTTCCGCGCAGCCTGGTTCCATTCAGTGATCCGCCCTCGCAGGTCGGTCAGTCCGATCGCCGCTTTTTGTAAGCCATCGACAAAAAGCTGTAGCTGGGTCATTCGTGAGACGGTGGCTGAGAATGTTTTTCGGTATTTGGACCGCCTCCAGTCTATGTAGAGGCACACTATGGCCAAGGCCGTCAGGGTTGCTGCACCAATCGCTCGATTTGTTGTCGCAGTCTGCAGGTCTGCCGGCGGCTCCAGTAAGAATCCTGCGACCAGGAGGAGTAGCGCTGCAACTGTCACGGACACAATGGCAGCCGCCCCTTTCCACTGCAGAGCCAGAACAATGGCGATGCAGTAGGGAGCCCAAGCTGCCGTTCCGTCCGACATTCCGATATCAATGAGAAACGTGCAGATGAGCGTAACGATGGTCAAGGTCCCAAGTACGATGGGGTGAGCGGGGATTGCCTTCGTCTCATGGTAGTCGTACAGACGATTCATGCGTTCCACTGTCTATTCGTGACATAGCTAGGACCCACATACATGAAACCGAACCAACGGCACACTCCCCCCACCGTTATTCATCACCCTTGGTAGGTCGTCTCTACCCTTAGGCAACAGTGTGCGTCTTGGGTTGTCGGTCAGTCTCGCTTGTGGTGGGCTGCTGGTCTTGACTCCCGCTGGTCGACGATTCTGTGCGGGCCGAGGACCCTGTGCGCCCTCCCTGTACCGCCTCTTTGAGCCAAGCTCGCAGGGTGGATTTACCGATCTCCACCAGATCTCCTCGCACTTGCCCGAGCGCCTCGGCGATCACCGGGCCTACATAGGTCAAGATCGAGGATGTCGATGAAGCAGTTGATGACGTGGATGTGGAGTGCTCATCGACCGATGATTGCGGGTAGAACGGATAGACACCTTCCTTTGTCGTGGGTTCCGAGCCCGATGCAGGCATGACGTTAGCGGCATGAGAGCCGGGAGGGTAATACGGGGTTACGCCGGTTTCTCCTTGTGAGAAAAGGCGTCCCACGGCAAAGCCCGCCATGATAGCTCCACTTACCATCAGCCACGGGTAGTTGGAAGCCAGGCGGGATGGATCCGTCACCTCCTTCACAGACTCAACCGTGTCTTCAACTATGGCCTGCGCCCGGTCGGTGAAGTCCTCAGCCATCATCTTGGCCTCCTCGACGGTAGATGTGAAGCGGTGTTCGAGCTTTTCTAATTTATCCGCGATGGCGGTACGTGTCTGAACGATATCCTTCACATCCTGGGCGATGCGATCCATTCCTTTATCCATCGAACGTCCTCCTTCACCGTATGCAATGTGCGGAAGGGTAGCAGCCGAAAACCTTGCGCTTGCTGTTTAAGAAAGAACAAAAGGCCACCGGCTCCGACCATGACCACCAGGGCTATGATGCCGCAGCTCATCCATATTGGTAATCCGGCAACCTCGTGGAGTGCCGCGACAGCGGCTATCAACAGCAACATCAGGGAGAGCGCGGCCAGTATGACGACCACCATGGTTGTGACAATCATACTGACCGCGCGGGCTCCCTCCAACTGGAGTTCATGCACGGCTAGTTGAACCTGTTGCGAGGCCAGAGTCTTTATGTCTTCAACAATCCCCTGAAGGAGACTCAGCACCCCAGGAGGATTGGCTCGAGCTGCTCGCGTATCCAGATTTTCATTCCCCGTAGAGTCCATGACAATGCACCTCTATTGTGAACGCCCTCGCGCCAGAAGAAACCCAATCCCCGCGCCGATGATGACCGCATGGATCGGATAGCGTTTGATGAGTGTCGTGACATCCTCTACCACCTCCTGCACACTCGACTCTTCGAGGTACTGAGCGGACGAGCGAACCTTGTCTGAGACGGCACTCACGACTTCGCCGACCTCCTTGCCGGTCTCTCGCAACTTCCCTTGGATCGTGTCCGAGGCGCCGGCAATCCTGTCTCCGACATTCTCAGCTGCCTCACGGGCCTTCTCGCTCACCCTTTGGGCCTTATCTCCTACGGTTTCCGCTACCTCACGACCCTTCTCACCCGCTCTCTGGGCAAGGTCTTCCGTCTTGCGCGCCGCCTGCTCTCCGGTCTTTTCCAGTGTTTCTGTCCGATTCATTGCATACCTCCATGAATAATAAAGTTGATTGAAGTTGACCGTGCCACCATGCCTTTTGATGTCGACCAGAATCCTTCTGTCCCCTATATCAACATCCTGTAAACAGCGAACGATAAAACGATAGTAGATATATGGAACAATGACGACACTGGTGCCAGTCTACCGAATTTCTGAATTCAGGATACCCGAAAAAACCCTAGTTCTCTCGCGACGATATTCCAACGTTGTCTGATGACGACCTCTGATGACGACAATTGTGTCGCGTCTTTTTACCGACACGAGGTTGGAGTCCGCTTCCAAAAAGGTCTTCTCATTCTG
>CABVRV010000041.1:25395-32124 GCA_902500755.1 uncultured Nitrospira sp.
GTCTTTTTACCGACACGAGGTTGGAGTCCGCTTCCAAAAAGGTCTTCTCATTCTGAAGTGGGGGAAAGCTGGAGTGGGGGAAAGCTGAAGTGGGGGAAAGCAGGGATAGGTGCTGCCTCCACCAGACGACGCGGTCGATCAGTATCATCAGTACGAGTGTCTAGTGAACGCTGTTACAGTAACTAGGGATTCCGCCAGGACTCCGTACGAGCCAATAGAACTAGTATGTATATAGTTGAGTCGTTAGTCAGATACATCTACCGAGAACAGGAGGGCACGATGATAGGTCTATTGATAGGAATGTTTTTGGTCGTGGCGACTGTGTTGGGGCTGGCGATCGAGGGTGGAGCAGGGGAGGGCAAGGCACAAGTGGAAAAAGCCAAAGGTGAGATGAAGGGAGCCGTAGAGGAGACGAAAGGGGAGATGAAGGCGTTGAAGGAGGAAGCCAAGGGCAACGATGTAAAAGCGGAAATGGAAAGAGCGAAAGGCAATGTAAAGGGATCGGTCGAGCGAGGGAAAGGCAAAGCCAAAGAGTTGTCCGAAAAGATGAAGGACTGAGTCCCGTAAGCATAATCATCGTTTCGGACCATCAAGAAAGGAGAAATTATGTTCGATTCTATACGACATACTCTTCAACTCACGAGTGTGATGTTTTGTCTTGCGCTCGGGCTCACCGCGTGTGATGCCACCGTCGAAATCGTTAAAGCCCCGTTTGATGCAACGACGGCAGTATCCAACGGCACGACTCAGGCTTCTTCTGAGTTCACTGAACCCACGAAAGAATTTACATCCAGCACCACGCCTGGGTCACGGGTTGGGAGCGACAATCTGATACGGGCCAAGCAAAGATTGCACATGTTTGCAGTCTCCAACTTCGATAATCTCCAGCGCGAAATTGCGACAGGTCGCGGGGAATATCTCGCTTCATTAGCTACCTTGGCTCAGATACCCACGGAGCATCATTCGAAGTTTTTCAGCCGACTCCAGGAACAGTACTCGACGTTCTATACTGCTGGTCCGTCACAGGCGGACTTGACTCACCGGCTTGTCGATGCAGTTTGGATCGCGCCACTCGGCACGCACGTGGACTAGATCGCTCCTCGAAAAGCGCAACTGCATGGGATTACGTGTACGGTGAGGCGATATTATGATGTGGATCCAGGCACCCTGCTGAAACAGAGGTGCCTGTATGAATCCAGACGGCCATCGGCGCACATGAACCCTGCCACTGCTGTCGTGGGTAGGGTGGGCGATTTGAGTATCTCCTGGGAGGTCGGTGGCTCCAATATCCGCTCCACCTTGGGCTTGAAACGAATCGATGTGACGACCCTTCATCTCACTGGCTGATGAGATGCAGTGCCCTCAGCGTCGTGGCACCTCGTTAGACCCAGTCACAGACGTGATCTCTACTTAGCGGGTTTTTTAATCCTAGCAGGACAGTCGCCGTCAGAAACTCAGGGAACTCGCACAATGCACCCAGCTATTCTGGCGAGACTACTAGGGGAAGTCCTAGGTGTGATCCATAGGCGCCTGCATTAGCGTAAGGCTAAGTTGTTGAAAGACAAGACGGAGACGGTTACGCCCTGGATAGTAAATACATAAATGGAGGTTGGCTCATGCCGAATACAAACGCGTCATTTGCGCCATTCACTCGGAGCGATGCCATAAAAGAACAATTAGATTTCTTAACTTCACTGGATCACCAAGATCTGAGTGAACGAGAACTGGAGTCGTTCGATTCCCAAACGAAAGTTGTTCTTGCTCGGGTCTATGGAGCGGCTCACCAATATTTGGAACTCTATGAATATGCCACTCTCGGTGAGGCAGAGGCCTTAGTGAACATGCCGGAATCTGCTCAAGAGCCTCAGTCAAGAGACCGGTTCAAGAAGGGCCTCCAACAGAGACGGCAGGCGCTGCTTGGAATGCTGGTCGAGATGCAGACGTTGGAAGCTCAAGAGTCAACAGTCTTGGAAGGGGAAGATCGAGAAGATCCACCGAGTGTCTGATGAGTAGAAATGTAGGACGTCCGAATGAATTTCTCTCATCCCTGTGCGGTTCCATTTACAATCGTTTCCGGCAGAGTCGTCGGCAATCAACCCAAGGAGGGTCGTATGAAAAGGTTTAAGCTCACCGTCCTCGCGTGGTGCACATGTGTGCTTGCAGCGTTGATTGGATTTGTTGATTGGTCTCAGGCGCAGAATGAACCGTCACCGTCCGACAATATGAAAACGTTTTCTACAACCGATCAAACAGGTTTTAAAGAAGGCCGATACAGAGGGAAAGTGGTTCGTGTGGATGGGACCGACGTTGTCATTACAACCAAAGAAGGCGAGGAGATCAGTTTACATCGAGATGAAACGACGAAGGCTGTCGGGAAGATCAAACAAGGAGATATGATTGAGGTTAATGTCAATGACCAACATCACATCCTATCTATGAAGCCGTTTTCACCAAGCGAGACCAGCAAGACCAATGCGGGAACAAAAAAGTGATTTCCGACTTACGCAGCAAACTCAATAGGAGTGCTCAGCCTCAAGCCCTGGGGAGGTGACTCAATGTTGTTCCCTTGCGGGGACGTTCCTGTCACGAGCTATATTCGAAATTGAAACTCTATACACGGCACTGAGTCTTCGGCATGAAGGATCGCCTGTCCCTCTGTCGAGAGGTCGAATACGGTCGGTGTCGTAACGAGGTCAAGGTATTCGGGATGCACATCGGTATGCAGGGCATCACCGATACAGTTCACGCGCAAATCATGGGGATCTCATCCTGCAGCGACGAATATTTCCATACATCTGAAGATCAGCGTGAATCAGAGTTCGATAACGGGAATCCAATAGATGTGTCCATACGCAGTAGGTTCATGGTTCGCCATTCTGAATCTCGTCCGAGTCGTATCCTGTTTTGCACTCATACTTGCTTTGACTCTGCTGAAGCCTGCGCTGAGCCCTGCTGAATCTTCTCCACAGGAACCCACTCCCATGGAAGAGCCGACCCCACATGCCGGGCGAGATTTTCGCACGAAGCTTTTTGGGAAGCAGATCCACGTGGCTCCTAGGGATCGGAGATCCGTCACGGCTGCGAGTTTCGGCATCCAGTGGATTCCAGACGGTCCATCTCAACTCGAAGTCCTTCCCTTCGGCGCGTTGTACGTGTGGCGAAACTGGGATGACGACAACCGGCGATTGCGTGGAACGTTTTCAGGAGCGGTCAATGACCTCGACTATTCCATTGGATTACGATCGTTCCCTAATTGGACGTTGATATTTTCTTTGGATAACTTCATCGTTCCCTTGGGTCGATCCGAGTATGTCGAGGGTCAGCGGATCCGTGAGACCGAAATTGAGTGGAGTTACGTCTTCGGAGGAGTGGGAATAGGGTATCGCCTTCCGGTTCAACCTTTTCGGCAAGACAGTGCCGTGAATCTCTTTCTAACGTATGAACCGGGATATCGCTGGTTCAAGGGGACGGGACATACTTCGCCGCAGTACGGCGTTCCGAGTGACACCTACGAAGGTCGAATCCACTTCAGAGTCCGAACGGATGCCATGACGCGCAATCTTATGGAATTGCCACATGCAGGTGTGACGCTTGGAGGAGATGTATTCTACGGACATCGCGCGAAGTGGGTCGCGTGGGGAGGTCCTCCATTCGAGACACCGGATTTCAAGAGAGAACGCACATATTGGGCCATGAGTGGATATGTCTTGGCAGCCACGGGGCTTCCCCTCCTGAACAGTGAGAAACATCGCCTGGTTTCCAGTTTCCATGGTGGCATCGGCGAGGATCTGGACCGGTTCAGCACATTCCGCCTTCCTGGGCGCCCGACAGGCTATGAATGGGACGCGGTCGCGCTCCCGATGATCCATGGTGTGGCATTTAATGAACTGATGCCGACACACTATGCGCTTGCCAACGTGCAATACCGTTATGAAGCGCTTTTTTTTCTTTATCCGTACGTCGAAGCCGGGTGGGCCTTCGTTGAGCAGGCGAGATTTACATCGCAGGGTAAGATCAAACAGGTTACGGATTCCATGCCCACGCTGGGAGTGGGTGTTGTCTCCGGCGCTCCTTGGCGTTCACAGATCGAACTCAATTACACATATAATTTTGGAATTTTCCGTGATGCGGATGGAGGTATACCCACAAGAGGCGGCCACGGCATGTTCCTCTTCTGGTCCAAGGAATTAGGTTCGACCGCACGGGGTTGAGACCGGCCTTCGACTTCAGAGATAAGTAAAAGCTCCAGTATCGTTTTCATCAAATGAGCACGTGCGACATTCAACGCCGTAGAATATGCCGCAGGTCTAGGGTTTATTCCAGTTTCTCCCGCCGAGAGTAAGGCGCACAGTCACGCTGATGCCTACCACTTTTATTTAATACGCCCGCTGACTTTGCAGATCTATTTCCTGCGAAGTCCGGCGTGCGTAGACACACGAAAGGAGTTGTCTCATGAAGTTACTTCGAACATCAGGAGTTCTCGCCATCGCCGTGTTTTCGCTGCCGCTGGTTTCCCCGGCTTTGGCGGAACAAGGCCAACAGTCGCAGGCAGGGCAAGTTATGAGCACGGTTCAATTTCCTCCGAACGCCCAGTGCACGGACAATCAACCTTGTCGCACCGTCATGGGCGAGATTACGCGAGTGGAAGAGTTGTACGTAATTAAACAGCCGAACGGATCGGAAATCCATGTGAATGTCGCCCCAGAAACAAACATCCAAGGCCTTCACAAGGCAGGAGATAAAATTGCCGCGCAACTTAGTTCGAGGGGTGTCGCGCAGGCCGTCGTCAAGCTCAAGGAGCTCCCAAAACCCGGTTTGGTAGCTCCGGAGAAAACGCTTGACGATTTGCGGTAGATGACGGAGAGCGAAGCACGATTCGGTCATCCGGTCGTGCTTGCGTCTCCCTTTCATGCGCCGATCTTCTAAAAGCGAGGACGGCTGTCCGGAAAAGGAGTGGCATCTTGTGTAGGCAGGTGAACTGCACCGGCGCCTGACACAGGCCTCTCTTTGCGTCACGTCCGAGGTATAGCCTATGCAGTTCCCCGATATAGATCGCGTAGGGGCGTGCGTCACAATATTCAATGCATCCCACTAGGAGGTCATGATGATGGGAGAATTAATGAGACACGTAGTGATGATGGCAGGATTTATGGGTATGGGGCTTGGACTTGCCTATGCCGCTGCAGACCTTGAGATAAAAACAATAGACAAGGCCTGCTACGCCGAGATCTTCGAGGATAGTGATTTTGACAAGGATGACCCGCATGTCCGAATCCAAGGGCCTGCCCAAATAACGAACCTCACAGATTATAGCGGCCGAAATTGGAACAACGAAATCGAAAGCATCATCGTCGGCCCCAACGCGACGATGAGGGTCTATTCAGATAAGGATTTTAAGGGAATCGAAGTGATATTACCGGCGAATAAACGTGTCGCTGAGTTGAGCGTCGTGAACATGAGCGATGAAATCGAGTCGATCAAGCTCACTTGCGGTGGATGACCTCGCGGTGCGTGTGGGTCGCTCTATAGGAATAGGGTCGGAATAGAATGATTGTTATCACCTGGATAGTCATGGAGGCGTTGCAATGGAACACACAGTTGAACACGAACAGTGGTCGATCGGCGGAGTGCGGGTTCGATGGAGCGCGGTCATAGCGGGGTGGGCGGTGGGCCTTGCCACACAATTGGTGCTCACTCTGCTTGGACTGGCGATCGGAGCATGGTCTATCGATTTTCAAGATGCTGAACCGGCGGGTGGCGTACCGATCGGAACAGGAATCTGGACGGGCATCTCCATGCTCGTCTCTGCCTTCGTCGGTGGATATATCACCGCTCGCATGTCGGGCAGCCCGCTGCGCAGCGATGGACTCTATCACGGTGTGATCGTCTGGGGCGTCAATTGGCTGGTTTTCGCCTGGTTGACCACCACCGTCATGGCGACGCTGTTGGGCGGCGTCTTTTCCGCCTTCGGCGCGACGCTCAATAGTCTCGGCCAAGGGGCCACGACCGTGGTCTCGGCAGCCGCTTCTCAACTGGGTGATGCAAAGCCGCCCATTTCCTTGGAGGAACTGCGCCGTCAAGCTGAATCGATTCTAGCGGCGACAGGGAAGAAGGAGCTCCAGCCAGGCGAGATTCGGAAAGACGCGGAGCGTGTGGCAGACGCCTCGCGGAGCGGGCAGCCGCCTCGACAGCTGGCGGAATCGGCCCTCCAAGAACTCCAACAGAAACTCATGGCCTTGGATCGCGACGCGGCTATCAATATCATGACCACCAAGATGGATATGACCGAACCCCAGGCCACGCAATTAGTTGACTCGACCATCGGTCTCGTCGAGCCTTTGAAAGACAAGGCAGCACAGGTCACGCAGCAGGTCAAGAAACAATCCGTCGAGACCGGCAATCGCGCATTGGATCGTATGGGAACCATTGCGATGTGGTTGGCCGTGCTCGCGATTATTACATTGGGCTTGTCGATCGCCGGCGGCTTGACCGGCACACCAGAATCGTCCGGCGTGGAAGTGCGGGCTGAACAATATCGCGAACGCGTGGCATAACGAAGAAGCGCTGAGTTCGTGTTGCGTTCCTTAAACTCCCTAATGAACCGTCGAAAGGCGGAAGTCTAGGGACGTAACACGATACGAGGCCATACGTAAAAGATTAACCTCTTCATCGAGAGGCACTCATCGTTTGCTGACACAACGAATCGTATGGTCGGCACGGCGCTCCTCA
>CABVRV010000042.1 GCA_902500755.1 uncultured Nitrospira sp.
GGCGGCGAAATTGTTTGTGCGGCGCCAACTGATGAATTCAGACAAGACCGACGTGCCATGACCGCCAGGTATTTACGAGGAGACGCTCACATTTCCCTGCCCACCAAGCGGCGAACCGGCACCGGCAAAATGCTCGTCATCGCGGGCGCAACTGAGCACAATCTCAAAGACCTGTTCGTGCGCATTCCGCTCGGCATGCTGGTCTGCGTCACCGGTGTCTCCGGCTCGGGCAAGAGTACGTTGGTTGAAGATACCCTCTATCGAGCCGTGGCCCGTGCCTTTCGTGTGGAATCGCTCCCCATGGGGTGCTTCAAGGCCATCAAAGGCATCGAACATCTCAAAGGTATCCGCATGATCGATCAGCAGCCGATCGGCCGCACCTCGCGATCTAACCCGATTACGTACCTGAAAGCGTTCGATGAGATCCGCCAACTCTTCGCCGCTGAACGAGACGCGCAACGGCAAGGATTCACGCCTGGCCACTTTTCGTTCAATGCAGCCGGTGGTCGATGCGAACGCTGCGAAGGGAGCGGTGTCGAAAAGCTGGAGATGTACTTCTTCGAGGATATCTACGCGCCCTGCGAGATCTGCGAGGGCAAGCGTTTTAAACCGGAAACATTAAAGATTCGTTACCGTGGCAAGAACATCTCTGACGTGCTCAATATGACGGTGGAGGAGGCGCTCACGTTCTTCACGGGAACGCCAAAATTACAAGAGCGGTTGCATCGGCTGACCTCCATCGGTCTTGGGTATTTGCGCCTCGGCCAGTCCGCGACGACCCTCTCCGGGGGCGAAGCCCAGCGATTGAAAATCGCCGCAGAGTTGACTTCAGGTGGGAGACTGTCCCCAAGCAGGACTGGCGTCAGTCATGATCGGAAGCGGGACAGACACCCCTCGACAGGCTCAGGGAGCCAGTCCCATGGCATGCTCTACATCATGGATGAGCCTACTACCGGGCTCCACTTTGACGACATCAAGAAATCGCTCACCGTCCTCCACAAACTCGTCAACGCCGGTAACACGCTGGTGGTGGTCGAGCACAATCTCGATGTGATCAAATCTGCCGACTGGATCATCGACCTTGGCCCAGAAGGCGGAGCTGGCGGGGGACAAATTGTGGCCGAAGGCCGACCGGAGCAGGTGGCGAAGGTGGCCGCGTCTTATACAGGACGATTCTTGGCAACAGCATTGACGGGGAAAACCTCAACAGGCTGAAGAGCTGAGACGCCTTGCTGTTTCACGTTGCGATGGTTTATATTTCATGTACATTCTATGTACATAATGGAGGAATCCATGGCCGTTGCACTGAAACACAAACACCTGGTACTGGATCAGCGCAAGATCGATGCCGCAAAGCGGTATTTCGGAGTCACCTCCGAGCAGGAAGCAATTGACAAGGCGCTGTCCCTGTTGATTGAGGAACACCGACTCAGTAAGGCATTGCAGCCGCTGAAAGGAATATTGAAAGGTGACGATCGGCCATGGCCCTACCGATAGGCGGCAAGGTCCTGCTCGACACCAATGTCCTCATCGATTTCTTACGAGTTGGCAGGCACGCAGAATGGGTCTTGGGTGGCCATGGAAACGTCGTTCGATTCATCTCAGCTATTGTTCTGCTCGAACTTCGGCTTGGAGCCGATACACCCAAACGCAAGAAAGCCGTTGACCGGCTTCAACAAGCATTTCTAACCAGCCGCACGCTTGGTTTGCCACCGGCAATTCTCGATCGAGCAGGACAGCTCTTTCGAACCTTGTATGGGAACGCTTCTGGGTTGAGCGACCGCCTGGGTCCCATGAATGATATTCTCATCGCTCTCACAGCACGAGAAATCGGCGCGACCGTCGTGACCAGCAATGTGCTGGATTTTCGTCGAATCGCGGCGAAAACCTCAGGACTCAAAGTTGTTGAGCCTTAGCGTGGTTTTCTCCGTAAACTCTTCTCGGCAGATTGGATTATCGACCTCGGCCCAGAAGGCGGCGGCGCCGGTGGACAGATCGTGATCGAAGGAAGACCGGAGCAGGTGGCGAAGGTGGACGCGTCTTATACAGGACGATTCTTGTCGGATGCGCTCCGACCACCTGATTCCAACATCAGCTAGCAAAGCCGAACAAGTTTGCAGCGCGGTAGGCGCGACTCATTTCTTCCACATCATGCCGAAACCAGCTCGACAACCAATTCTGATAAGTCAACGCACACACCTGCGCATCCGCTCCATCGCAGAGATGCCGAGCCACCAGATGCGCCGCCATCATTCCCGACATGATCGCCCGCAGGACACCGTGTGATGAAGACGGATCAAGTACTGCCGCAGCATCCCCGGTGAGGAAATAGCCAGGCCCAGCTACAGCCTCCGCCATTCGCCATGTGACATCCGCACTACGCGAAGGTTCAGCTTCAAGATCACGAAGACCATGTGGAATCCATGTGAGGTCTGGTCGATTGAGCGCTTCGGTGACGCGAGTCCACTGAAACCGATTCGGCTCGACCTCGGCAACCCAGGTCCACCCATCTTGGTCTGAGTAAATCGATGGTGATGGATCATCAAAACACCCGGTCACATACCCAAATCGCGCCACCAATTGAGGGGAATGCCTCACAATTGGAATGCGAAGCTGTCGTGCGAGCGTATGAGCGCCACCGCTGCAATCGATCACGTAGGTTGCTGCGACTGGTCCTTCGGATGTCATGACGCCAGCAACCTCGTTGGACGCGTTGAACACTATCCCTGACACTTTGCCTGCCAGGATCTGTGCCCCACGCGAACGCGCACTGTCGAGTAATCGCTGGTCGAAATCCGCACGTATCGCCTGATAGCCTCGCCATGGACCGTTCGTATCCGCGCCATACGGCACGAATTGCATCGCTCCGCCCCATCCTGACCACACACCCGAGTGTCTCACGTATCCAGCCGATTCTAGTTGGTGCGTAACACCCAGCCTGGCTAACAGTGGCTCAATACCAGGATGCAATGTTTCGCCAGGACGAAACCGTGGGAACGGCTTCCGTTCAACGATCGTGACCGGAATCTGCGCATCCAAGAGAGTGAGTGCGGCGGCAGCCCCTGATGGACCGCCGCCGATGACGACGACCTGCATCACACGCGCGACCATACGGCCTGATTCGGCCGTTTTCGAAGCGCCGTGTCGGTTCGTGGACCGACCAGAAAGACTTGTCGATCTTGGATCGGGAGCAGGCTGCGACGGAAGTCACTCGGATGCGGCTGTTCCGTCTCCTCTCCTCCTAAGATCATGTCGATTCGATAGACCTCCCCAGCCAAGACAGTCGAAGTATCGATTTGAGCACGCTGTAATTCAGGATCTCCTGCACTGACTTTTCGGAAGGAGACCACAAAGCGTAGGTTCCGATCATCGCCCACGATACTGTAGCATTTTGCAATCGCCTGCATCCGTAACTGATATTCCTCGCTTGAGACTTGCGTGGTAAGTCGCGGCGTGAAGCGCCCTTCCAAGGCATTTTTTACGTAGTCCACGTGTAAAAACTTCTCACAATCAAGAAACTCAACACCGTTGAACGTACTGACCTTGGGACCGACAACACCATCCCATGGAAGCGCACCCACTTGTCCGATCTCCTCGTCGGTAAGCGGTGCCACCGTGGCCCGCAAACCTGGATTTCCTGTGTTCGGCGACATGGCTCTGGACGCATCCGGCGCCACCGCAGGCCAGAACGTGCTGAGCGCCGCACAGAGTTTCGCATCTTCAGGAAACGGACTCCCCAATCCATACGCAGCCAAGTGCTGCACCTGAGCGCCGGACACCCGCATGCGATCGGTGCTGACATCCCAACCAGGAGCGAAAACCCCGGCACAATCGTCGGGCAAGCACGAATGGCGGTCGGCATCAAACGACTGAGGAATCGTGACACCGGTCGGTGCCGGTCCTACGAGCGGCACTACCGCTGAGATCGTCTTTTCCGCCGCGCTAAATCGGTTTCCCGGCATCTGGAGATTTGCAGGAAGACGCGTGTCGCAGAGCGGTACCGGCGGCACACCCCAAAAATCATCGGGGACGCTTTCAAACAATTCACGCTGACCGGCTGACGTGAAGAAATCAGGAGCCCCGACCAGTGAGTAACAGGGAACCATTGATGGAGCGACCTCCGGTTTCCCAATCAGCGCGGGTACTATCGCGCTGATCTGGCCGTCCCCTGTGAAATCCACGTAGTGAAGCGCTCGATAGTTGCCGGTAGAAACGGTGTCGTTCACATCAGGCCGAGCAGGATCATTATTCAGATCGATCAACACACCGTTCCGCACCTGCGTTCGGGCATGGACATAGGCAGGCGCTGGACGGATTTCTGATCCATCAACACCCGAAACTGCACCAGGCTCTAGTGCAGCAAAGGCTTTCTGCCCCGATGGAACCCTGTAGGTCAATAACCGTCCATTCACCGTAGCCGGCTCTACAAGCCTGGGATGTGGCACCGGCATGACGATACCTTCGCCCAATAAAACATCGGTGGACAACTCCGCAATCCCTGTCGAGAATTGAAACGGCGCGGTGGCGGGAACTCTCGTCATTCGTAGCGTACCTGCACGGGTCCGTCGAATTTTATCGTTGTAATGAAACGCGGACAGCTCGACCTTCAGATCCAGGCCGGCAAGGCATTCCGTGCCGTTGAAGAGCTTATGGATCGGGACCCAGAAATCCCGGGTCGTATCGCCCGACCTTGCGCGCATGACCGTGATATCGCTCCCTTTTTTTTGCACGGCAAGAAAGGCGGCAAACCGTGCCGGACAGACGCGGAATGCAAATGGATCATCGGCAACCTGTGCCTGAAACCCGCGAGTCTGAGCGTCATACCGAGCAGGCCTTGTCCCCACGCGTGAAACTCCGGTTCGAGAAAACACCATATCGGCTTGCCGTTTTGTACAGGTATCGCGCGCCGGTCGATACTCATATGCAAATAGCACCACCGACAGGCGCTGCGAACCGGTCAACCCGGCCTTCGTCTTCAGACTCCCAAGCGTCGGCGGTTGAATGCCAAACACATAATTTTCCACCGTCTCAATTTCCTTGAGCGTGGGAAATCCACTGAGACCTGTCGTCACATTCGGCGACGCCAGCGCGTGGTACAACAAGCTATCTGCTGGAAAGCCTGCCTTAATCGCTTTTGTTCCAGAGAGAGAGAAGTCGGTAAATCCTGCCACGGTGCGATCAATAACGGTGAGCGTTTTCGTAAGCTCTGTCTTGAGCGCCGCATTCGTGGGCTTCACAATATCGAGTCGCCCTCCAGTCACGTTCAGCAGCAAGTCACGCCAGCCCACAGGAGCGAGCCGATCACAAACAGCTTTGACATCGTCAATGAGGGCCATGTTGACATCCTTTCACGGTGAACTCAGGTAGCCCGCTTCATAAACTTGAAACTTGGATCGATGCATCACGTGGCGACGGAGGCGAGATCTTGACGG
Organism: uncultured Nitrospira sp.; assembly: GCA_902500755.1. GTDB lineage: Bacteria > Nitrospirota > Nitrospiria > Nitrospirales > Nitrospiraceae > Nitrospira_D. Next base: position 5,433 of record CABVRV010000042.1, read on the forward strand.
AAACCCATAGGGCCAAGCCATCAAAGAGGTTTCCCAGGAAACCGAGTTCCTTAGGTGTACCGGCTGAGCCTGCGCCTCCCGCAGTGGTTCTTGGCGCTTTTTTTCTCACCTGGGTCAACGGGCCCGGCCGAAATTTTCAAGCCGGGCCCGTCGTCATGACACGTTAGTCATCACCCTCCAACTTACTGATGTCCTCAGACTCAATTTCGTTAGCTCCGGATAAATTGAGTGCGTAGTTAACGAGATCGCTTGCTGTGAAACGCCCGTTCTTGCCCAGCGTCGGAGTCCATTCCGGATCCTGCCAGAGATAGGACGCCTTGTCGGCCAACAAGCAAGCGATAAACGTTCGAGCAACGATGGTTGCACCCACACCCGCCAGGCGCCGTCCGTTTGCCCTGACTTCGCCTTCGCGCAAAATATAGAACCACAAGGGAGCCAGACCTGATCCGACCTTGGCTCCATTCGTGGTCCAAATTTCTTTTTCGCTAAGCCGCCTCGGAATACGGAGATGGCAAGCGACATGCTGTCCAGCCGGAAGTCGCATGTCGATACCACGCTGAAGGTTCCGTGTCGCCAGCGAGCGGGATTTGTCCGGCGTTCCTGGCGGTACCACACCGTCCGGCAGCCGAAGCATCACACGGGACAGCTTCGTATCCACGAGCTTGCTGGACTGCGCAGATGGACCAAAGAAGGTGTTCCACTCGATCCGGAGCTCGGGTGGGATGGGACGGAAACCACGGAGATCTCCTACTGAATTCGGGATCGTTGGATCGTCAGGGAACAACGCTGCCGCCCTAGGACGACCATTTGGTCCACTAGGCCTGGCAAGTAAGTAACCAGGACGTGTTTGGCTGTGGCCGAACCGATAAGCTGCCACACTGAACTCGACCGGCATGAAGGCGTGGTTCTTGAATTCAAACCGTGGACAGCCCACCGTGTTAATCACAAGCTTGCTACCACAAATACGCGGCAGAAATTCGTTCACGACGAGCCACTGATAATGCCATCGGACGAGCTTCTGTGTCGCTTCGAACCGTTCACGGCCAACCGGCATGCTGGAAAATTCCTTCTCGAAGACTTGGTTGTGAAACTTGAGCCAAATCAAGTGCAGCTGCGCGATGATCGCATTCTCGTCGTTCCGTGGGTCGCCGATCAGCGCAGTCCCCTGGGAATTACGGGGCAGATCGTTGCCGTCCGGCGAAAGGAGCAATCGGAACGGCTTGTCGCGGTCGTATAGGTGTGGTTGCACCGCCGGACCCAACCCATACACTGAGTCAAGCTCGAACGCTGGGGTGCGGAAGTTGATAGTCGCGGTGACATCAACCTGTTGCTCGAGTTGAGACGTGGTATCGAGAGTCAGGTCATGATCGATAAACTGACCCAGAAATGTGTATCCTGCCTTAATCCGTGGGTTGTTCTGGCTGGTATCGTCGGGGCCAGGGTTGCCACCATCCATTGCACCATCAACCTTTCCCAACTCAACTGGATCAAAGTTAGTCAGTGAGCGAAGCTCAGGAAACATGCGGCCGAACCGGCCGGGTTCATTGAAACGCCCAGAGGGGACGCTAAGCCCTCGGTCACTAAAACCATGAAGACACTGCATAGGGACCTCCTTATGGTGATAATTGATAATGATGTGGACGAATACGACCTGGTTGAGTCGTTCAAATGACGTCTCATCTCCTTCGGTTCAGTACCCCAGCCCAGGATATTCTGGCCGAGTGCACCGACATATAGGGTGTGCGTGACTCAACTCTCGTGCGACTTTCAGTGTAACCAGCAAGCGAGATGCCAGTAGGATGCAAGCGCGGTGAACAATCGCTGAACATCTACGATTTCTTTACTTTCAGCACGATACGTATTGCTGAGCAAGAAGTCACGCACTACGCAGATCGTCTGATTACACACTCATGTATCAAAACAGATTCACGAGGTGTATCCGATCCGATAATTTCCAAGATGGTTCATTGAGTTGTTTTGATGGTGCAACAAAGAAAATAGCTTGGAGTAATGCCAGAAATATATACAGTAAGACCCGGTAATCTACTGCTTGCAAAGCCAGTAAACACCCAGGCGTACATACACCGTTGAACAGGCGTCAAAAGATAGATGAGATGTTACAATTACAGGAAAAAGACGCGATGGTATGTCGTCAGCGCAAACGAGTAGCGCCTCTGGGGCAGGATCGTACAGCTGCGAAGGTATATCGATGGTGGGCTATTCTTGCAGCTTGTCGGCCTTCGATGTCGGCTGTTCTCCTGCCGACTTCTTATGCAGATACTTTTTGCTGAATGCCGTGACGGCGAAAGCAAGCCCGATAGCGATAGGGACAAACACCGCCGAGGCAATGCTCGCATTCTTAAGCCAACCCATTTCCTGAAGGCCTTTGAAGACATACCCAGCCAGTCCGGCCAGATAATAAGCGATGACGATGACGGACAATCCTTCGACTGTGTGCTGAAGGAGGACCTGACTCTTTGTGGTCCTATCGACACTTTGGAGCAGTGCAAGGTTCTGTGCTTCGACAATCAAATCGATGCGGGTACGAATGATGGCGATGATGCCTTCGAATCCACCACGGAGCGTGTCGACACGTCGCAAGAGTTGCTGGTATCCTTCCGCGACGCCGGTAATGCCACTCAAGACATAATCTGAGATCGGACGATAAGATTCCATCCGTTGTTCCCCGATGGAGGCCAAGGTTGTATGCACGATCTTGTCGTACGGAATCGATGCCGACAGTTCAAAATGTAATTTGCCCGCCATGCGATTGGTTTTTAATAAATCCTGGGTCAGGCTGTTCAGCCACCGCTGCAACGTCTCCGAGTTCGCATGTCCGATATGAGACGTAATGATCTCTCGTTGTTCCAAATGCACTTTTTCGAATTTGTAGACATGATCGATTGCCGCGGAGAACAACGGCTTCTGCATCAACAGCAAATGATAATAGGTCTCGATCCGCACAATGGCATCGACAATATCTTTCAACCGCGAGGCCTGCGCCTGCGGCCCGAGACTTACCCAATACCGTTCACGGCCCAGTTCGTCCGGAGTAAAGCTGGTGACCACGCTGGTTGATTCGTCGAAGACCCGGCTGCCGTAGATTACCGGCCCCGGAAATAACGGCTGTATCCGTTCGCGTGTCGGCCACACCTCCTCCGTGAGCAGAATGTCGAGCCGACAGACTGGGTTCCCAAGCGGCGAGATCGCAAATGTGTACCCCGGAAAGGTCACCGGGCCGAACGACACCTCCGGCGTAGCCGGGAGATGCCAGATTTGATAATTGTAGTATTCCGTATGGGCCTGCCAGACCAAGATGAGGCGGTCGCCGCCCGCTGATTCCTTGATGCCGTATCCAAACGTTTCTTTCAACACCGTTGACTCCGCTGCCATCTTGAGCGCCTCAAGCAGCGACTGGAACTCCTCTCGACTGGCTGGACGCTCTGTCGGAGGATCGGACATGCGAAACGCTTTGAAATGCACGTGAGCCGGCGCACGGAGCCATCGCCCAATCGGCTGGTGTGGACGTTCATGCAACTGTTTCAAGAAAGACTCAGTCTCTGATCGAGATGGGTTCGATTGACTCATGCGTTTCCTCTTTGCCCTGAGAATGAAGTATGACCCTAGCATCCGGCGCGGCCAGCTTCAACAATGACGTGGTGGATTCAGGAAACGGAGCCACGGCAGGCTCTAGTTGCAGGATGGATCGAACGGCATCTCGGCGTACGGATGATAGGCCTCACCCAACGTGAGCAGAATATCTCCCCAGATCCGTGTCGGATCTTTCTCAAACACCGCCTGCGGATCAGCTGGTAAGGTGATCCATGACCCGGTCTTCATCTCATTTTCCAGTTGGCCAGGCGCCCATCCGGAATATCCGAGGTAGGCGCGGAACGCTTCTTTGGTGTCGGATCCGGTAAGAATACGTTCGACCATGCCGACATCACCCCCAAGGCAGACCCCATCGAACACATGGTGCGCATTGTCGGGAAACGTATCACCACGGTAGAGCAACATGACTTGATTCGTCTGCACAGGACCGCCGGCATAGAGGACATGACCGGCCCCCTCAATCACCGGCACTTGTGGCAGCGCCTCCGATATGGACATGGCCGTGGGGCGATTCACGATGACACCAAGCGCCCCTTCCGGTCCATGCTCGCAGAGCAACACAACGGTTTGTCGGAAGTTGGGGTCGCGAAGGCTCGGCGCCGCGATGAGAAAAATTCCCTTCCGAAGTTCAGTGCTCATGAGAGAAATCCTACCGTGCTCGTGCAACTTGCGCAAGCACTGTGCTTCTCTTGTCAGGTGGTAACACTGAGAATTACACTGTGTACAACGACGCGCGCCGGTCACGAAATAAGTCGTTGTAGCGATTCAAGGTTTTATCGCGAGCCTCGGCGGGATCGATATCAACAAGGATCAGCTCTTCCTGGTCACGAGATGCCCGATGGATGATACCCCCTTTAGGTGTGACGATTTCACTTTGGCCGATGTAGGTCAACCGCTCTTTCCCGCCACGGGCCTCGGTTCCGATGCGATTACATGTCACGGCGAAGACTTTATTTTCAAGGCACCGTACGGGCATGGAATCCGGGCAGTTCGGCAACACCAGGTTGGAGGGATGGCAGATGATGTCCGCTCCCTGTAAGGCTAGAGTCCTCGCGGCCTCAGGGTAGTACCAGTCGAAACAGATCATCACCCCGATCTTCGCCGCCCCGATGTCCCACACCAGAAATCCCGAGTCGCCGGGGCTGAACCAGTGCGTCTCTTCGTAAAAGAGATGGGTCTTCCGATAGCATCCGAGAAACCCCGACGGGCCTATGACCACGGCGCTATTGTAACAGCGTGTCCCGGATCGTTCGGCAAGGCCCGCCACAAGATGCATCTTGCGCCGCTTCGTGAACTCGGCCAAGCGACGAACCGTTACGCCATCTGGGACCGGCTCGGCCAACCGCTGAGCTTCCTCTTGAGAAACGAACTGATAGCCTGACGCGAATAGTTCCGGGAGCACAATGAGATCGGCATCCGCCTGTTCCAGCTTGGCCGTGACCATGTCTAGGTTTGTGTCCACCTCACCAAACCGCGGATCGAACTGGTAAAACCCGATGCGCACAGGACGCTCCATTTCATACAAGAACGGGCAGGGATGGTGTCCCTGCCCGTTCTAAAAAAGGCACCTGGTCGCAGCCGTGGCTGCTTCTCGTCGACTACTTTTCTTTCACTTCAACCAGGTGTGTGGCCGCCCCATCGGCATGCTCGGTACAGGCGTCTGCATGCCCAGCCTTGCCATGTTTAACGGCTTCCATGAGGTGCTTGATACCTTCATCCAAATGCGGGCTCTTCACTCTCGCACCCTGCGCATTCTTGAGCGCTGCTTCTGCATGTTCGGTACAGACATCCGCGTGTCCTTCCTTGCCGTGCGACACGGCGGCCCTTGCATGCTCAACTGCATCACGGACATGTCCGGCAAGCGCCAACCCGTTCAGCGCTGGTGCTCCGACCAACATGCCAACCCCACAGACCAACATCGCACTACGAATGATTCTGCTCATCATGGCTGCCTCCTTGATGGTTGAGAATTCGCAGCTTGCGTCGATTGGTTTTCATGAGTTCACCTTACACAGCACTCCCTGGCCTGTCAAGATTGTTTGGCGGCAGGGTCGAACCCGAGAATTTTTTGGAGTGCGTACAAATCTTTCTCGACTGGAGCTGCAAAGTCCCGACTCCACTCCCACCACGATCCTGGATAATTGCTGACATGTGGATACCCCACTAGTTTCAGGATGAAATAGAGCCAGGCCGATCGAACGCCGCCGGTACAGTAGCAAATCACGTCCTGCTCGACCTGAACCCCCTTCGCCTGCAACATCTCCGTGATCACCGAGGAATCCTTCACCGTCGCATCCTTGTTCAGAAATCCATTCCATGCCACATGGATGGCAGAGGGAACATGCCCAGGCCGCGGAATACCGGACACCTCTTTCCCAAGATATTCTTCGACGCTACGAGCATCCAGAATCGCCGTGTGCGGATGCGGAGATCTGACGATCGTTTTGAGGTCCTCCTTCAGCGTCAGCAACGGCTGCGCCGGATGAGCCTTGAAGGTACCCGGCGGAGGAGACACGGATCCGTGTTCGAACGGTCGCTTCTCGGCCGTCCACTTCACCCACCCTCCATCCAAAATACGGAGTCGTGTATGACCGAGATATTCCAACATCCAAAACATCCGCCCTTCATCCCCCCAGTTGTCGAAGGGGTTGGAATAGATGACGACATCGCTGTCGTTGTTGATCCCGAGACGACGGAGAATTTGCTCGATCTGACCCAAGTCAGGATTCAGCAACCCCTTCGGCACGGCGTTCGGATCGCTGTAGTCATGCCACGTTGAATGGACGGCGCCGGGGATATGGCCGCCGAATTCATAGGCTGCTTTGCCACGAACATCAATGATGACGAGGTTGGGTCGGCCTAATTGCTGCTGAAGCGACTCGGTATCGATCAATAAAGGATGGATCACAGTAAAGTTCCTCTCAACACACTCCGTCCTCGATGGTCAACTGTCAGCCACGCTCTTGACAACTATCCACCCCATGTGAGCCCTCAAGGCTTGGCGAGAGACCTCCTTCCTTTCCCCATGCAAAGTCCAGATCACCGGATAATGGGACCGTCCGGTCATAGACGACGAAGCGATAAGGATCATCCCCGCTAAGACCGTATTTCGTTTGCAGCATCTCGTGCTGCGCATCCGTCAAAATGTGGTACCGTACCCGTGTCCTGAGACGCAGTCCATCCATTTTCCCCGGCAACCGATAGGCAAACTGATATTCTCGGCTAGCCAACGGCAATAATCTATTATCATACAACTCTATAATCGCCGGTTGCCATAGAATCCAACGTCCCATCGTCGAGCTCTGCTGCTCAAGTACGTTTCCCTGTTGATCCTCCACAGAGAACTCCACGGTAAAGAATCGGTCGGGGTCTCCCGTTGGAATCTTGTGCCCGGCTCCCGCGTTGATGAGCGTGAGTGTCACACCGATTCGGTCGCCCGGTTTTGGGGAAGCGATATCCGCTTTGACCTGCACTGCCACTGCCCGTTTCACCATATCCGGATCATGCCCGCCTCGCCAGAGATGCTGGCGCCCTCTGCGCACCGGCCCACCCAAAGCCACCGACCGATCGATCTCGGGCATATGGCAACTCTGACAGATGAAACCGCGCTCTTCCATGAAGAACTTACCCTCATATTCAGCATAGGTGCCGCAGGGCCCGACGTTATAGAACTGTGCCGGTCCGGACACGACATTGTGACAGCGGTAACAGGGCTGTGCCGTTCTAAAATTGGGATCGTATTTCGTCGGGTGCGGAGCCACCGAGTCTTCAAACGGCCCGTAAATTACCCCGTCACGCACGTGACAGACGGCACACGTCACCGACTCCTTTTGATACTCAGGATCGTATCGTGGGTTGGGCTTTTGAATCGCTTGCTCGACTCGCCCCCGCGGGATTTCGTCTACCAGCGTGGGCTGCTGATTCTCAAGCGGGGTATGGCAATTGAGACACACCCAAATGTTCTTATCCTTTTTCCAGTAAGCTTGAAAAAACGGATCTTCGTAGGCATGCGCATGGATACTCGTTTTCCATTCCTCGTAAATTTCGCGGTGGCATTGGCCACAGGCCTCGGCCTTGAGGCTTACTAGTCCTTGAGGGACTTCTTGAAATGGAATGGCATGGGCATAATCCGAGCGCAACCCGAAAATCACGACCGGTTTGATTTCGGTGTAATAGAAGTAGATTCCACCGGCTAGAACGACGGCAAGAGAGGCAATGATCGAAGTTCTTCGCATGCGTCGCAACTACTCAGCTGGTCGGCAGACAAGTGCACAGGTTCCAGGCTGACACCTCACTACTCCTGAAAGCCTCACAGCTTGTCGCCTGTTAGCGTGTCGGCACAGCATTCAACAGGCCAATAACGCCTTGACGTGGGCCTCCACGGAGGCGGCGAGGGCAGTGAGGTTGTACCCACCCTCCAGAGAGGAAAGAATTCGCCCCTTCGCATGATGTGTTGCAATCCCGGCCACGACGCTTGTCAACTCGCTGTACCCGGCGTCGGTCAGGCCCATGCTTGCCAACGGGTCATCTTTATGCGCATCGAACCCCGCTGAGATGATCACGAACTCCGGCTTGAACTCGTCGGCTGCCGGCACTAACGATTTTTGAAACACGTCGCGGTATTCGTCGTCCCCTTCGCCTGCCTCCATCGGCACATTGATCGTACACCCCTCTCCCGCTCCCTTCCCTCGCTCAGTCCCTCGACCGCTGCCCGGGTAATGGGGATACTGATGGGTACTGAAGAACAACACCGAGGGATCGTGTTCAAAACTATGCTGCGTGCCATTTCCATGGTGAACGTCCCAATCCACGATCAAGACTCGGCTAAGTCCATATTTCCTTTGAACATAACGCGCGGCAATGGCGACGTTATTGAAGAAGCAAAACCCCATCGCTCGCGCCGCTTCGGCATGATGACCCGGTGGCCGGACGGCACAGAACACATGATCAACTTGGTGCGCCATGATGGCATCAACCGCCGCCAACGCCCCACCCGCGGCTAAGTACGCAGCATCCAATGAGCCAGGCGACATCGACGTGTCAGGGTCCAAAGACACACGTCCACTCGAAGGAGCCTCTCGAGTAATCGCCGCTACATAGTCGGGAGTATGAATCTGTGTGACCCACTCATCCTCTGCTCGTCGCGGGTCGATCCGAACAAGACGCGCGGCCGTCCCACTCAGGTCCAGCCGCTGCATAATCGCACGCAACCGATTAGGAGACTCAGGGTGCCCTGGTCCCATATCATGATCGAGATAGGCTGGATGATAGACGAGACCGGTTTTCCCCATAATCAATTACCGTGAAGCCTCGTTCATCTGAAGTAAAGAGCCTATGGACACACGCCCATAAAGGGCTTGGCCCGGGTTATTCTTGCTCGTCGTAGACGCTATACACCATCTGCTCTCTCCCCAACGAGATTCACTTCACGAGATACGAAAGACTCGTTCAGATTATCACGCAGAAAACACCGTAGACAATGGATGTCGTGGCTGTTATCGTCTGCTCTCAACAATGGGAGGGTATGATGCCGAATCCGAGAATCGAACCGCTGAAGAAAGTCTTAGCGATGGACCCAAACGATGATGTGGCCTGGTTCGGCTTGGGGAAAGCCTATATGGACGACGGAAACTTCGAAGAGGCCGCCAAATCACTGCGCCAGTGCGTGACGGTCAAACCGACTTATTCAGCCGCCTACCTCGCTCTCGCACAGTCGCTCCAGAAACTCGGCCGCCTCGATGAATGCCGAACAGTGTGTGCCACCGGCACTGACGTTTCTACCAAGAATGGCGATGCCATGGTGACGAAGAATCTTGAATCGTTGAAGCTTTCTCTACCGTCGTGAAATCCGGCTTCTCATCCGCTTCTCCCTTTCGCCTACCATCCTGGACCATCCGTTTGGCGCGTCGCCGACAAAATCCGATCATGGCGGCTCGCGATCGCATGCGGTTCGTCATCCAGCTCGCCTTGAGCAACGTCACTGCCCGAACCGGTGGACCCTTCGGCGCTGCCGTATTTGAATCTCAAACAGGCCGACTCATCGCCGTCGGGGTGAATGTCGTGGAACCCACCAACTGTTCGCTCGCCCACGCCGAAATGGTGGCTTTGGCCAACGCACACCTCGCTCTGAGGCATTTCGATCTTGGCGCGAGGGGTCTGCCGCGGCTCGAACTGGTAACGAGTTGTGAACCCTGCGCCATGTGTTATGGCGCGATCCTTTGGTCCGGGGTGCGGAAAGTCATCTGTGGTGCGCGTGCGGCCGATGCGTTGGCGATCGGGTTCGACGAGGCTCCGAAACCCAAAAACTGGATGGTGGAGCTGAAGAAGCGTAAGATTACTGTAACCCGTGATCGCTGTCGAAATGAAGCCATCGCTGTCTTTCGGCAGTATGAGCAATCCGGAGGTCGCATTTACAATACGAGAAACTAGACAGCGTAACACCCTCCGCAGGCGAAGGAGCTACAAGGTTTGTCTGATCAAAACATCATGGGATTCGGAGAGCGGAGCCGAGGCGTTCGGGTTCAAGACCAGCATGCGCGCGCGAGGCTGGGTCTGCTGATGTTTGGCTCGTTCAATCAGCCCTACGTTGGCCAGCTTGACCGCCGATCGTGAGGGAAGCGGCTCAACATCCCACAGCGAAATCTGCACGGCACTCAGGGTCGAGACCTTGGTCAGTAAGACCGTCACCAACCCGGCAAGGGACTTGAGATCCAGCCAAGTCGGTTCAGGCCGAGAGGGCCTGTCACCCTGGAGGTCGGCTCGTGGAATGGAGATACTGAGCACCACCGGGTCACAATAATTGGCCAATTGCTTCGCCTTTTGCTGAATGCGCGCGAGAATTCGATGAGTCAAGATAACACCCCGGTCCTTCTCTTCCCCCGGCGCCTCATTGAAATCAAGTCCGCGAAGAGGCAACCGCTGCCGCTCTGCCGACCCCACCATCGCCGTGACTTCCACGTAGAAACGCTCATGGCCAATGTGGCACTCAAGATCCGCTGTTCGTGCTTGCGACTCAGGCAAAAACGTGACCCGAACCCCGGCGCGAATCAATTGGGTAGCCAATTCTAACTCAGCCAGCGCAGATTCTCTCACCCCGTAATCATAGTGTGTGAGCCGGCGAGCAAGACGGGCTAGACGAAGATGACTCGATTGATCGGCACAATGCCGATGAAGAGTGCTCCATCGATCGTGCAGTTGGCGAGACAGCCCTTCCTCTTCACGTTTCCACGCGGGCATCGGTCCCGGACGCTCACCTCGAAGATGGGTAACCAGCTTGAACGTTGTTTTCGAACGAGACCGTCCCATGGCTCACTCACTCTCTGCATCACCTTCATGATTCGACGTCAGCCCCAACTCCTCCGGATGCCGCTTGGCAAGTTCATCGTAGACTTCATCCAACCATCGCCCGGCACAACTCAACACTTCACGAACTAATGGCTCCGGCTGCCCAGTTCGCTTGATGGTCCACTGTGAGACATATTCTAAAAGAGCCTCCCTCTCGAAGGGCTGCATTGAACTAGCGGACAGCGACGACAGCTCCGCAAAGCCCGTACGGAGAATATCACTCACAGTCTCGCGTGCGTACGACGTGCTTGCCGTCACGTATTGAACCACTCGCTGCAGTTCGTGATCGTTCATGTGGAGTACGCTTGCGCGATCTTTGCATCCTACTGATCGGCTGTCAACGACGTCGCGCTACCTGCTTCGTTCGACAATTTTCTCCACTGGCGCCATCCGCTGATGATAAAATCACGTTCCCGTAGACATGAAATCAACCTAGAGGAGATGTTCATGGCCGCTCAACGCCGACCTCGTCATAAGACTTCCACACCCATCACACACGACCGATGGGATCTCAGTGACCTCGTCAAGAAGCCACCCATCGATGTGGAACGAAGCCTGGTTGAGCTGGGAAAACTTGTGGGGCAAGTAGAATCGGCGCGGCCTCAATTGCAGGCGACCATGGCCAGTCCAGATTTCTTGGCGATCCTCAAACTGACCGAATCAATTGCCGAGATCTCAAACCGACTGGGAGCGTTTGCCTACCTCTGGTTCTCGGAGAATACGAAAGATGCGAAATCCCGCGCACTCAAATCCCGGGTCGAGGAGCGCCTCACGGCATTGAACAATCGCTTGCTGTTTTTCGAGCTCTGGTGGCAAGGCGTCGATTCGCTCAACGCCGAACGTTTGATGGCCGATGCAGGCGATCTCCGGTATCACCTCGAGACCATCAGACGTTACAAATCCCATACGCTCTCGGAAGCCGAGGAGAAAATCATCAACGTCAAGAATGTCACCGGACGCAGCGCGGTCAACACGCTCTACGATGTGGTGACCAACGGACTGACATTCACCCTGACGGTCGATGGGAAGAGACGCACCATGAATCGCGAGCAACTCATGAGCCACGTGCGGAGCCCTCACGCGTCCATTCGCCAGGCCGCCTATCAAGAACTCTATCGTGTGTTCTCAGCCCAGCGCGACCTGATTGGAGAAATGTATCGCACGCTCGTGAACGATTGGAAATCAGAGAATGTAGAACTCCGAGCCTTTAACTCTCCTATTGCCACCCGGAACCTCGGCAATGATGTCCCGAACCAGGCCGTTGATGTCTTGCTCGCGACATGTGCCAAGAATGCCGATATCTTTCAAACCTACTTCAAACTGAAAGCCAAAGCCTGCAAGATCACGTCGATGAGCCGCTATCATATCTATGCTCCTCACAGGACCGAAACGAAGAAATATCGATACGAAGACGCGGTTGCGATGGTACTCGAAGCCTATCGAGGTTTCTCCCCTCAATTGGCCGACCTGGCTGAAGAGGTCTTTCGAGCAAGGCACATAGATGCACCGACGCGCCCTGGCAAGCTTGGCGGAGCCTATTGCTATAGCGTCGCGCCTGGCTTAACCCCCTACGTCATGTTGAACTTCACGGGTGAAGCTCGAGACGTGGCCACGATGGCGCATGAACTGGGGCATGCCGTCCATGGCATGATGGCGAAAGACCATTCGGTCTTCACTTTCCATGCGACACTCCCATTGGCTGAAACGGCTTCCGTGTTCGGCGAACGCATTCTCTCGGATGCCTTGATGTCCCAGGAACCGAAGAAGACGGTGCGACAGGGACTGCTGTTAAACCAATTGGACGATATCTACGCGACAATACTCCGGCAGGCCTATTTTGTTCGATTTGAACAGCTGGCTCATCAGATGATTGCAGACGGCGCAACAGGCGATCAGCTGGCGCAGGTCTATCTCGCTGAACTTCGGCAGCAATTCGGCAAAAGCGTCAAGGTGCCGGACGAGTTTCAATGGGAGTGGCTGACGATCCCCCATATCTTTGCCAGTCCATTCTATTGTTACGCCTACAGCTTCGGAAACCTTCTCGTATTGGCCCTCTACCGCATGTACAAAGAACAAGGTGCGTCATTCGTCCCGAAGTATCTCGAGCTGCTCGCAACCGGCGGATCTCAATCACCGAATGATATTCTGAGCAAGATGAGCGTCGACATGACGTCAGAGGCGTTCTGGCAAGCAGGCTTCGATACCATCCGAGAGATGGTGAACGAACTCGAAATGACTCTCTCCTAGCCGACTTCGACGTCATAGATAGCCGTCTGCGCTGGACATTCCACGACCAGGATGGGTGCTTGACAGATGATCCATTTGATGGCATACTGATAATGCTTCTCATAATCGTCCACTCAAAGAACAGGAACCCTCATGTACGTTTGTTTGTGCAGAGGAATTACAGAATCAGATGTCCGTGAGGCAGGGCGGGCAGGGTTCGTGATGCCTTGCCAGCTCAAGTCCAAGTTCGGCCTCAAGCAAAACGGCAACTGCGGTCGTTGTGCCAAGAACATCCATCAATTGGTTGAGCTTGCCGTGCAGGGAGCGTCAACCAGTACTGTGGAACGATAAACTTTCCCGCCTCCACATACTATTCATGCGTATGTTTATGGTGACCCAACATTGTATCTTATTGCTCGGACCCCCGCCTGATGAGTTTCGTCACATCGGCCACACGGCGGCCTAATGCCTTGGCACTCGCAAGCTCCTGATCATCAATCCCTGGACTGTTGCCCTCGGTGGTCGCGGATGCGCCAAACGCTCCGCCATCGCTCACGACAATCATCTGATTGCCCAGCATCGCGGCGAGAATCGTCAGCATTGTGACTTCTTTTCCGCTTGAGGCTTGCCCCCCTGTGGCAAAAGCCGCTCCAACCTTGTTTTTCATCTTGAATTCGGGGAAGACGCCGAACTTGAACTGCCAGTTATCGAAAAACGTCTTCACCTCTCCGGACATATTGGACCAATACACCGGAGAGCCGACGATCACGGCGTCGGCCGAAAACAAATCATCTGCCGTCACCTGACCCACGCGCTTCAACACAGCCTGGGTACCGGCAACCGACTCGGCTCCAGCCACGACAGCCTCCGCCATGCGCTCGGTGTTTCCTGAGAGAGAATGGTAGGTGACGAGAATCTTAATCGAGGGCAAGGCGTCACCTGCCCGTGACAACGCGACGCAACCCGAGGTCAGACTGACACACGTGAGCGCGACGGCCAGAAGACGCCGCAATCGACTGAGAGACTGATTCTGAACGAGGTGTGGTAGCACGACGTTAGGATTCGCCGAGCATGAGGAGAGAAGTCGCTAGTGTCGAAAGGTCTCTTCCTCCATATGCTCTTCAACCGACACTTCTGTCAACGTTCCACGATACGTACAGCGATGGCAGCGGATCCGCCATTCTTCGATCCACTTTTCCTGGACGTAGGACTGGCGACATCCGGGGCACACGAACACACCTTTTTTGTAGAGCACTCGTCGTTTTTCCTGCATGAAATCCTTTCTTAATTCAGTTGGAGGATGGCACAACGACTGACAGGATTGCAATATTCCTCGAGCCGTAACCGCCCCATCGCAGCTTCTCAGAAACGGCCGCCTTGACTGGAGACAGCCCGATCATTACGATGCGCTCATGCTCCTGAAACCATCAACGGTACACGTATTGTTCTCCCTGATCATAATGGGACTGCTCTTCGAACATCTGCCGATTCCAGCGGCTGCCGACTCAGAACTCATCTCAATTCGCGCGCCCTCTGGCCTCACCATTCAGGCCGAAATTGCCGACACTCCGCGAAAGCGAGCTCAGGGCCTCATGTACCGAGATCACCTCAAGAAGGATCACGGGATGTTGTTTTTTTTCAGCGAGCCTCAGGCCTGGACCTTCTGGATGAAAAACACCAAGATTGCGCTCGACCTCATCTGGCTGGACGACAAGAAACGAGTCACGCATATCGAGCGAAATGTCCCTATTTGCACAAAGAGCGATGACTCGTGTCCTCAATATCGTCCAAACAACGCCGACGCCGTGTATGTGCTTGAGATTGCCGGGGGGACCGTTGATGGATACAAGATCGAGAAAGGAACGAAGCTTCAATTCGGCCAGCCTTAACGCCTCGCATTGAAAAACATCCTCCTAGGGTTTTCCTCGCCAGGACCTCAAACGCCGCGCTGTTATGATGCCCTCCACACGTTCGATTGCCTTCAGCACTCGGTTGAGGTGATTCGTGTCGGCAACCTCCACCACGAAATGCAACTCAGCTTTACGATCTTCTCTCGTCGTAATCTCGGCACGGCTGATATTTGCATCAGATCCGGAAATCGCCGAAGAGACGTTTGCCAGCACTCCGGTTTTATCTTCAGCAATGACGGCGATGTTGACCGCATGTTGACCGGGTGTAGCCGTATCCCATTCGACCTCGACGAGACGATCTCGATCATAATCCAGCGCGCCTAGGTTGGGACACTCGACGGAATGGATGGTGAGCCCTCTGCCACGCGTGATGTATCCCAAAATCTTGTCTCCAGGAACAGGGTTACAGCACCGCGAGAGTTGCATCAGGAGATCACGTCCTCCCTTGACTTGTACGCTCCCCTCCGCCCCTCTCTCGCCGGCAACTTTCTGAACGAGACCAGACTCAAGAGTGGTCGCGCTTCTCTCGGTTGCCGGAGTCATCAACCGCCCGACGATCTGAGCCGTCGCAATATGGCCGAATCCCACGGCTGCAGCGAGCTCGTCAATCGTCGCATAGCCTTCCTGCTTGGCAAGTTCGAGCAGCGCATCCGACTTCGAAACCTGCGAAGGAGCCAATCCACGGCGACGGAGTTCCGCTTCGAGCAGACGTCGCCCGATTTCAAGACTTCGCTTCTGTTCCTCCGCCTTAATCCAGTGTTTGATTTTGGTCTTGGCCCGTGACGTTCGCACGAACTTCAACCAGTCCTTGTGCGGAGTCTGATTCGACGATGTCAAAATTTCTATGGTATCGCCGCTGGACACCTCATACCTCAGCGGAACGATCTTCCCGTTGACCTTCGCGCCGACGCAGTGATCACCGACTTCCGTGTGAATAGCATAGGCAAAGTCAACCGGCGTCGCCCCTTTAGGCAGTTCTTTCACAGTGCCTTTCGGGGTAAAGACGTAGACAACGTCATGGAAGAGTTCGAGCTTCACGGAATCCATGAACTGGCGGTTGTCCGGGAGATCTTGTTGCCATTCGATGAATTGCCTCAGCCATCCGAATGCCTTACTGTCTTTATCCTGCACACGCCCCTGCTCTTTGTATTTCCAATGAGCTGCGATGCCGTACTCAGCGACACGATGCATTTCCTCCGTGCGAATCTGAAATTCCACGTGCTCGCCTTTCGGCCCGACGACGGTCGTATGCAGAGATTGATAGAGATTGGACTTCGGGATGGCGATGTAGTCTTTGAAACGTCCCGGCAGCGGGCGCCATAACGAATGGATGACGCCAAGCAGGGCATAACAGTTCATCTTTGTATCGGTAATGATCCGCAATGCCGTGAGATCGTACACCTCTTCAAACGAGATCGATTGTTTCTTCATCTTTTGATAGATGCCATAGAGATGTTTCGGTCTCCCATAGACGGCGCCGACCAAGCCATTCTCCGCCAAGGCTTTTTCGACAAGTGCTCGCACCTCTTGTATGTACTGCTGCCGATCTTCGTCGCGCTTCGCCACGCGCACCCGCAAGGTCTCATAGACATCCGGATTGAGGTGTTTCAAGCACAAATCTTCCAATTCGTTTTTTACCCATCCAATACCGATACGATTCGCCAGAGGCGCATAGATTTCCAGCGTCTCTTGCGCGATTTCACGCCGTTTACTCTCTTTCAGATGTTCCAGGGTGCGCATGTTGTGGAGTCGATCGGCCAACTTGATGATGACCACGCGGATGTCATCAGCCATCGATAGCACCATTTTTCTGAAATTTTCAGCCTGCCTTTCTTCTGAACTGCGAAACGTAATTTTCCCGATCTTTGTCACACCATCGACCAGGTGAACGACTTCCTGACCGAACTCCCTCTGAAGCTCGTCGGCCGTCGCGACTGTATCTTCCAGCGTATCGTGAAGAAGCCCGGCCACAATGGCCGTGACGTCGGTCTTGAGAGACGTGAGCACGCCGGCCACTGCCACTGGATGTTTTACATAGGGCTCTCCGGATCGGCGCGTTTGCCCCTCATGGGCTCTCGCTGAAAATTCGTACGCTTTTCGCACCATTCCCAGATCCGCCTCCGGCTGGTAGGCCTGCAGACGAGTCAGCAATTGATCGATATCCGTCACGGTTTCGTACATCATTTCTTACTCGCACCCTGCCGCGCGGATGTCCCGGATGCGCAACTGAATCCGGTCATAACCGTTCCAATGGTTCAGCTCCGGCGTGCAGGCCACATCGATAGGCGTGTTCGGAGACAACCCGCGATCATCGAGCGACTTCATCCCAAATCCTATGCTGTCAAACGGCAAGGACCCATCCTGTCGGACCGTCATCTTCAGATGCTTGTCGCCGACCACTCGAGCATTGAGGACGTTCAAATCTTTCACCACAAACGTAGGTTCCGGATTTCCTGCGCCGAAGGGATGCAGAGTTCCAATTTCACGAAGCAGCGTCAGCGTAATCTCATTCAACCGCACTTCTGAGTCGACATGAAGTATGGGAGTGCTTTGAGTATTTTGGATCCATTTCTCCGCAATGGTGTTAAACCGCTCGCAAAATGCGGGCAACTGCGATTCTTGGATGGTGACGCCGGCCGCACTCGGGTGCCCACCAAAGGCGACGAGCAGATCCCGACACCCTGCTAAGGCCTGATACAGGTCGAATCCCGGCACAGTTCGCGCCGATCCCTTTCCAATGCCGTTCTCATTGACCGCGATCACCACGGTCGGGCGATGGAAACGTTCCATGATGCGGGCAGCCACGATTCCTACAACGCCTAGATGCCACCCTCGCGCGTACAAGACAATCCCGCCGGATAATGCTCGGGACTTCGCCTGATCGAGCGCTTCCTCCAAGATCGTGCCTTCAAGCTCACGGCGAACCTGATTCAACCGGTCAAGTTCTTCAGCCAACGCGTTGGCTTCTCGTTCAGATTCCGTGGTCAGTAACTTGACGCCCTTGATTGCCTCATCTAGCCGCCCCGCTGCGTTGAGTCGAGGGCCGAGTTTAAACGCGATGGTTTCCGCCGTGCATTCGCGACTGATACCGGACACGTGTTTCAAGGCCCGTAGGCCACAGCGCGCGCCTTTTGTAATGTGAGCCAGTCCTTCCCGGACAAACAGCCGGTTTTCGTCCTGCAGCGGAACGACGTCAGCAATCGTGGCAAGTGCGACGAGATCCAAGAGCGACTCCAACGGTACTGAACCGGATCCGTATTTCGCTTCATAGGCCTGCGCGACTTTATAAGCCAGGCCACCGGAACACAGCCCATGAAAGGGGTACCGGGCCTCTTGCCGGTGCGGATTCATGACGGCTAACGCCGGCGGCATGTCCGTATCCGTTTGATGGTGGTCCGTGACGATCACGTCGAGGCCGAGTTGATTGGCAAGGTTGATTTCGTGGTGCGATGTAGTGCCACAGTCTGAGGTGACCAATAGAGACACTCCTTCTCGCGCCAATGTCCGAACAGCAGACTCATTAAGTCCATAGCCCTCACGTAGGCGATGAGGAACATACGCCCTGACGTTGGCCCCGAGGGTGCGGAAGAATGACAGGTAAAGGCTGGTGGCGGACATGCCATCCACATCGTAATCACCATAAAAACAGACCTGCTCACGCCGTTGCATCGCGTGATGCAGACGGTCAACCGCGCGTTCCATATCGGGAATCAGGAAGGGATCATGAGTATGGATAGGAGACATCCAGGCGGTTGCCTGATCCAAGTTGGTGACGCCACGATTGAGAAGCAGTGAAGCCGTGGCCGAAGAGATGGATAAGGCCCGTGATAAACGGCCGCGTTGGATGGGATCGACTTGACGAATGACCCAGAGCTTGGACTGCATTCTCGCCTCCTTAAGGGCCTGGGCCGTATCTACGTTGAAGCGACACATTGCAGGGAAACGAGCCAGACTGTAATAACTCGCTTCTTCTTTGTCAAACCAAGGGGCTGGGAGACGGCGTAGAGTGAATCGAGTAAGAGTGGAGAGTTGGAAGCGGCGCTATTCCCCTCCTTTCTGAACGTAATTCTTTACGAATTCTTCGGCGTTCTTTTCTAGGACATCGTCGATTTCATCGACCAGCTTGTCGATATCTTCCTTCATTTTCTTACCCGCCTCGACGACCTTGGGATTGGCCTTGACCTCCTCCTTCCCTTGGGGTTCGCGTCGCGGCTCTTGCTTACGTTCCTGCTTTTCCATTCGAGCACCTCCCGTACATCCGGGGAAACTCTCGCGATTAGTCAGCAGCTTGGGACGATATATTCACCATACTCCACGGCAAGGAAACCCGTCAAGACAAGGCCATAAATGACAAGCGCCGCTTCCCTTTCGGGAAACGGCGCCGTCGCTCTCCCTCGAACCTTCTATCAGACGATCAATGACACGATAAGAAGGGCAACGATATTGATCACTTTGATCATCGGGTTCACAGCTGGTCCCGCCGTATCCTTGTACGGATCGCCAACCGTATCACCGGTGACTGCCGCCTTGTGTGTGTCGGTGCCCTTCAACCCCTGCTCTTCGATAAACTTCTTCGCATTGTCCCAAGCCCCACCGCCGCTCGTCATCGAAATCGCGACGAATAAACCGGTTACGATGCTGCCGACTAGCACGCCGCCAAGCGCTTGCGGACCGAGGATCACGCCCACCAAAATCGGCGACACCACAGGAATCAAGCCTGGGATCATCATTTTTTGAATGGCCGCTTGGGTCACAATGTCGACGCAGGTGCCATACTCCGGCTTCCCCGTACCTTCCATGATGCCCTTAATGGTCCGGAACTGCCGCCGCACTTCTTCCACGATCAAGCCACCGGCTTCACCCACGGCCCTCATACAAAGCGCGCCGAAGATGAAGGGCAACATGCCGCCCAGGAACAGACCAACCAACACTTTCGGGTTGGACAGGTCGAACGCCGCCAGCGCGGGATTGTGCGCCGCCACCTCGCGAGAATATTCCGCGAACAACACCACCGCCGCCAATGCGGCCGACCCAATCGCATAGCCTTTCGTCACGGCCTTCGTCGTATTGCCAACCGCATCCAACGGATCAGTGATGTCCCGCACTTCCTTACCCAAATGCGACATTTCGGCAATACCACCGGCATTGTCCGTGATCGGACCAAACGCATCGATCGCCACGACAATCCCGGCCATCGAGAGCATCGACACCGCCGCCACCGCTACGCCGTACAACCCACCCGATTCCGCACCGCCGCAGACCCAGAAACTGCCCAGGATCGCCACCGCGATCACCACCACCGGCGCCGCCGTCGCCTGCATGCCGACTGCCAGCCCCGCGATGATGTTCGTCGCATGGCCGGTTTCGCTCGCTTTGGAGATATATTGCACCGGTTCATAGTTCTTCGACGTGTAATAATCGGTAATGAACACAAGCGCCAGCGTCACCGCCAATCCCATCAACGCTGCGAGGTAGTAACTGAATCCACTGACGCCTCCTACCCCACCCATAATCATGAGGGTAATCGGTAAAAATGCCACGGCAGCGATCCCGCCGGCTACAAACAATCCCTTGTAGAGCGCTGTCATGACCTCCTCACCCGGGCTCACCTTCACGAAGAGAACCCCGATGATCGTCGCGAAAATCGTCAGGCCTCCTAAGACCAAAGGATACAGGATCGGAGCAGTCGCCCCCTTAAACATCGTAAAGGCCAGCACCATGGCTGCGACCGTCGTCACCGCGTAGGTCTCGAACAGGTCCGCCGCCATCCCGGCGCAATCGCCCACATTGTCACCCACGTTATCTGCGATCACGGCCGGATTCCGCGGATCATCTTCCGGAATCCCCGCCTCGACCTTGCCAACCAAGTCGGCCCCGACGTCCGCCGCCTTGGTATAGATGCCGCCACCAACGCGGGCAAACACCGAGATCAAGCTGCCGCCAAATCCTAGGCTCAGCAAGGCATGGATGGCCTTTTCTTGCCCAGCTATTGATTGCGCGATCATATAGAAGGTTGTAATCGCCAACAGTCCCAGACCGATCAACAACAGACCCGTCACCGCCCCCCCTCGAAACGCGACGGTCAAGGCGGCATTCATGCCATTGTGCGCGGCTTGCGCTGTTCGCACGTTGGCGCGCACAGCAATGATCATCCCCACATAGCCGGCAATCGACGAGGCTCCCGCGCCGACCAAGAATCCGACCGCCGTTACCAGGCCAAACTTGTCGGAGACGGCCCCAGCGCCCCAGAGGACGACGAAGAGCACCGCAGCCACATAACCGACGGTCTTGTATTGTCGGTTCATATATGCGCTGGCCCCTTCTTGAATGGCCTTTGCAATTTCTTGCATCTTTGCATTGCCAGCATCCAGCTTGAACACCCACATCGCAAGGTACAACCCATAGCCAATACCAGCCACGGCGGCTATGAGGGCAAACGTGATAATCGCTGAGTCACTCACGGGAAAACCTCCTGCTGGTTAAACGGACTCCTTTTGTCACACGGCTCTCCGTGGCTTCAACCCATCCAAAGTACATGCGCGAGTGGGGAAACCCAAGGCGGGCGGAGTCAAACTCGAAGCTAACCACCCGAAAAGCTGGGTTATTCTATAGAGTCGCATTGAGCGGATCAAGATAAAATACTGTCCGCATAGTCATAGTTTTCCACCCACATTCTGGACGAAGGTTCGCTGAGACTTGACAATACCTAGCCCCGAACTGAGCCGGTTACAGTCAGCTGGCCTAGAGATTTGCTGCCTAATGGGATGATAAGGTGTGAATTATCTATCAAGTAGAACAAGAGGTTACACATGACATCGGTGATCTTCAGAACGATCCTTTGTGTATGTTTCACCGGTATCTTTGCCGCCTGCGGGGAAGAAGATGAGACTCAGGACGCCAGTCCGACCTCCACCAGCCTGAAGCTCCAACCCATTTCGAGTAACCTGAACTCTCCGGTATTCCTGACTGCTCCTCGCGGGGATGTGAATCGCCTGTTTGTCGCGGAGCAGGAAGGCACAATAAAAATTCTTGATCGGACAACAGGAAGCCAGCTCTCGACATTCCTCACGCTGACCGGCATCACGAGCGGCGGGGAGCGAGGATTATTAGGTCTGGCCTTTGATCCCAACTACAATGCCAATGGCCGGTTCTACATCTTTTATACAGACGCCAATGGCGCCATTACGATCAGTCGATTGTTGGTGTCGGCATCGGATGCCAATGTTGCTGATCCAACTTCGCAGGTGATCTTAGTCACCATTCCCCATGCAAACTTTGCCAACCACAACGGAGGCATGGTGGCCTTCGGGCCGGAGGGATGTCTATACGCGGGAGTCGGCGACGGAGGAAGTTCAGGCGATCCGAACAACAACGGGCAAAGTCTTGCGAGTCAGTTGGGCAAAATTCTTCGAATTGATCCGGCCACCCCAGGAGCAGCCTGCACCAGTGGAGGCGTGAATCCATTTATTCTCACTGGAGGCAATCAGCTGGTGTGGAGCTATGGGCTGCGGAATCCCTGGCGCTTTGCCTTTGATGGGGGCGATCTGTACATCGCCGATGTCGGACAAGCGGCGAGAGAAGAAATCAACGTGTCGCCGGGACCGAATGCCGGACGCGGGCTCAACTACGGCTGGCGACTGATGGAGGGATCAGCCTGTTTTAATCCTTCAACCAATTGTAACAATGGAGGACTGACGTTGCCGATTCTCGACTATCCACACGAGGACGGAGCCTGCTCCGTCACCGGTGGTTTCGTCTATCGCGGTTCAGCCGCGCCGGCCATTCAAGGGACCTATTTCTACGCCGATTTCTGCGCCGGTTTTGTCCGCAGTTTCCGCTTCAACAACGGTTCCGCCGTCGAACGAACCGAATGGCCGTTGCTTGCTGCCTCGTCGATCACCAGTTTCGGCCAGGATGGTTTGGGAGAGCTCTATCTCCTGACCCAAGGTGGAAACGTGTCTCGGATTGTCCCGAACTAGAATGTCTTCCAATTTGCGAGGTGACATGGCCTCTCTCCTCTTCACTGGTTTACGGCTGCCGTTGACTTTGCTATAGTTCGCCAGGTAAAGGACCTATGGGACTCGAACCGAACTATATCGTTATCGACGGACAGACCTTTACCCAGGCAAAACTTGCGCTGGATAATCACGTCTACAAGAACTGTCAGATCGACGACTGTGATCTGTACTACAGCGGCGGGCAATATGAGCTGCTCGACACGCACATCACCAATTCTCGCCTCATCCTGAACCATCCCGCCAAGGGCATCTACAACGCCCTGCAGATCTTCAAGATGAAATCCCCTGGCTCCCGCATCGTTTTCGAGTAGTCAGTTCTTTCATGCCCTACACCTACGACTACACCAACGCCGCGATCGGCGACGAAAGTGCTTTGAGGCGCTATTGGCGTTTCGCCAAAATGACGCTGACGCGCTGGACAAGGGCCAAGGCTTTTGTCTTCGACGGACGTTCCTATCCGTACCTCTATCATTTCTGCAACAAGACATGGAAAAACGAGCGCGGCGTCGAGATTCCGATCTTTAGGGAAATGCTGCTTCGCCATCAGGCCGCGCGCATTCTCGAGGTCGGCAACGTGCTCTCGCACTATGTCCCGATCCACCACGACGTGGTCGATAAGTATGAGGTCGCGCCGGGAGTCATCAATCAGGATATCGTCGAGTATACGCCGGTAGCACGCTATGACCTCATCCTGAGCATCTCAACTCTGGAGCACGTGGGTTGGGATGAAGTACCACGCGAGCCAGCCAAGCTCCTACAGGCCATCGAGCACCTCCGAGACCGATGCCTCGCCCCAGGCGGACAGATCATGGTCAGCTTGCCGATTGGGTATAACGAGTTTTTTGACGGACTGCTCCGCGACGGCAAAAGTCCCTTTACTCAGGAGCACTTTCTCAAGCGGATCTCAACGCGGAACTATTGGGTAGAGTCTGATTGGAATGGGTGCAAGGACGCAACCTACGGCCGGTTCGTCGCCCACGCCATCTGCATCGGGATCATCCAGGGATGACATAGCCAACAGGTCTGAGAGCATGGTTGTGCTACCGCAGCAATATGTCACGCATCGCTGGTGATTCCCCCTTAACCGGCGATATACCAAAGCGTCCCACCGTGCTATACTCCCATGCATCAATCCGATGAAAGCTGGATCCGATGAAATCAGTTAAGCACATATCAAAAACAAACGTGGTCATCCCCTCGGCGTGGGTGAAAGGTTGGGGCAAGCCCGTCGTTGCATACCGAGGGGCTGAGATCCTGATCCTAGAATCACCAGCACGCGCCGCCAGTCGCACCCGACTCGCCCGCATGGTGCGCAAGCTCCGCCGCGCGACCGGCGAGTTAGGAATCACACCCGATCAGATCGCCGCCGAAGTCGAGGCGGTTCAGCGCAAACATGCGCGTCGTTCTTGACACCAATGTGTTGGTGTCCGGCCTATTGTCTGCTGTGGGACCTCCGGCGCGGATCGTTCAGGCTCTCCTGCAGCGCCGTATCATTCCCATTATGAGTGCGGCTACCTTTGCGGAACTTGAGACGGTAGTCCGCCGTCCTAAACTCCAACCCGCTTTTGCCCGAGCTGGAGTCAATCTGGAGGACTTCTTGACCACTGTCCATGCCCAAGCCCAATTTGTTGATCCTGTCTCCACAAAACTTCCTATCCGTGACGAACACGACCGCCCTTTCCTTGATGTAATGGCCACACCCCCAAAACCTCAGTACCTTGTGACCGGCGACCGGGATTTTGAATTCTCGGACTATAGCGGTGTCCCTGTTCTTTCAGCCTCTGAATTTGCGCGTCTACTCACACACCGATAGGCTCATCAAACTCCTCCTCCGGAGCTGCAATGCCACAAGAAAGGACTCGTATTAGTGCTGCACAAGGCAAGATCCGTCCCCAACTCTGCCATGCTGGGTGGAATCAGAATGGAACGGGTGCAAGGACGCAACCTACGGCCGATTTGTCGCCCACGCCATCTGCATCGGGATTATCCAGGGATAACCTCAATAATCAAGCGCAGATTGGGTTACATCTGTAATGAGAGGTGGATACACCGGTAGACAAGCATCTGTCATCGGTGAGTGATTCAGGGTGATAGTATTTTC
>CABVRV010000043.1 GCA_902500755.1 uncultured Nitrospira sp.
GTTGAACCCGTGGGCGTGAAGGCCGTGATCGTCGACGCGCCCATCCCACCGGTGTTGAGTGGGGTCATGGGGTCGATTCTTGACTTTGTACCACTTGCCCATGAGTTGCTTCTCGGTCAAACCAATCATACGAAAAGCCACCTTGATATGATGATAGTCCCGCCTCATTGCTTCGTTACCCCATTTGTGGCGAAAAAGTGGGGCCAGATCTTGAATTGTGCGTCATCTTCTTTCAATCGCTTCACACGGCGCCTGCCCGTCGTCTCTGGTGAGTGCGGCGAAGAACGTCTTGGCTGAAGGTCTATTCCGGGGATTGGATAGCACGCCGCTGGATACGCGATTCTACCGCCTTTCGTTCTGGACGCAATGAGAAGATGTGTTCGAGTGAGCCTTCACGATGAGGAGGGACTGGCCGTTCCGGTCCGTACGCTCGGCTACCAGCTATTGTCGCTCACTATTCGCACGATTCTCTCGCCGAGGAGGGACATACCTCCATCCCATTGATCGGCTGCTTAGTGATCGGCTGAACGCCGAATGAGTACGGCCATACCATCGACCAGCGACCAGGCTAACGACTGTGCATGATCAACGGAAACGGTGATTTCGAGCTGCGCAGCGGATGTGGATGGTTGATCCGTCCCGATCGTGCTGGTCCAGTTTTTCAGGCGACGCCACCAGGCCTTCCCCATGAAGGCAATGCCTTGCGCGAGATTGCCCTTCTCAGCTAAGGGTACCACGTTGATCGTCAGGCCGGATGCGAACGACAGGTCATAGTCCGCAGGCATGTCGGTTAACGAAATCGGTTCCTGTTCATCCCCCTTGCCTGGTTCGATCTTGCGACGAACGACTTGTGGACGAGCAACCAATCGATGAATGCCGGTCAGTTTCTCCCATGATCCCACCGACCACTGCACGATAGGCATGTGGTGCAGCTCTACCCCTCGCCCCTTGATATGAATGGTGTTCCGGGCCAAATCGATCAGGACATAGGTGTGGGGACGTGCGGCGAGTTTGAGTTCTTCCTCCAGGACTCGGGTGGCTTCTTTGACGCTATGAGGGTCATTGAGGTTGAGGTTGGGAAAAGCTTCTAGGTCCTTTCCCCAGCTGGGAGTCGTGAGGGCGATGAGCAGAAGAATGGCGCAGTTCATAAGTCTGATCTGCGCGTGCAGAGGGATCAAAAGATCATGATCGGTGTCCCGACTCGAGCGAGTGTGTAGACACCTTTCAGGTCGGTATCATTAAGACGGATACAGCCATGGGTCACGTTTTTTCCCAGCAGTCGCGTGTAGAGCGTCCCATGGATGAAATACCCTTTCCCAAAGCCCAGGGCATAGTCACCAAGCACACCCGGCTCAGCACGCTCGGCGGCGTTCTTCGGAACCCCGAGTCCCTCTTCAACAAATGCCCAATCCGGTTTGATCCAGGTGGGCTTCGTGAGTTTCGATTGCACGAGAAACTCGCCGCGTGGCGTGTCAAAAATCCACTGGCTGCTGTCATCGCCGGGTTTGTCGAGAATCGTCCCACTGCCGGTCGACGCGATGGCATCCAGGACCACTTCTCCTTGGTGCTTGACGTAGAGTCTGTTCCTCGCCGTGTCGACCAAGATATACGGTTGGCTCGGCTTCAGTTGGGAAAGCTGTTTCGAGAGGGTTTTGTATTTGGCTTGCAATGCACGTAGGCCAGGTCCGTCCTGGACAACAGGCCGGTGAACCACCTGGGGCGATGCGGAGGCTACAGGCCTGGTATCCGGTGCCGTTGCGATCAATACGAGAAGACATGTGACTGCTGCGCAGGCAAGTAGGACTCGGCCCATGTGGTCCTCTCTCAGATTTCCTGTCTATTATGATGCGCCAGCTCGGACAGGGCAAGAGCCACGGCATTCTGTCCCGTTAAGGCGCCGACGATGGTGATCGGAGTTCCGACGGGGACGCTTTCGAAGAGTGCCGCCATGCTGCGATTATCCAGCATGACACATCCAAGCGTCTGCTGCGCATACTCATTCTCGACTCCGTGGATTTCGATCAGGCCACCGATCCCCTTTCCCAGGGCGATGTGACCGGTCTTTTTCGCCAGGTCGAACCGACGGCGGTCCTCGGCATTGGGGTAGTCGAGCACAAGGGCACGATAGAACTGTGTTTGTCCTGGCCCGCGCTTATCGATCACACGATACCGGCCTTCGGGTGTGGCGCCATCCCCCTGAAACTGCTTTTCTCGAATGCCGTTGAACCCCAATCGGACGGGGTATGAGAGTACCTTGCGTCCATTTTTGTACAGGATCAGTTCCCGCTCAGCTTTGCTCACGACGATGGCCGGTGATTGGTGCGTTCGCGACCAGTCCATCGTCTGTTGAGCCATGGCCTGCCACGACGCGATCCGTTTCCCATCGGCGTATCGTCCCAGTTCCTGATTCAGTAATGCTGTCTGGTGCATGAGTGCTTGATCGGCCTCTTCGGCCCTTTGAATGGCCCGCTGGTAGTCTTTCTGCTCAAAGAAGATCCGTGCTTGCTTCACAAGGAGATCTGTTTGGACGACTCGCTCTCCGAGGACAATCCGTCCGTCAATTGACCCAACATGAGACCTCATGAGGTGAAGCCGATCTTCGATGCTCTCCACCTTCGATTGTGCCGCGCGTTGCCGATTGGCTTGACGATCATGGAGCTGCGAGACAGTTCGTTCTCCCCTGAGATAGAGACCTCGTAGTTCGTTCTCCAGTTCGCTTGTCTCCCATGGCCATCGGATCACATCGTCATCCAACTCCACTCGCGACTTCAGCGCAATCCACTGTCTCACGAATGCACCGTATTCTTCAGGCTCTGTTTCCGGAGCGCGCAACGCAATCATGTCCTGATCGATGGATTCAAGAGCCGTAAGGAGGTCAGGGGGAACGGCCTGCACACACCCGCTTAAGCAGACGACGCAGAGGGCCGATGTCAGCGTTCGATTTACCCGATCTAAGAGCATACGAGAAACCTTATGGTCTCCTTGAAAGAGACGGCTTGCCTCTTCCCACCTTGGCCAAGGCGTTGTGTATTTCGGTTTGAACTCCCTGGCTCATATCGTGGATCGCCTTGGCTTGGGTTTGTGCCGCCGGGTAATCTTGCTTGTCGATTGAATCCTGTACCTGTTTCAGTAGTGATTTCAGCCCTTCCACATCGTTCTTGATGGCTTCCACTGCCGCACGATCTTTGCCGACCGGCGCTTTGGCGACCAACTGTTGAGCTGCCTTCACGGCTTCCTCGGCCACCTGCTGCGCCTGCAAAGCAGCGGCTTTGCCTTCTTCCTTCTTTTGTGCGGTGGCGACCTTTATTCGTTCACTTTCTGACTTCGCCGAGATGGATAGCTGCTGTGCCTTCCCGTAATCTCGAAACAGCGCGAACTTTCCATCTTGCTCTGATACTTCTTTCCGTAAGGTATCGAGAGTGCCCTCGAGTTTTGCGTATTCGTCAGGGGAATAGGTAGACGCACCGCTTTCCTGCGCCTCTTTGAGCGCTTTTTCAGCCTCCTGGATTTGTTGGGTGGGTGGGTCCGCGCATCCGGCTGTTATCGCGACAGCAAGTGCCATGGGTATAAGGAATACTCGGCTCTGCATACAAAAGGCCCTCCTTAAGAGTTCTATTGCCAGCCTGCGGGCTATTTTATCTATTCATGCACTAAGTTAAAGGGTTGTGTCTGTTTCAGCCGTATTGTCGCCTTCAGATGAAAGAGAAGTTCTTACCTTAACGGGCCATACCTTTCGAAAAGATTCTCACTCATGGGGACGAGCAAGCTCGGTGCCACTACTCATTCTGATTATTCAGTCAGCATATTAATGTATTTCGCATATTTTAGATAGAAGTCAACGAAGAATCTGTATCAGACTTGTGGCATTCTGGCACAAGACCGCAAAAGCGCCTCAAACATGAAGGCCTGTAGGTGCTGGTTCTTATAGTATTGAATCCAAAGCAGTCTACATCGTCAGGAGCATCATCAAATTGACTCCTCTCAATGCCTCCCCTATAATTCACCGTTCATTTTAAGCAGCATCTTAATCGTACGTGAGTGGAAGGAGACCTATGTCTTTTACATTTAGACAACCATCGAACTTAAAGAAGAAGCGTGAGCATGGATTTCGAAAACGCATGAGCACCAAAAATGGTCGTAAGGTTCTGGCTCGCCGTCGGGCGAAAGGACGAGCACGGTTGACCGTTTAGACACCGTGTGTCTGACCAGCGCTGTTCTTCGGAGTGCGTTTCAAATCCCTTCGTGTTGCTGTGTACGGTCACCTACCACCTCGTAATCTCCACATGGATCATAGGGTGGGATAGAATGAAGGATTACTCCTTTTTGCATGACGCCGAAGACCACCGCGACCGATGACGATCTTTTTACGGAGCACCCGGGATATTCAAACGGTCAAATGTCATGGCCGCCGGCTTTCGACGAATCTCTTCAATCTTCTCACCTGCGCGATGGGCGATGCTCCCACGCGAGTGGGGATCATTGTCGGGAAACGATTCGGGAATGCAGTCCGGCGTAATCGTGTCAAACGAGTGTTTCGAGACATGGTTAGGCAATCACACCCGGACATGGTAGCAGGCCGCGGGGTGCTTGTATTTCCTAAACGGGACGCTCTCTTGCAATCGCGAGACGAATTGACTCAGTTCTGGAAATCTTCGCTGGAACGCATGCGCTTGCTGCGTCAAAGCACATAAAGGCACCAATTGGTATGCGACACCTGTGTCTCTGGCTCATTCAAGGCTACAGAATGGTGATTTCTCCATTATTCGGGCCGACATGCCGCTTCGATCCAAGTTGTTCGCAATATGCGTCTGACGCGATTACCAAATACGGTGTGTTGCAGGGCATCGGGCTGGCGATGGTCAGGCTCATGAAGTGTCATCCTTTTCACCCCGGGGGTGAAGACCCGGTCAAGTAATGTCAATTTTATCTTTAAAGAAAGCATAGCCTTCGCATGGAAAAGCGCGTCGTTGTGTTCCTAGTACTCTCCCTGGCGATCATCTTTGGCTACGAATACGTGCTCACTGAGCTCGGTCTGCTCCCGAAATCAACGGTGTCTGCGCCTTCCGATCAAACGCCCACGGAGGGATCATCGCCTGCTGTGACTGATCAGGGTCAGGGTCCAGAAGCTCATTCCTCTAACCCAAATGCAGGCGGCGAGGAACCGCCTCTAAAGCCATCCGCTGACAATCTTAAGACGCATGCGGCACTGAAGGAACTTGCCCCAGCCGAAACTGTCGACGTGGAGACTGATCTGTATCGTGCCACATTCACCACCCGAGGGGCCGCGCTCACGAGCTGGGAATTGACACGTTACCGTAGCACCTCGGATTCTGAGGCCGCTGTCCAGCTCGTCAGGCAAGGGGGCAAGTTTGCAGAGCCCTTGATCATCACGACGGATGACGCCACTGTCACCAAGGAGTTAGGTCAAGGTATTTATCATGTGAGGAGGGATTTCACGACAATAGACCAGGACCATCCAACCGGACATCTTACGTTCTCCTATGACAACCCCGAAACGGGGATTCGGCTGGAAAAGCGGATGACCTTTCACGCTGCTAGCTATGTCGTGGATATGGAAGTGATCCCGACTGGTGTACCTGGGTCGGTCAAAGTTGAGTTGGGGACCAACTTTGGTGTCGTGGATTGGGGAGAAGGATTCATCGGGTCGGTAGGGGCTGCGTCGCTGGTCGATGACAAGGTTGAAAAGAGCACACCTGAATCCGAGGCTGAGCGGAAGGGTGCTGTAAAATGGGCGGCCCTACAAGACAAGTATTTTATTGCGGCGCTGATGCCGAAGGTGAGCTCCTCGGTCCTGGTCAAGAATCAGGGTGACAAATTGGTCTCGAGTGCTGTTCGTATGCCGATCGATGCCTCTGGAGTCCCGCTTCATTTTCAGCTATTCGCCGGCCCCAAGGAATACGACACGCTTACGAGTTTGCAAATCGGCTTAGAAGATACGATCGATTTCGGATGGTTTCTTTTTGGAAGCTGGGACACGGTCCGAGCTGTCGCCAAACCAATTTTCTACGTCCTCCGCTCCATCAACGAGTATACGCATAACTATGGGTTAACCATCATCCTTCTGACGGTTGGGATCAAAGTGCTGTTTATCCCTCTGCAGTACAAGAGTTACAAATCTATGAAGCAGATGCAGGGTATTCAGCCGAAGGTGGCTGCTCTGCAGGAAAAGTTCAAAGATGATCGAGAACGCCTGAACAAGGAGCTCATCAAGGTCTACCGCGATAACAAGGTGAATCCGGTGGGCGGCTGTCTCCCAATGGTGTTACAGATGCCGGTGTTCGTGGCCTTGTTCAATATTCTGTATATGACGATCGATCTACGCCAAGCACCCTTGGGGCTTTGGATTACCGACTTGTCCGTGCAGGACCCTTACTACATTCTCCCCGTCGTCATGGGAGTCAGCATGTTCGTCATGCAAAAGATCCAACCCACCACCATGGATCCAAACCAGGCGAAGATCATGCTGATGCTGCCCGTGTTTATGACGTTTCTCTTTATCAATTTTCCTGCCGGCTTAGTGCTCTACTGGCTGACCAACAATGTACTGAGCATCGTTCAGCAGTTTGTCACCGATCGTTTCTTCTTCAAGAATCGCCCCATTTTGCCCAGCGTAGAGGAAGCAGATGGTAAGAAGGCATGACCGTCTGTTTCTTCCGACGCGAGTAGGCATGAGGAGTGGTGGAGAACATGCCTATCGATGGGTCGCCTGAAGATACCATCTGTGCAATCGCGACGCCCCTGGGCGAAGGAGGTATCGGAATCCTTCGTATTAGCGGCCCGGATGCTCTGCATGTTGCAAGTAAAGTCGTGAGACTGCGCTCCAATCAGCCGCTAGATACCACCTCATCACACACGCTTCATGTCGTTGATATTTTCGACCTGCGTCACCCTGCTCCATCTGCCGACTCACTTTCCGATGTGCGTTTTTCCGACGCGCACATCATCGACGAAGGCCTAGTGGTCTACATGAAGAGGCCTCGGTCCTTCACTGCAGAGGACGTGGTTGAAATTCATTGCCACGGCAGTGGGATTGCCCTCAAACGGGTCTGCGAAGCATGCGTCCATGCCGGCGCCCGCTTAGCCCAGCCTGGGGAGTTCACAAAACGGGCATTCCTAAACGGACGTCTGGATTTATCTCAGGCGGAGGCCGTGTTGGATACCATCAAGGCGAAGTCGGACCTGGGCTTGAAAATGGCCCAACGTCAGCTTCGCGGTGCACTGGGACAAGAGGTCGGTGGATTACGAGATTCTCTTATGACTTTGCTGGCCCATGTCGAGGCTGGGATCGATTTTTCCGAGGAAGATATCTCATTTGTCGGACGAGAAGAACTGATTGCATCTCTCCAAGGCACGCGCGCGCAGATACAGCGGATGTTAACGACGTCAGAGACCGGCCGCGTGTTACGAGAAGGGGCCCGAGTCGTCATTGTAGGGAAACCCAACGTTGGGAAATCCAGCTTGCTGAACACCCTGCTGCATGAGAATCGGGCGATTGTAACGGATATTCCTGGAACGACTCGGGATGTGATTGAAGAATCGGTCGATTGGCAGGGGCTGCGCATCACATTTGTCGACACCGCCGGCCTTCGCGAAACTTCCGATGTGGTTGAGCAGGAAGGCATGAAGCGATCCCGTCTGGCTCAGGAAGAGAGTGATATGGTCCTGCATGTGGTGGATGCAGCGGAACTTGCCAAGGCCGGAGGGAATGACCTGGCGTTCCCCGCTCTAGTCAGGGAAGATCTGATGGTGCTGAACAAGATCGATCTTCTTGACTCGACTGCGGTCGTCCGGCTCTGTGAGTTGCTTTCTCAACGCTCCAGCCGGAAAGTCGTTCCTCTTTCGGTACGAACTGGAGAAGGCTTAGGTGAGCTGAAGCGAGTGATTGAAACTCGATTCTTGGGTCCCTCGCTCGAGGCCAGTGATGGGTTGATCATCACGAATGTACGCCATCGTCTGGCTCTAGAGCGAGCGCTGAGTTGCCTCGATGAGGCGCTGGCGTCGGGTGGAGGAGGAATCCAGCCCGAGTTTGTTGCAGTTGATCTTCGTGGAGCTGCTGATGCGCTCGGGGAGATCGTGGGCATTGTGACAACGGATGATATTTTGGATCGTATCTTCTCAGAGTTTTGCATTGGAAAGTAGGGATGCCCTTGTCCACAACATTTGATGTGATTGTGGTCGGTGGAGGTCATGCGGGTTGCGAGGCGGCTCTCGCGGCGGCACGAATGGGGGCGAACACGTTGCTCTTAACTATGGAGCTAAGCCGCATCGCACAGATGTCGTGCAATCCGGCAGTCGGAGGGATTGCCAAGGGACACCTGGTCAAAGAAATCGATGCTCTCGGTGGTGAAATGGGGCGGAATACGGATCGCGCCGGCATTCAGTTTAGATTTATCAACACGAGTAAAGGCCCGGCGGTGCGTGCACTGCGCGCCCAGTGTGACAAGTCGCTGTATCGTACGGCGATGCAAGAAACTCTCTCGTTTGAAAAATATCTGACCTTAGCGGAGGGTGTCGTAGACAGATTATTAGTAGCTGCAGGAACGGTCACCGGTGTCGTGACGGGGTCTGGTGAGACCATTCATGCCAAAGCAGTCATTCTGACATCAGGTACTTTCCTTAGGGGTCTTATCCATATTGGGCTCAACCATTTTCCGGCCGGTCGCGCCGGAGAAGCCGCGGCAGAGCATCTTACCGATTGCATGCGTGATCTTGGGTTTGAGACGGGAAGACTGAAGACGGGAACACCGCCTCGATTAGACAAAGACACAATCGATTTCTCTGTCATGATTCCTCAACCCGGAGATACTCCCCCTCCCGCTTTCTCATATCGGACTCGGCAAATCACGACGGAACAAGTCCTGTGTCATTTGACCTATACCGGATCGGATACCCACCACGTGATTCGAGAGAACCTCGATCGCTCTCCTCTCTACAGTGGTGCGATTGAATCGATCGGACCTCGATACTGTCCCTCAATCGAGGACAAGGTCGTTCGCTTTGCAGAAAAGGAACGGCATCAGATCTTTGTCGAACCGGAGGGTCTTGACTCCAACGAATTTTATCCAAATGGTGTTTCAACCAGTCTGCCGGTTGATGTCCAGGTAGCCATGTTAAAGACAATTCCTGGATTGGAACATGCCAAGATGCTCAAACCTGGTTATGCCATCGAATATGACTATTTCCCCCCCAGACAACTGTACAGAACCCTCGAAGCAAAGCAGGTTGCCGGTCTGTATCACGCCGGACAGATCAATGGTACTTCTGGCTATGAAGAAGCCGCTGCGCAAGGTTTGGTCGCGGGAATCAATGCAGTTTTAAAGATAAGAGAACAGCCTCCGCTGATTTTTGATCGATCTCAGGCCTACATTGGTGTACTTATCGACGATCTTATTACGAAAGATGCCTATGAGCCTTACCGTATGTTTACATCGCGAGCTGAATATCGGTTATTGCTACGGCATAGCAATGCTGATCTTCGTCTTATGCAAATCGGACACGATGTTGGTCTGATTCCGAACGAGGCGTATGAAAAATTCGAACAGAAGAAGAGAATGATAGAAACGGAGATCGAGCACTTACGCACTGCCAGACCACAGTTTACTGATGAAATCTATTTGAAAGCCAAAGGTACCTACCTTGAGAATGCTTCACCTTGTCTGACCATGGCACAGCTCCTTCGGAGACAGGAGGCAAATTATCGCGACCTCTTAGAGTTTTTTGGGGAAGATGTGATTAGCGACGATGAGATCGCTGACGAAGTTGAGCTTCAGATCAAGTATGAAGGGTATGTACGGAGACAAACCCAACAGATCGAGAGATTCAAGCGCCTCGAACATAAGTTGATTCCCCGGATGTTCGATTACAATACTGTTCCAGGATTCTCTCGTGAGGTTAGAGAAAAGTTAATCAGAGTCAGACCTGAAACGATTGGCCAAGCGTCTCGTATATCAGGTGTAACTCCAGCCGCCATATCCTTACTCCTCGTAACAATTGAAAAGAGCAACCGACCATTCTATTCGAATAGACAATTTAGGTCATAAAACTCATTGGCCCCACCCTTTGCTATTGACCTTCAACGAGCATCAGCGTAATTGTTCCACGTGGAACAAGAGGTCGTTCTTCCGTCATTGATTCAGGAATGTTCTACGAATATTGGAATTACCCTCAGCAGCGAACAAGTCCGTCTGTTTATCGAATATCTCAGGCATCTGCAATCGTGGAATCGATCTATTAATCTTACGACCATTATCTCAGATGAAGAAATTGTCGTTAAGCACTTTGTGGACTCCGTTGCCGCGTTGAATGCCGTAACGATCAATTCTGGATCACGACTTCTTGATGTGGGAGCCGGTGCCGGTTTTCCTGGAGTCCCATTGAAGATTGTTCGACCCGATCTGAGCATTACTCTTGTTGAGCCGTCCCAAAAAAAGACTTCTTTTCTCCGTTTTATCGTCGGCCTGTTTCGCCTTGAGAATGTTGACATATTCGAGGGAAACCTTGATCGATTTCTCGATACTCTATCGGCGGTTGGATCGTACGATTACGTCACGACTCGCGCATTAAAACCAAATTTGATCATGAATGTTGGGGCTAACCTGCTTCGCCCAGGTGGAATGGCCATTTTCTATTCCTCACAACTGACAAGCGGAATTAGCTTCCTTGAGCCATGGCAGGTAGTGAATCGTTACCTGTTCGATCTTCCAAGAGGATTCGGGAAAAGATGTATTTCAATTTGTTCACCTCTTCCTGGCGCATGAAAGAATTCCATCGTTCCACGTGGAACATAACCCTGGTGCCGGAGCATCTTAATGGCAAAGGTCATCGCTATAGCAAATCAAAAAGGTGGTGTTGGAAAGACAACCACAGCTATCAATCTATCAGCCGCTATTGCCCTTGAGGGAAAATCCATTCTTCTCGTTGATATGGATCCTCAAGGGAATGCCACAAGTGGTTTGGGAATAGACCAGCAATCGGTGACGAACAGCACCTATACCTGTCTAGTGAAGAACAGCTCCATCCAGGAAACTTCCATAAAAACATCGATTCAAGGACTTTCATTGCTGCCAGCCAATGCAGATCTTGCTGGAGCAGAAGTCGAACTCGTCACAGTTGAAGGGCGTGAAGGATATTTGAGATCAATAATAGGCGATGTGAAGGAACGGTATGATTATATTTTTCTCGATTGCCCACCCGCACTTGGAGTTCTTACCATCAACGCCCTTACCGCGGCAGATTCAGTACTGATACCAGTCCAGTGTGAATACTACGCCATGGAAGGTTTAACGCGACTCATCGGCAGCATTGATCTTATCCGGCAATCCTTTAATCCAAACCTAGAAATTCAAGGAATCATCCTCACCATGTATGACTCCAGGAATAGCCTGGCTCGACAGGTAACAGAACAAATACGATCCCATTTCGCTGAAAAAGTTTACCAAACACTCATTCCTCGCAATGTCGCCCTGGCGGAAGCCCCGAGTTATGGTCGCCCAGGGATCTTGTACAATGCAGCATCGTCCGGCTCTCAGTCTTACGTACTTTTTGCTAAGGAGTTTGTTGCCCATGGAGAAAAAAGCTCTCGGTAAAGGACTTGGCGCCCTTTTACCACCACCAAGGATCAGCCCACCTGCAGCGATAGCCGATGTTCAACGGATTCGGCTGGAGGCCATTGTGCCCAATCGCTATCAGCCTAGGCACGTATTCCCGGAGAATGAACTGGCCGAGCTCGCTGCCTCTATCAAGGAAAGTGGAGTCCTCCAGCCTATCGTCGTTAGACGAAAGGGTGACGGCACCTACGAACTCATCGCGGGAGAACGGCGATGGCGTGCTTCCAAACAGGCCGGCCTAGACACCATCCCCGTGGTTATTAAAAATTGCACAGACCAAGAATCGCTATTGCTGGCTCTGGTTGAGAATCTCCAGCGAGAAGACTTAAATCCCATGGAAACGGCGCGCGCCTATTCCCGCATGATGAATGAGTTTGGCCTGACCCAAGATGCCATTGCCGTGAAGGTCGGTCGCGATCGGTCATCGGTCGCAAACTTTGTTCGTCTCACCCAACTTCATCCGGAAATCCAGCAGTTAGTTGAAGCGGGCAGCCTGTCTGCTGGTCACGCAAAAGTGATTCTCGGGCTACCCTCTCCAGAAGATCAGTTGCGAGTAGGCAAGGTGGTCGCCTCCACCGCCCTTTCAGTCCGGGAAACAGAAAAACTCGTCGATCGTTCCCTCGAAGGGAAAAAGCGCCACTCAAAGCCTGGACGGAACTCATCATGGGCAGATCTGGAAGCTCGATTACAGAAGCGGCTGGGAACTAAAGTGACCATTCAGTCACAAAAACAGGGAGGGAAGCTGGTCATCCACTATTTTTCGAAAGAAGAGCTTGACGGCGTTGTCGACATCCTGCTTGGTTAGCGTTTCAGAACGCCCCTCGCGCTGACCAGCCGACTAAAAATCCACATCTCTTTGCTTTTTGGCGCCTATCAACGCTAAATATCTCATCGCGACCAACCGATACGATACCTAACGGTAACGAACTCATTATTCGGCCGGGGAACGGCATTCCACCCTGAGAGGAGGCAATTGTATGTGGAAGGATAAGCAGGACGGCAGACGCTCTGATGAGGTTGACCTTGATGGTCCTGGAGGGAGTTTCGAATCGACGAGATCCGACCCTGGGCAAGACATCAGTGCATTTGTCGGAAAGGGCGTCGTCTTCAAGGGAACAATCACCTATCATGGAACTGTCCGAATTGATGGAACTCTCGATGGCGAAATCCACACCGAGGGTGTCTTGTTGGTCGGTGAAGAGGCCGTAATCACCGCGAAAGTAACGGCCGGAACGATTGTCTGCAAGGGTAAGATCACCGGCGACATTCATGCCAAAGATAAAATGAAGCTGCGCGCTCCTGCCATGATTAATGGGGGCGTCACCACCCCAATGCTCTCCATGGAAGACGGAGTGTTCTTTAACGGGACTTTGGAGATGGAACAACCGGTACACTCTGTCCAAAGGGAGGCTATACTGCATCCGGTCGGACCAACCGGCGACACGCCACTCAGAAAAGTGAGCGCATAGATATGTGATATCCTTTCACGTGTACGAGATTAGAATGACGCCACTCGTTCAACACCTGGTCCATGTAAAGACAATGTCTCGTCGGTTTTGGTAACAAGGAGCTGGGAAAGCTGATGTGGGCCTTAGGCGACAAGCAAGCTCAGGACGCAGGTGACAGCGAAAATTTCACGTTCCTCGCGAAAGGGGTCGATTTTAAGGGAATCGTCAGCTTTGATGGAACGATTCGCATCGATGGCCGCGTGGAGGGGGAAGTTCATACCACAGGAACGCTGATCGTCGGAGAACAAGCAACCGTGAAAGGTATTATCTCAGCCGGAACGTTGATGACCAGCGGGAAGATCAACGGAACGGTAACCGCCACGGCCAAAATCCAAATTCAAAAACATGGCGTCCTGATCGGCGATATTCGAACCCCTGGCATTTCTATAGAAGACGGGGCCCATTTTCACGGAATGTGTGACATGGGGGCCCACAAATGGGTCGAGGAGCAGCCGGCCTCACCGAAGTATGCCCATGATTTTACCGGACATCGGAGCAAGATGCGGGCTTCAGACCTCTAGCTCTTCACCCACTCCTCCCGCTACAATAATAGCCAATATGACTCGTCCCTCCGTTCTTCTTGGAATGAGCGGCGGAGTTGATAGCTCCGTCGCAGCGGCATTGCTTGTTCGCCAAGGCTACGAGGTCCATGGCCTCACCCTCCAAGTATGGGAACACGAAGACGAATCAGTGCCCACCTCGAAAAAATGGCAAGAAC
This sequence comes from uncultured Nitrospira sp., assembly GCA_902500755.1. GTDB lineage: Bacteria > Nitrospirota > Nitrospiria > Nitrospirales > Nitrospiraceae > Nitrospira_D. The sequence goes on from CABVRV010000043.1 coordinate 13,854, forward strand.
GAGGTTGCTGTAAGGTAGGTCTCGCCAAGCACGTCGCCAAGCTTCTCAATATTCCCCACGATGTCCTTGATACTCGTGAGAGTTTTCGGACAGGTGTGATTGATGATTTTCTCCACGGCTATACGAATGGCACGACGCCAAATCCCTGTGTCCGGTGTAATGAACGAGTGAAGGTTCGAACGCTGATCGACACCGCGACCTCACGAGGTTTTGACTATGTCGCCACGGGTCATTACGCTCGTATTCAGAGGGATGGGCCATCACCCGTCCTTTCTCGATCCGCTGATCACCGCAAAGATCAAACCTACTTTCTCTATAGACTGCATCCTCAATGGCTACACAAACTCATTTTCCCTGTAGGCGAGCTTGAAAAATCTGCAGTATGGGAAGAAGCGGAGGCCCTGGGTCTCCCGGCTGATGAGATCAAAGAGAGCCAGGAAATCTGCTTCGTGACTCAGGGAGATTACCGGACATTTATCGGAAACGAGCTCCCCACAGCCAAAAAGCCAGGCCTCTTTATCGACGAAGCCGGTCTCCCCCTGGGCCAACACAACGGGATCGCCTTCTACACACCCGGTCAGCGCCGAGGGCTCGGCATCGCCACCGGCCAACGTCTCTACGTTCAACAGGTGAACCCGTCCACCAACACGGTCCTTCTCGGCCCAGAAGAGTCGCTCCTCAAAAACGAGTGTACTGTATCCGATCTTAACCTTTTCGCTCCACGACTGGCTCAATGTGAAACGGAGATTCAGGTCAAGCTTCGCTATGCTACCCCCGCGACCCCCGCGACACTTTCACCAGGAAGCTCTTCCACTCTCCAGATTCGATTCCATCAGCCTCAACGAGCCATCAGTCCAGGGCAATCCGTGGTCTTCTACGACGGTGACGCTGTCCTCGGAGGCGGTATCATTCAACCCCTCTAACACACCATTTTTCTGCCTCGTTATCTTGACTTGGCGCAGAATCTTCTATAGCCTTCCCTCACATCTGAAGGATCAGAGGGGATTATCTTGCTCCAGACAGGCTTCGTCTCCCTAGGGGCCGCTTTTAATCGCTAGAATTTGAGGCACGACTGATGTTCGGTTCATTTGGGTGGATGGAATTGCTGCTGATCTTGATCATTGTCCTGATCATTTTCGGCGCCGGTAAACTTCCCCAACTAGGAGAAGGCCTCGGCAAGGCCATCAAAGGATTTAAAAAGTCGGTCCATGAGGCCGATGCGATCGATGTCACGCCAACAGACCAGGCCCAACAAGCTCAATCCCAGGCCACGACCCAATCAGACCCCGCACAATCACCCACTCAACAAGCAACGCATCCGGGCCAGATGAAACAAGGTTAGAAACCTAGCGTGTGGCGTGACGACCAGAAGACGGAAAATCTCAACATCCCTCTACCTCTGTGAATGATGTTTGGATTGGGCGCAAGCGAGATCTTAATCATCCTAGTGATCGCATTTCTCTTGTTCGGCCCTAAACAGCTTCCGGAAGTAGGCAGACAAGTCGGGAAAGCAATCAAAGGATTCAAGGATACAGCTGAGGATCTCCGGAAATCTGTTGAGCCTGAGCTCAATCTCATCCAGCAGGAAGTCAAGATGGTGGAACAGGACTTTCAGGCTTCCATGAAAGAAGCAGAAGAAGAAATCACCGCCGCAGGCCGACCACCAGAGGAGGGTCACGAGTCAGCCAACAAGTCGGGCCTCGCCTGACAAGCAGCGCGAGTAACTTATGTCGGTTGTTCATGAGACGGATACCGGCTATATACCTGCTACAGTAAATTCTGCCTAGCAAGGATCTTCCCCGGCGACAATCGTGTAGCCCAAACCCGTTGCCCACTACCTCAGTGGGCTCTACCCCCGATTGGAGCCGAGACACGGCCTAGCTTTTGAGCTTGTTACCATGTCCATGGGAATAGTTCGGATCACTGTCATTTTCACCACAGTGTTAGAACCGTAACCCTTATGGGAGCACACATCATGTCGCGCAGTTGGACCAAGATATTGAACGGGCTCTTATCCGCCGGGTGCCTCATGACATACACTGCGACAGCCAACGCAGCATTTCAGCTACCTGAAGGCGAAAAGATTACCAATCCAATCGTCATCGGTCGGGGCATTCCCCAAAAAGAGGCCTACGAACTGTTTGACCCGAGGATCGGCCGGAATTTTGATATCCGAAATCTCTGGATTCGCGCGGACATGCGCGTCCGCCCCGAGTATCGAAATAACGTCTGTTTTGGCGGTGGCATCGCAGCCGGTGGCAACTGCAACATTGTCAACGCCGGAGCCACGGCGAACAACCTTGCCGGGAAGGCCAACGATCAGTTCGTCCAGCAAATGACTCGTTTGGGTATCGGTTACGATCTCTCACCTGATGTCAACTTTTATCTGGAGTTTATTGATTCCCGTACGTGGGGTGGAAATGGTACGCCGATCGGGGCTGGAGGGTCAGGGAATAATGGTGACCCCATTATCCATACATGCGGTTCCACGCCAAGCCAAGGAGGAAGACCGGTCTGTTCACTCGGAATACGGGCCGGATATATGTTGATCCGAAACTTTGCCGGCGTACAGGGCCTGGGCATAAAGGCCGGTCGCCAATATATCGTGTTCGGGGACCAGAGCCTGTTCGGCCACTTCGATTGGGCCAACACAGGCTTCTCCTTTGACGGCGTCATGGTGCAGTACAGCCACAGCATCATGGATACCCATGCAGGCTGGTTTCGAACCGCAGAAACAGACCTTGTCCAAGGAGCCCCTCTTGGCAGCGGAAACCCCAACATAGGGGGAACAGGTCAGGCACGAAACGCAGCTGGTGATGCCGATCTGTTCATCCTATACAATCAAATCAAAACGGTCCCAGGATTCCTCATTGAACCGTTCTATGTCTATTATAAAAACAACCTTGGCGGAGGAGACATTTCTTCTCAAGGACTGGGCACCCCGAAACACGGCAATCAAACCCGTCATACACTCGGTGGACGCGTCGCCATGAAAAAGGGTTATTTTGATGCATCCAGCGAAGTGGTCTATCAGTTTGGGCAAATGGGAGATACCGCTGCCAGCTCCAGTAGTCTCTGCGGCGACCCTGAGGGTGAGGGGAAGTGCCTTCACATCAATGCCTGGGCCACCAGAAACTGGATCGGCTATACCGCATTCAATCTTCCGGGCAAACCTCGAATCGCGTTCAATTTTGACTATGCCTCAGGAGACGGTCGAGCAAACTGTACGTTGAACGCTGCATATGGCGATTGTAAGACTTCGAATACCTTTGAAAACTTCTTTCCAACCAATCACATTCATATGGGATACATGGATGTCATGGCGTGGAAGAACATGATGAGCTTCTCGGGGAATTTCCAGGCGCGCCCTACCCAAAACGATCACATTGAAGTGTGGTACACGAACCTGCATCTAGCCAATGCCCGAGATAATTGGTATCGCGCCAGCCAGGGAGTCTATGTCTTCTCACGGCCGGACAACACCGTGACTCATATTGGTGACGAAATCAGTGCCGTGTGGACGCATTTCTTCATGAATGGCATGGTTGCCTTTCAAACCGGTTATGGTCATCTGTTTCCTGGTCCGTATATTTCCCACAACTTAGGCCGCCGAGCCGTCGGTCAAGACTGGGCCTACGCCCAACTCTGGATCAACTTTTAACGTCCCATTGCCACACCATCGATTCATCTCGGGATCCACTCAGGACCGGATCACAACAACCCAAGATCAGCCGTCTTCGCAAATCGCCCCTGCAATTCACTGTAGGTCTGCGTGACCGGAAACAGTGGAAATTCTTTCGGTAAATGCTCCGGCGGCCGAAAGAAAAAGCCGGCATCGGCTTCGCTTAACATCGCCGTATCGTTGTACGAGTCTCCCGCTGCCATCGTCAGGAAGTTCAGCGATTTGAATGCGGCCACTGCGTGCTTCTTTGGGTCCTTCATCCTCATGTGATACGCCAGGATCCGTCCGTTCCCATCAATTTCAAGCTGATTGCAAAAGAGGGTGGGAAAACCCAGTTGTCGCATGAGCGGCTCCGCGAACTGATAGAACGTATCCGATAAAATGACGACCTGGCACCGTTCCCGCAACCACGCGACGAATTCCATCGCTCCGTCCAGCGGACCCATCTGAGCAATCACCGCTTGAATGTCGCTAATTTTTAACTGGTGCCGATCCAGAATCTTCAACCGGCGTTCCATAAGTCCATCGTAGTCCGGCATCTCACGAGTCGTGATCTTCAAGTCCTCGATCCCGGTCTTTAACGCGACATTAATCCAGATCTCAGGCACCAGCACCCCTTCCAGATCCAAACACACCAGCACCGGCTTACGCATCTTATCTCTCCTTCTCACCGCCTAAGGCTTAGCCTGATATCAACATTCACGTATCGGAATCTTTGCTCATTCTCGTAAAAGACTGGCTCACAAATCGCCACGTTTTGTCCAAAGCCTGATCGAACAACTCGTCACCTTTCCACGTGCGTCGACTTTCTCCTTCGTATCGGTCGGCCCATTCCAAGGCCAACGGGAGCGGGATCAACCTGGTAGGAGTGTTGGTTAGTTCCTGCCACACCAGCCCCAACACCGTGCTCACCTGTATCGGCACAGAAACTGGCTCAATCGGAGTCTTGGTCAGGTCCTCACAGTGCATGGACGGCGAGGTTACGAGGAGCTCTCGGCACGCAGCCGGCCGTTCATCATAGATGCTACAGATCTCATCTACGAGGAATGGACATGGGAGGCGCAATGCATAGTACAACCGATTCACACCATCCAGGGCTACATCGTCCGTCGTCAGAGTGGCCTCACACAGAGCGGAGAGCTGTTGCCAGATACCGTGTGAAAGCAGACGAACCTTTGCCTCAGAAAAACGACGCGCGATATGCTCTTGTTCCTCAGCCGAACGAGAACGGACCCAATCCCGCAACGCAAAGGCCTCCGGGGCCGACAGGGGTACCAGCATTCGGCAGCATGCCGCACAGCCCTTATGACAGGAGGGGGCTTTACCGGATTCAATCGACCGAGCTACCTCCAGCGCTTGAGCTTCCTCCCCCAGACGCCGCATCAGGGGTACAATGGCGCTGACCGGCACAAATCCCGTAGGGACGTCGACGGCGCTCGTGACTTGCCCGGCCGGCGTGTGCAAGGCTATTTCAAACCGTTCCTGCAATGGCGGACTCCTCTGATCTCGGGATAACCCTGCTGAGTGGCGTCGTCAACTAATCCTGACCTGAACGTAATACGCAGGTACAGAATCAATCAAGAGCCACCCTCTCGACACACGACACTTTGGTCTACCTATTCCTCCGATTTTCGATATTGAGTGATTGTCGGCGATCCGGACCACCGCACCACTTGCTCCTGCTCTTTCATACCCCCAAACGGCCTCACACCTAAGGCCATCTTCGGCATTGTAGGACTCAGAAAAGGGTGTAGAGTATAACGTGCGCGGGTACATCGCCACTGCCTGTTTTCACGTATAGCCCATGCAAGGCGCAACTTGATAGCCTGTCAGCGCGGTGTACCCCCGCCCAATTCTCATCCTCACCTAATAGACACCTCAGAACATGCAGACGCCGCCCATTGCTATCCAGGAGCCGAAACCGTCACGTGCTGAACACTAGGGCCTTCAGCACGCCCCAACACCGCACCTAACCTTGCTCCTTTCGTAAAGAAACCCGATAATGGCACATGGAACCGCGTATCGTCTTCTCTGGCCACATCATCGGCCTCTTGAAAGAGTACATGCAGGACCTTGTCGATCAGGCCTCCCAAGAGGCGCTCTCACAGGCGCAGTTTGGTTTCTCCGCACCTCCATACCGTTCTGACCAAGCCATTTCAGATCTCCTGGCCCTCTTGGATGATCGCATCGAGTCCGAAGGAGTCCAAGTAGGCATGCCGTCACGGTTTCTCCATGACATGTGGAGTCTCTGCAATGAGGCGCTTGCTCCCGTATCAGACCGGGTCTGGCTAGAGGGAAACCTCGACAATCAAGACATCGGTAAGGCACGAACACGGGAATTGACTTATCGGGTTCTGATCGAATTCATCGAGTCACGTTCATGGGAGGGTCGTTAGTGTTTTTCCGCTGCTCGCCGATGATCTTCTCTCACACCAGTCACCAAGGAGAAACAGGAATGGCACTCAAGAGATTTTGGTTGATGAAGTCAGAGCCTTCCACGTTCTCACTCGACGATTTGCGACGATCGCCCAACCAGACCACTTCGTGGGATGGTGTGCGAAACTATCAGGCTCGCAATTTTATGCGAGCGATGGCGGTCGGTGATCACGTCCTCTTCTATCACAGCAATGTCGAACCGCCGGCGGTCGTAGGCATCGCGAAGGTCGTCAAGACCGCCTACCCCGATTCCACACAATTCGACAAGCGAGACACGCACTACGACCCGGATAGTATCCCGTCGCAGCCTAGATGGGACATGGTCGACATCAAATATGTGAAGGCATTCCCCAGGCCTCTGACGCTGAATGAACTACGGATAGATACCAAACTGAAGGGGATGGTCTTGCTACAGAAAGGCTCTCGGCTTTCCGTTCAGCCCGTGACTCCGCTGGAGTGGAAACACATCGTCACCTTGGCAGAAGAGTAAGTGCCGCCCGCGTTAGGTGCTCGCTTTGCCGTCGTCCATGTAGCGATGCTGCCAATCCAACCACGCATGGCCAAGCTCATGCGCCAGGATATATCGACGGCGGGTCACTGGAAGCCGCTTTCGCACATAGATGGTTTTGGTGTCGTCATCCCAAATTCCATCGGCATTCGCATCCCGCTTATCCATTTCCGTATCGGAGAGCTGTCGGACTGAAATCCTGTACCCGAATGGAAGAATAACTCGATTGGGAATACGCAACATCTTTTTTCGTTCTCTGAGCATCGTCGCCATCGTTCACTCCATCCAGCCTCACAGTGGAATTAGCCTACCACAACCAGCTGGTCAGAGTGTCTTCATTTTTTCTTATTATATATCAGTGCCTTAGATGTCTCGTCGGCCACTTTTGTTTAGATCTCATTTGATCCCTTCGTCCACTCTTACCCATTCCACCAGTGAAGAAATTTGTGTATGATCGCCTTATGGATACGGTGACCGGTGAACCACACCCCACTTCCTACCCCAACTGCGTCCGCCTGGCTGGAGTGAAGGTCAGAGGCCGTGGAGAGGTGAAGAAGCTCGGTGCAACTGGCCTGCCGCTGCACGCCGGAGACCCTGTCTTGATCGAGGTGGAAGAGGAGCTGACCTACGGCATCGTTCACACAGAACCCTACTCAACGCCGTTCCTTCCTCCTATGCGAGCCATGAAATCCATCGTACGGTTGCCCGATACAGACGAAAAGGCCTTAATCGCCAGACTTGAGCAGCTCTCCCAGGATGCCACCGCATATTGCCGTGCCAGAGCCGCTGAAATCGGCCTTCCGCTCAAGCTGGTCGAAGTATACGGAGCCATGAGTCGCCGGCAGCTCACCTTTGTCTATACGGCTGAAGATCGGATCGATTTCCGAGATTTAGTTCGAGACCTGGCACGTCGGTTTGGCGGTCGCATCGAAATGCGTCAAGTCGGGGTACGGGAAGAAGCCAGGCGGCTGGGTGGGATCGATACGTGCGGCCTCGTGCTGTGTTGCGCAAGCTTTCTGACCGATGTAAAGCCCATCACGGCGAAACAAGCCAAAAAAATGGATCTGGCGATTGATGACCCCCGGTTGTTGGGAGTCTGTGGTCGACTGAAATGCTGTTTGATGTTCGAAATGATGGACGCGCAGGGAAAGATCGCACCTCAAGCCCAACACCTCATCACACCGACCAGGTCCAATTCCTCTTCCCCGCCGACCCTGGAGTCATAATCCAACTTTTCCCAACTTTGCATCTTGTTGTGGAACGTTGACCTGGAAATTCCCGAATCCTTTTCACCTACTCTCTCTCTAATCCTCAATAACATGCAGAGGTGTTCCTCGACCTGGATAGGCTGGGCGAGTATTCCTCGCACTTAGGAGGGTTATGACGATGAGAAAGGGACTGTTAGCCATAGTCGCGATAACAGCTGTTGGATGTAGTGGAGTGACCACCCAAAAGGCCGTGAGTGGGGAACCAGGCAGTCCAGCCCTCGGATACGACATCCATGTTCAGGCGCCTCACATGATGCCGGACGGGACCCCAGGGGGCCCGTTCCATCACTATTGCAAAGGCATTTCCGAGAAGATCCTTCAATGCCTTCTCTTCGAATCCACCGATCCAAAAGCACCCTTGGTCGCGATCGAATATTTTGTTGCCAAAGACCTCACCCGAAAGCTCCCTGCTATTCAGTGGCACCGACATTTCCACGATCATAAGGTAGAAATTGCAACCGGCCGAGTCCAGGTTCTTGGTGTGACCCCTGACCAGGCCACCAAAATAGCTGAAGCCGCAGCAGAGACTGACGGGGTCATCTATCAACTTTGGCAGCACGGACAAGAATTCCCGGATGGCACTGTGACGTTCCCGCAATCTCTTGGACACAAATTCCCTGGATATTCCGACAAGTAAGTCAACCGAATGAAACGAGCCTGGCCCTCTCTTCAGTCGTTGAAGAGGGCGCTGGCACCGATTCACACAACAGACTAGAGGGACTATGACAGAAGGCCAAGCACGCCGGTCTTTGATCTTGACGGTCATTGCCACGGGAACACTGATATCATGGAGTATTACTTCTTTTGCCGCCGAGGAAGCCGTACTCAAACCACGAGTGCCTATCGACCGAATCGAAACCGCCAAGACCTGGACGAATCCTCTGCCTGCAACAGCGGAGATCATCGAGAAAGGCAAACGACTCTTTCACGGCAAAGCCTTCTGCGTAACCTGTCACGGGAAAGACGGCAAAGGATTAGGCGCTGATATTGAGCCCGGCACGCTCAGAGGTCCCCTACCAAGAAACTTTACGGATCAGGAATGGCAAGCGGCTCGAACGGACGGCGAACTTTTCTGGATTTTAGAGAACGGAAGCAAGGGCACTGCAATGGCGCCGTTTATTCCGCTTATTCTGACTGAAGAAGAAGCCTGGCAGGTGCTGCGTTACGTCCGATCCTTCGGCCAGACCCAGGGCAACCCCGAAGCGAGTGGACAGCCGTAAAAGGATTGAGGGCTTTTTCTCGTATCGCACACTTACCCTCTCAAACCGGCCGTTCCCGAGCGCTCTTGGTCCTGTAAGAGTGACAGGATAGTCTCTCCTGCCAACTCCTTCTGCACAGCCTTGTCTCGTCGACTCAAGAGAGCGGAGACCGGGTCGCTAGAATCCAGGTGGGGTACTATCCATGGCGGGGTCCCGTTGCGAACGCTATCCAGAACTTCTTTCACGAAGATCAGGTCCGGTGCTTTGACGAGGCTCACCCCTTCCGGTTCTAGAAGGCGGCCCACAAACCCGTTTTCGACGAGACGTTCGACTTCTTCCTCCACCAGAGACAAGGGCATAGTCAGTTCGCTCGACAGCTCCGACAGCTTCAGCGGACGATCCCCTTTGAGGTAGTGATGCCCCAGAACTCGCAATACTTTAAGGGCCAGTTGTTCACGAAACACATACGTGCCTTGTTCCCACAACAGACGAGACAGATAGGCCTTCGGGTATTGATGGAAGAAGGAAAACTGCGCGCCGATGAGCACGATCATCCAACCTGCATACAGCCAGAGCAGGAATAGGATGAGCACCGCGAAACTCGAATAGATCGCGCTGTATTTGGCGGACGCCGCCACGAATTTGGCAAACGCTTCCCCGGCGACGATCCAGAGAATGGCTGCCGAGACACCCCCGATCACGGCTGAACGGATTTGGACATGGGTATTGGGGATCATCTTGTACAAGAAAGTGAAGACGGCACACAGCATCACGAAGGGAACCAAATCGCCGCTCCACACCAGCAACGTCCCGAACGGTTCCATCTCCACGAGACGCTGGACCAGGGTATGGCTTTGCAGTGACGCCAGCAAGCCGAACGCGCTGAAGACCAGGACAGGACCTACGAGCACCGCGCTCAAGTAATCGCTAAACTTTCGCCCCCAGCTGCGCCCCTGCTTCACCTGCCAGATCGCATTTAAGGCTTGCTCGATCTTGTCGATCAACGAATAGGTCGTATAGAACAGTCCGGCGATGCCGACGACTCCCAACACACCGATCTTGATGTTGTCCACGAAACCGACGATAGTGGTTGTAATCTCCTGCCCCTTCGGGCCGAGAGGTTCAAGAGCCTGGGCTAACGAGGGTTCGATCACATGGTGAACACCGAACGCCTTCAGGACCGAGAACATCACTGCTAGGAAGGGCACCAGGGACAGCAAGGTCGTGAACACCAGCCCGGCTGCCCTGGCATCGAGCAAGCGATGGCGGAACTCCATACCCACTGCCGTGGCCAACCGAATGACTTGAGTACCCACCCGCTGAGGCCATGACATGGTCGAGAGATCCTTGCTCCAAAGATCCTGCTTCGCAAAGTGATACATGCGTGTGAAGCCTGCCATAGTTCCTGCTACTCCGAGCAGGGTGTTCACATCGTTTCAGTACAACAGGTGCGGTGGCGACTAGATATTGAAGTCGTCAGGATACCATCCCGGAATGCATTTCCCAAGGGGGAGATGCACAGTACCGAGAATTGAGGCGCTTGCGAATTGGGTTTGAAATAGGAGATACGGTAGTCTAGTTAAGAACCAGCCAGGTCCCAAACCGTCAGCTGGCCAAATCTTTTATCAAGCGGCTCGTGCATCTTTGCTCACTGACCAGAAGTCAATGCTATGACGCATTAACAATTACGCGCATGAAACGTTTACAAAGTATTTTAATTTTGAAGGCCAGCAATTCCCTTGACCATTGATCCAAAAGTAGAAGCAGATTACAATGCCGCGACAGTCACGTCGGAGATTATAAGTTGAATAGATCATCAGGACCTCTCACCGTCAGAAGAGACAACGAAAAGGGTGCTGTAGCCAAATTAATTGAGTTAAACCAGATCGTACGATCGCGCAAGTGGCCCTCACCGTTCGATAAAACTAGACATGTCATTAGACTAGGGGACGCTCGCAATTTAGACTGGATTCCAAGCCGATCCGTACACCTCATCGTTACCTCCCCGCCGTATTGGACATTGAAAAAGTATGAGCCCAACGTACATCAGCTGGGAGATATAGATTCGTATGAATTTTTTCTTACTGAGCTCGATAAAGCCTGGGCTGAATGTGCCCGAGTCCTTGTACCGGGAGGGCGAATTTGCTGTGTGGTCGGAGACGTTTGTGTTCCTCGCAAGAAAGCAGGAAAACACTTTGTAATGCCGCTCCACGCTGACATCCAAGTCCGGATGCGCAATTTCGGACTTGACTGCCTTACACCTATTTTGTGGTTCAAGATTGCAAACGGCGTGACGGAAGCGAGAGGAAATGGTGCAGGCTTTTACGGAAAACCATATCAACCAGGGGCAATCATCAAGAATGATGTCGAATATATCTTATTCTTTCGTAAAGGCGGTGAATACCGTTCCCCTACGCCGATCCAGAAGACACTGTCTATGCTCTCTCGTAGTGAGATGAGATCGTGGCTTTGCTCTGCGTGGGCAGATATCAAAGGAGAGTCGACGCGGAAGGGACACCCTGCACCCTTCCCTATTCATCTTGCAGAAAGGCTAATTCGTCTATTCTCTTTCGCAGGGGACACAGTTCTTGATCCGTTTGCTGGAACCGGATCGACTTCTATAGCAGCGATGAATACGGGGCGAAACAGCATCACTTGCGAAGTGGAGCCTAAGTATCTGGCTATTGCTAACACCCGATTAAAGGAGGCAGCTCAGCGAACACGTACCCAAGGCGCGACAGATATAGTCCTCTCTCACTAACGATGCGACTTCTCGACATCTTCAAAGACCTCTTTGACGGAAATCGATACCTACATCGGAAATCCAATCTTGGCGACCTTGTAGCCGCTGGTTTCTATGAAGACTTAGTTCGTCTAGGAAAATCCCAGAAGCTGGTTGAACGTATTCAGGCGCATGATCGCGTAATAAACCTCCGAAATATTACAGTTGGCCGAAATGCTCGCCGAGGGGACGGCACATTCGGTGAATTGGTACCGACGGCTGTAGCCGTTGTAGAGAAAGAGTTTCTAGTCGCTCGTGGTCCAACTGCCAATTTGGAAATTGGAGTAGAAACCAAGATATTAGCCAAAGCCATGATTAAACAGATTGATCGCGTAGTGGGAGATCTTCGCCGGCAGACTCAGATATTTAAACAACAAGGCGGCAACCCAATCTGCATAGGATTCGTCGGCGTTAACTATGCAGATAAATACACCTCTTATGAAGGGAAAAGGAAATTCCCAACCGACGGCAAAAAATATAAGCATCCAAGCCAAGAGGGCCTCAGTGCGGAGAATCGACTTGATGTCGAGGCACGGCCTTATTTTGAGGAATTTCTAATCATTAGATTTCAGGCAACCAATACAAGGCCCTATCCTTTTTCTTGGGTAGATTTTGAGGCTCTTCAACTGCAGTACAATGCTCTACTAACCAGGGTGTGTCGAGAATACGACCACCGGTTCTAGCTACTTTCTCTCAATAGTTTACTGATGCTCTACTGTCACCCCAGCATGGAATCGCTGCCTCATTGGCAAACACTCTGCCTGCGGCGATCATTGCTGCCTCTGTCCTAGTGTGATACCGTTCTTCTCTCATGCCGGACTCGGTTCCCCCCTTCACACTTGTCGATGTGCCCGGCGCGGTGCCTCTGCTGGGCCACCTGGGTGCGTTCAAGAAGCAGCCGCTGGAGATGCTCTCAGCCTGGTGGCGCCAGCACGGAGATGCGCTCCGCTTTCGGCTTGGCCCGAAGACGTTCTATCTGTTCAGTCATCCCGATCTTGCCGAAGAGATTCTCGTCAAACAATCTGACCGCTTCGTGAAGGTGTACAACCCTCGCCGTCCACATGGCCTTGCCCTAGTCCTGGGTAATGGATTGGTGACCAGTTCCGGTGAGATCTGGAAGCGACATCGTCGCGTTATCCAGCCGATTTTTCACCGCTCTCGGATGGCCGCGATGGCCGATCGCATGGCTCAGGTGGGCGAGCAGCGCGTGGCCGCGTGGAAAGACCGGGAGGGGAGCACGATCGACATCGCTGCGGAAATGATGCAGCTGGCTCTCGAAGTGATTTCCCAAACGATGTTCACCACCAGCATGGCACAACACATCGAGAGGATCAGTCATGCCCTCCGCGTAAGCATCAAGTATGCCTTCGATTCATTCAGCAATCCTCTGTTCCTCCCGCTATGGATGCCTACCGCGCGCAACCGCGAATTTCATTCCGAGATGCGGTTCATGGATGGGCTGATGTATGGGCTACTAACTGAACGGCGCCGGAGCGGGGCGCACTATGATGATCTTCTGGATCTGCTCCTTCAGGCTCGCGATGAGGAGACCGGTGAGGGACTGAGTGACCAGGAACTGCGCGATGAAGCGCTGACCATCTTTGCCGCAGGACATGAAACCACGGCCAACGCGCTCTCCTGGACCTGGTATCTGCTCGCGACCCACCCAGAAGCAAAAGCACGGTTTCATGAGGAAGTGGATCGAGTGCTCCAAGGAAGAACGCCAACCGCCGACGATCTGCAACACCTCCCCTATACTCGAGCTGTATTCGATGAATCACTCCGTCTCTACCCACCTGCGCCGGCTGTCCACCGTAAAGCCGCAACCAATACCACAGTCGGCGGCGTATCACTGCCGGAAGGTGCGTTCGTCTTGGTCGGAACATACAATCTGCACAGGCATCCTGATTTTTGGCCGAACCCCGAACAATTTCAACCGGAGCAATGGCTGAATGGCGAACGGCCTAGTTCCCGCTATGCGTACATGCCGTTCGGCGCTGGGCCGCGCACCTGCGTGGGCCTCCATTTTGCGTCAGTTGAAGGACCGCTCCTGCTGGCTCTCATCGGTCGTCACTACGACCTCAACCTGGCGCAAGACAAAGTAGAAGCCCACCTCATGGTGACCTTGCGGCCAAAAGATGGCATTCTCATGACGCTTCAGCCGCGAAAGATGCCGGTTGCATCGCCTGCTAGACTGCCAGTACCGAACACAGGCGAATTGTCGTAGAACAGATTACTGGAGGGATTTATCCGCCGCGGTTTGATCGAACGTGGCGACACGCGCAAGCGAGATTTGGTGGGCCGTGTAGGGGTCGAACCTACGGCCCGCTGATTAAGA
>CABVRV010000044.1 GCA_902500755.1 uncultured Nitrospira sp.
ATCGGCTCATCTTATTAGCACGACTTGACCGTATCATAGGCATATCGAAAGACACAACCAGGATGAAGTTTTTGGAAAGGGAATGGGAAACCAGTGCGCTTGAAACCAGTTGTTTCAACCTCGTTGGCCTACCGAGTGTTCGGCACCCACTAGGCTCCCGGTAACATCTCAATACTCTCGCAAAAAGACCGATAAGGTGAAGGAGATGCGAGGGAGAACTCACGGAATGGATCCCGAGATCTTACAAGATAAGATTCTGGGTTTCTCTCAACAATTGCTCACAGAGGCGAAGGGAGACCCCATACGGGCCCTAGGACTGCTTGTCCTCGTGCTGGATGGCCCCGAGATACTTTCACCAGCTCATGCCTGGCGCCTTATCGGTGAGGTACGTCGTGTCCTAGTGCCAAACCAGACTGGTGAATCTTCCATACCCATTCAGCACCTTGTCGGTGATGCCTCATGGGAGCGGGAGCAACATTGCCTTCGTTGTGGAAGAAATTTGATGAAGCCGCTTCATGGGCCTGAGGAATCACTTCTCCCTGGGTATGTGTTTGAAATCGGTTCACATTTGACGTCCGAGCAGTGTGAACATTACAGAGTCTGTTTGTAGAAACCTGGCTACTGTTCGGTCTGGCCTGTATCTCGCTTAGGAGCGGCATGGTTCCACAAGAGTCAGGGTGACTGGCAGATCACATACCCAGCAGACCTTCACCTGTGTTGTCGGTACGAGTAACGATTCGTCCAAAAATGGATGAAGAAGAGACAGTCTACGGAGACAGACTATACAAATAGCTGATTTTAAAAGACTTCGTTGCAAGAACCGGTAAGCGAGGACGGCACTTAGATTGCACCCTCTTCACAAGTTTCGCCTCCATCCGGGCGATCAATCGGGGGAGGCGAGGATTGCTGATTGGGTCGTTGTCTGAGGCCTCCACTAAGCAGAGATCTGCTAAGGTTGTAGCGTGCGCTGGAATAAGAAACCCCCCGTAAAATCAGATAAAACTCAGACTATCCGTGGTCACAAGCGTGGTGTGGTTGGCTACAGCAGGAAGACTGCTCTGCTTGAAGAAGCCATCACGCAGATGAATGCGGGCAAGTATGGGCGATCTTCAGCTGCGCTCAAGGAATTACTCGCGCTTGAGCCCAATAACATGGAAGCACGGAGGCTTTTCGCCACATTGCACCTTCGTCTTGGGAGTCTCCTTCCAGCAAAGCATGCGTTTGACTCACTCATCGACGAAGCCTTTCAGCGTCAAGACTATTGGCTTGCGGAATCTTTACTTCGTGAATACTTAGCGACTGCCCAACGGTGCGTTCCATTCTTGGAAAGGCTTGGATCGATCTATCAGGAAAAGGGAGATGCCCTTGAAGCCGCAGCCGAATACGGCAAGGCCATCGATATCTTGATCGAGGATCCAGACCCTGAGAACCCTCAGCGCGCATCACAGCTCTACGCAAAAATTCGAGATCTCGCTCCGGCGAGTCCTGTGGCCTTCCGGCTGGCCTCATTCTTTGATGCGCAGACCGGCGAACTACTGGCCCGTCAATCGAGTGAACCCACAGAATCGATCCATGCGCCAGGAGTTGACGCAACGGCAGTGAGTTCAGATGGCCAGGCTCATTCTGAACCGACAAATGGGGTGATGCCATGGGAGCTACCAAATCCAAACGACGTAGCCTCGTTATCTGATTCTTCATCTTTCCCCTCTCCAGCTGCTTCCGCTGATGTTTCCAGTAAGGAAGACCTCTTCCCTGAAGAACATGTACTGCCTATGGGCTCACATCGTCCAGAGCAGATGAAAGACGGGATCAGCGATGTGAAAGATGAAATCTCGGAAGAGGTTCGCACACTGGAAATTGCCACAATACCTTCTGAGTCAACGATAGGCGGTCCTTTCGAGAAAATTGTATCTGGAGGTGCCCTGTCAGAAGTAGTACAACCAGACTCTGTTGGAGAGGTCTCTGTGATGCAAGGAGAGACCGATCCGATTGTGCCACCAGGCGATGCAGCTGCAACCCAGGACCAGGGGAGTGTGTCCGGAGAGACTCGGCAAGAGGTTCGCGTTGATGCTCTTGGTGTATCAGAGGCTTCGGTACGTACGGACTCAACGAAGATTTTAGAATCTCCCGGTGACACGGCAGTGCATGCTTCTGATATCGGGGTCATAGCCTCCTCTCAGATGAAAGAAGACTCTTCCTCCACATTGCCGCTAACGGAGCCGGTGCCCACCGAGCTGACGGAATCACAAGACACGACGACGTCCTTTTTGCAGCCGGTCGAAGCGGACTCTCGGGAGTTGATTCCATCACAGCCATCGGGCTCCAGCGACTCATCAACAGAAGCCTCAGCGTTGAAGGAAACCGCTGAGCCTCGGCCGCAATCAGGATTCTCATGGAAGTCTGTGTTTACCAGTCCATGGAAATCTGAGAGTCATGATTCAGGGAGCGCTGCTCAGCCTGAGAAAGACCCACCTCCCGTTGAGGAACTTGTAGCTGAAGCACCGACAGTCTCTGCTTCCCAAGAGTCATCGTCAGAAAACCTATTCCTAGACAGTCGAGAGGGTGATCAGCTACCCACGCACAAAGATGAATCTGCTTCCGATCATCCGATCGCGCCCATGCCATGGGATCAAGTGCAGGAGTCCGATATCTCGATTCATCCAGCGCAGTTGGAGTCTCCTGTTGAGCAAGCGAGGGACTTGACGGTCGAGCGATCCGTTGACGAAGCGAAGTTAGACTGGACGCTAAGAGCTGATGTAACCGATGCCGAAACGCCCCTGCTCGATACCACTTCTTCTGAAGCAAATTCCTTCTCGGTCGTTCGCGATTCTGATGCGCGTCAACTGCCTGACTCGCCAATTCTTCCTGAGGATGATTGTACCGCTGCTGAGAGGGGTGAAATCCCGAGCTCAACCACGTTGATCGTTCAAGATTCCGAAGTGTCTCACTCACAAGACACGCTCATCTCGATTGAAGTCGACCGTACTGTTGCCAAGGTAGGACAAGTTTCCTCGTCGATTCAAGAGGAGTCAACCTTTCTACAGCCGGAGCAGCAAGACCCCCATCGGACTTATTCGGTAATGCATGAGATGCCGACACCGGAGGATCAGACGACAACGGTTGCGGCTTCACAGCCTAGTCAAGAACCCATCGCCGATAGTCAGGCGACAGTTCCAGACGAGGTTCATATCAAGAGCGTCGATGCTGTCTTAAGATTAAAAGATGACCCTATTCCAGCAGACCTTCAACACTCAGCGCAGCAAAATTCCATAGAAGCACCCTGGAATGCTTCTCAACTTACTGATGAGGTGATCAGCGAGACGAGTAGTGAAATCTCCTCTTTTTCTCATTCCTCCTCATCGCCTCCGACGATGCAAACAAAACAGAACATCTGGGAGGCAGAGCCTGAAAATCCAGTAACATCATCAGTCGCCATAAACGCGGTTGAGACTCGACCTCAGAAAAGTGAGTTGCCGAAAGAGGCGGTTGTTGAGGCGCGAGCGTCGATGCTCGAGCCGGTGCCTCATCAAGAGGAATGGCAGAAAGCAGGAGAAGCGATTCGATTTGTTGAGCAGCCTCAAGTTGCTCCCATGTCCAAGGCAGTGCCTCCGGTTTCTGAGCCACAAGAAATGAATCGGCCTCTGTCTGCGGCCGCCAGCGCGGTTGACATACTCTTTCAATCAACCCCGGGTCTCAGTAAGACGGGGACAAGAGAACGTGTGGTGGAGGCACCGGCAGCACATCGAAAACGGGCGTCTATTTTAAGCTCAATCCGCATTGCGATTGCCGGATTCCTTGGGACATGTTTCTCTACTACCCGCGCCATTGTGGCAACCTGCGTGGGCCTGATGGTGTTATCTGCGGTGGGTGTTGCGTTGTGCGTCGGAGCGATCGGCCTGACATGGGTCATTATGGAGGAGGCGCCCTCTCCGGCCTTTCAAAGTCTCACGACCATTCCTCAGCGAACCTTGTTGGATTCTAAGAAGAATGGATATCTGTTGCTGCTCGGGATTGAAGCAGCGACAGGACAAGATCCGGTACAAGCGGGCTATGAACGGAATCCTGATGCTGTGGATGCGAAGGCGGCATTGACCTGTTTTGGGAGTATGGGATCGGGGGGCACTGAACGATCGAATGCCTCGGCCGATGTCATGCGTGGATGGTTCCGCGGATCAAACCCCATCGGTCAATTCAAATCTCGTCAGGCGACCATCAAAGGATGGGTTCACGAGCATCAGCTCACACTGAATCGGTATGGGCAGTGGCAAAAACTGCCGTTCGAAGACTGGGGCTATGGCCAGCCTAGCAGTCCGCCCTGCGTCACGATGGCATTTGCCCACCAATTGCACGTGGCAGAGGGGTTTGTGCAGAGTCCGGATCTCGGAGTCGATCGACTCGAGACAGACATGGAAGCGTGGCGAATCGTATTGAGCCAGGCAAGAACCCTTCCGATGAAAATGCTGGCCTTGCAGGCGATCAATGACGATATCGCCGTCGCCTCGGGATTGCTTGTCCAGTCAGACTTCGATGGAACACATCTCGGACGAGTGACCAAGTTTCTTCGACCGCTCGATCAAGGAGAACTTTCACTCCGCTGGCCCATGCAAAGCGAGCTCATGGCGGCGTCGAAAACGTACGAAGATCAGCTGAGGGCAGCGCAAGCTGAAGAACAGGCGGTCTACACTGCAGTGGTATCCAACCTTTCATTGCCCAAACAGCGTCGGCTCAATGAATATGCGAAATATTATGAAGCCTCTTACAATGCTGCGAATGAAGGGCAACACACTTCGCTGCCGAAGTGGAAGAACCACATCCACTATCCCGCATCCACGTTCATGGAGTATCTCACCAATCCGATCGAGAACATTGTGGGTCTTGAGCCACTTCCTCCGTGGGATCGTTACAATGGATTGGTCGTGGATACGGATGCCCATCTCCGACTGGCGAGTCTACAGGCATGGCTCCGGCGTGGTCCCGCAGATGGCGACCTTCTTGCTCGCATCGCGAAAGCGGGACAGAGCTTTTATGATCCGTTCACGGGGCTGCCGATGTTGGTCAATATGAGCAAAGGAGTCTTCTACAGTGTTGGTCATGATGGTAAGGACCAAGATGGTGATCCGGAGCTGGATGTTGTGGCGGAAATCCCCATCGGACATACCACGACCGCTTTGCCGAAGTCAGCAACAAAGGCATCCAAGGCCAAATAAGCCCTCACGATCCGTTCAATTCCCTGGACATTCTCCGCAGCCCTCGGCTTGACAGCGCTCTCGGTCTTCCACACAATCACCGCGTTATCGTCAGCCAAGAGGATTCACAAAACACTTCGCTAACCCGTCCTATGGTCGTCACTCAATGAAAAAGGGCAAGACATTCCTCACGTCTATTCCGACTCAGATCGTTTCGAACGAGGAGTTCCATCCTATTCGTCAGACGGCGCAGCAGAAGGCGGTTGAACAGCTGGCCACCTCTATGGTGGAGAACGCAGCGGGTCGTCGAGGCATCTCTCGTCGAGAGTTTTTGAGAACGACGGGCGCGATGGCGGCCGGGTTTTTAGCCATGAACACGCTGTTTGGCCGATTCTTCAATATCGATGGGATAGCGCTGTTCGAGTCTGCGGCGTTTGCCGAACAACAGGGAGCGCCATATTTTATCGTCGATGTGCAGACGCATTATGTGAGCTCCAGCTATGATCCGTCCAATGCCGAAGCCAGTCGCAAGGGAGCGGTGTCAAAACAGGCGCTGCTCTCCCTTAGAAGACATATTCGCGAGACAGGACTGAATCCAAAGTTGGCAGGGGATCAAGGCTCCATCGACGATCTCTCGTGGAAGAACTTTGTGAAGGAGGTGTTTTTCGATAGTGAAACCGGCATCGGCTTGATCAGCACACCGCCGGGGCCTTACCCACAAGAGGCCGTCGTTCCCCCGAAGGAAATGGCGCATATCCGTGATGAGATCAATCGGTTGGCTGGTTCACAGCGAATGCTGGCACACGGTCTTGTGACACCTCAACTTGGGTCAGCTGATTTGGAGTTTATGGCCATGCAGGCTGAAACGCTCAACGTCGATGCATGGAAGTGCTACACCGGATCTTGCCCGAAGGGATTCGACAGAGGCTGGCGTATGGATGATGAGCAGATCGCCTATCCGATGTTGGAACAGGCTCGGAAGCTCAAGGTGAAACAGGTGTGCGTCCATAAAGGCCTTCCCCTTGGTCCCGTGCCGGACTATAACCATCCGAGAGATCTCATCAAGGCCGCCAAAGACTTCCCTGATCTGAACTTTTTGGTGTATCACTCCGGACTCCGTGGAGTCGCCTCAATCGATCAGATATTTGCGAAGACCGGTGAAATCCCGTGGACCACGGAATTCTGTCGGATGAAGGAGAAGGAGCCGGGGATCTCAAACATCTACATGGAGCTGGGTTCGACGTTTGCGCAGCTGGTGACCACCTATCCATTGATCTGCGCGCATCTGCTGGGACAGCTCATTCGTTCGTTCGGGGTCGATCATGTTCTCTGGGGAACGGATTCCATCTGGTATGGGACGCCGCAGTGGCAGATCGAAGCGTTCCGGCGATTCCAAATTCCCGATCACGTGGTCGAGAAGCATCAGTATCAGCCCTTGACCAGGCAGACCAAAGAACGGATTTTCGGACTGAATGCCGCCAAGATTTTTAAGATCGATGTCGAAACGAAACGGAAGGCGCTGCCGGATGATGCCCTTGGTCGGCTCAGGATGAGCTACTTGGAGGAGGGACCGGAGCCGAGTCAGCGAGTGTATGGATGGGTGGCGGGGTAACGATGCGGGCCCTGTCAAAGAGCGTTCCCACCCGTCCTCGTACCCCGTCCGGTGTAGGGACCCCCCGATGCGGGCGGATGGGGGCCCTGCTCATTGCCACCCGCATCAAGAGGAAAGGAGAGGAAGGAAAAAATAATGAAAAGCGAGATCCTATATCCCGGCGCGTTTCCAATGGTGCGTGTGGAATTGTCGGAGGGCGAGCACATTAAGGCGGAATCAGGCGCGATGGTGGCCTGCTCGCCGACCATCGACATTGAAAGCAAAATGGAGGGAGGGTTTCTGGGAGCCCTGTCGAGAAAATTTCTGACAGGAGAGAAGTTTTTCTTCCAGACGTTACGTGCCAGCCGAGGCGCTGGCGAGGCGCTGCTCGCTCCGACTGTGCCGGGCGAAATTGTCATCCTGGAACTCGACGGGGTCAACGAGTATATGGTGCAGAAAGATGGATTCCTGGCAGGCGCGGATGGAATTGCCATTGACAGCCAAATGCAGAGCATGAGTCGCGGATTGTTGGGCGGCGAGGGGTTCTTCATTCTGAAAATGAGTGGAAAAGGAATGCTGGTTCTGAACAGCTTCGGAGCCATTCACAAGATTGAATTGAAACCGAGCCAAGAGTATATCGTCGATAATAGTCATCTGGTAGCCTGGTCGGCCACAACCTCCTACAACATCGAAAAAGCGACCTCAGGCTGGGTGGCCAGTTTCACCTCTGGGGAGGGGTTTGTCTGTCGGTTCCGAGGGCCGGGAGTAGTGTATATCCAAAGCCGCAATCCCCGCGGCTTCGGCTCATGGGTGCGACAGTTCCTTCCAGTCTCCGAGTAACGGCAGCTAAAAATGGCCGTCACGTTCGCTGCCTTCTTGATCAGTGGCTTGTCACTCCATGGCTGATACTGCACCCAACGCGCTCTGTTTCGGCGATGGATTCCCTGCCAGCGGTGTGCCCTGCGTCGTTCATGTCGACGGGCATGGACTCACGATGACCTTTCTCCATGACGTTCACGGGGCCGAGAGCGGTTCCGATTCTGTGCCGTTTTCGGATATGAACGTATCTGCGGGTGGGTTGGACCACGATCAACTCGTGGTGAAGTGGGGCAGGTCGGCTGAACAGCGGATCCTATATCTGAAAAACCATGATGTCATTCGGGCGTTTCGACAAGCGGCTCCACCCCACTTGAGCAGCCCGCTTGAACGGGCGGCGGAACAAGTCCGTCAGGTGCGGAAGCGGCACCGAATGGTCTGGAGTGTCGTCGGTGGGAGTCTCCTGGCTCTGGTGCTGGGGTTATGGTTTGGAAGCGACGTGCTGGTCGAACTGGCAGTCGATCGCATTCCAATCGAGTGGGAACGGAAGCTGGGTGAATCGGCCTATCGAGACTTCCTTGGCGGGCAGGAGGTGGTGCAAGAAGGTCCAGCGGTGGCGGCCGTCGAGGAGATGACCCGTCGTCTGGCTGGCCAGATTCCGGATACCCTCTATCGATTCGATGTCACCGTCGTGAAGAGTGATGTGGTGAATGCCTTTGCCCTGCCAGGCGGCTATGTCGTGGTCTTCACCGGACTGATGAAAAAAGCGGAACGTCCGGAAGAGGTGGCGGGGGTCTTGGCGCATGAGTTGAATCATGTCTTGCAGCGACATGGACTTGAACGGATCGTCAAGCAACTGGGTTTCATCGCCGTGGCTTCGATTATTTTTGGGAACCAGCAAGGCTTGGGGCAGATGATGAAACAACTCGGCGTTGAATTGATGACGCTGAAGTTCGGCCGAGCACAAGAAACCGAGGCTGATCTGACCGGTCTCCAGCTGCTGTACCGAGCCAAAATCGATCCCTCCGGTATGATCACCTTCTTTGAGCGGTTGGCGGAAAAGGACGAAGGGCGGGTCGAATTGCTGTCTACCCATCCGATGAGCGGCTCAAGGGCCGAGCGGTTGAAAGCCGAGCTTGCGGCCATGCCAAAGGTGATCCCAGAACCCTTCGCGTTCGAATGGGCTAAAATTCGAACGTCACTTGGCGTTCCGATCAGTATAGGCCCATGAGTCGTTTCCGTTTGATCCGGGTCGGAGTCATTGCCGATACCCATGGCCTCTTCGATCCGGCGATTAGGCAGCATTTTCGGGCGGTCGATCATATTGTCCATGCCGGTGATATTGGACGAAAATCGATCATCGAAGAACTTGAAACGATTGCGCCTGTGACGGTTGTCTCCGGCAATGTTGATGGCTACGAAGAAAGTGGTTTCCCATCTGAAATCGCGATCGACTTGTCAGGATATCGGATCGCCATTCGCCACATTCTGTATGCAGGTGGCAAGCTCACGACAGAAGGGCGAGCCTTCCTTGATCGTACGCATCCAGACATCTGCATTTTCGGCCACACGCACCAACCGAGAAAAGAATGGCTTGGCAATACACTGTTGTTTAATCCGGGGTCAGCAGGGCCGAAGCGTTTCACGTTGCCCAGGATGTTGGGAACGATCTCGATTGGAGACCGGCTGTTGACCAAGCATATTATGTTGAAAGATCGGGTTGCCTAGGCTATTTGCCGTCAGCTAAGCATTTATTCAAAGGTTCCATTCTTGAACAACCAATATCCTGCCTCAGCTCACTCCGTACCTCCTGCCAATCTTGGAACCCCAAGATTCTTCTGTACGATTCACTTCACCTCGTGTTGAGCCAGGTCCCCTGCCCTGCGCCTTATCCTTGGAAAATAGATCCGGAGTAGTGGGAAAATGTGGCTATTTCTTCCCTGACTCGAAAGCTGTCTATACAATGATCGCTCAATTGGCAAGCGTACAGATTCGATACGTCAACATAAGGAGATGTACTCATGGGGAGATCAACAGTCATGTTGGTGCTTCTTTCACTCATGCTGGTCCAGAGCGCCTGTTCGATTGCTTGGGCATTGAAGCAGCCGCCCCCCAAAGATATAGGGGGAATAGGCATCGGTTCGCCGAGGGAGCACGTGATAGGACGGTTAGGCATACCAAAGCTTTCAGAAACCGATCCGCAAGGACGCAAGCAGGACATGTTCGAGTTCCAATCAGGAATGCATCAATTATCAAAGTTGCGTGTAATCCCGTATTTAGGGGCAGATCTTTTTACGCTCGGCCTAGCTGAGATTATTCTCTGGCCCATGGAGCTGACGGTGATGAAGGATGCGACCTGCCAGGCGCTTGCGACGTACGACTCATCTCAAAACGTTCAGATATGGCGTCTCAACAAGTTGAACCAGTCTGGTTTAGAAGCGCAAGGGTGTTGATGTAAGCGGAGAGATCAGACTCTTTAGAATAGGCAAGAAAAAGCAACATGCTCAGCGAATGCTTGTGGTGGGGCTCAAGGCTATCAAAGGACATTCTGGGGACCTGTGGCAAGCCTGGCATGGCTTCTGAGTCTATCGCGCAGGCACCCGACGCATCCGACCATTCAAACAGAAGTATTTGATTTCCGCGTGAACGTCTGTGCCAAAACGACGGTTCATAGGGTTCATTGGCAACCTGAGCTGAATGATCAGGATCTCGTTCAAGAAATCTGTGATGATGCTAGAGTCCCGATGTTGGGAAGACTCTGTCGGCGCAGCGGCCTGCGTTGATTGACAACCTCCTTAGCTACTCAATCTCATAACGAGATCACTCAGCACCAGTCTGCGCATCCTCAGCTATTTGCCTTTCCATCCAAATCGACTGCAAAAACTTCCTTCCTGGCGTTCTCATTCAATAACCATCGTCGAGAACGGTTGTGCCCCTGTCTTCTAGTGTGCTAGATGAAGGCTCGCAATACGGATGAGACAGCGCGATCATTCTGACGAAAGGAGAAGATGATGAGCGGATTTGGTCATCGAATTGTTACCGCGGCGGTGTTGCTGGGCTTTATGACGATGAGTACTGCCTGCTACGGTCCTTTTAATCTCACCAAGAACGTGTATCACTGGAACAGCAACGTCAAAGGCAGCGGGCAAGTCAACGACAAATGGATGAAGGAGATCGTCTTCTTCGGCATGCTGATCGTACCGGCCTATATGTTTTCAGCATTGTTGGACACATTTATTTTCAACTCAATGCATTTTTGGACCGGAGAAAGCCCGATCAAGGCTTCTGACGTAGGCAACGACGGCACAAAGGTAACGCAGGTGGGGGACATGACGATTCGTTGGTCTCCGTCGAATGACGGAGCGACTGTTACCTACGAGCGTCATGGTGTTGTCCAGCAGCGAGCGACGATCGTCAGCAACGCAGATGGTTATCGCCTGGTTGATGAGAACGGCACAGTCTTGTCTGAGGCAGGTTACGACGAAGATGGAAGCGTTCAACTTCGAGACAGTAATGGCCAATTGATCAATCACTGGAGTAAGGAGCAACTGTATTCAATGGCACAGCGCTCAGCCGCACTGAAGGTTCAGTGAAATATCAGTAAATGTCCGGGCATTGCCTGTTGAGGAGCGTACTTCGTTTTCATCAACATGAGTCAGCGACTCCAAGCTCAAGAAAAAGTTGTTGCGCTGATCTGTGATTTGTCTATAATCATCACCCCACTTGATCGGAACGAATAGTTCATGGAGCCTAACTTTTTTATAAACATCGCCGGTGAATTCGGCTATACTTCGGGTCGGTGTTTCGGCAACGAGTAGTGGGTACTTATATTCAATCTAATGGAGGAGGACTTATGTCGAAGAAAGTGCTTGTATTTTCTATTGCCGTCCTATTCGGTGCCCAGGCGGGTCTGGCAATGGCATCCAATCCAGACACGGGCCCAGGTTGCGGCTTAGGGAAGTTGGCGTGGGGTGAGTACAAGGGCCAGAAGGAAATCGCTCCCCAGGTGCTGCAGGCGACCACGAACGGCACCTTTGGCAGCCAGACGTTCGGCATCAGCTTTGGAACCTCCGGTTGCACCAACGATGGTAAGATCATGAGCGAACAGAAGACCACGATGTTTGCATCGTTGAACTTCGAGGCGCTCTCTGCAGAGATGGCTCAGGGGAAAGGCGAACACTTGACCTCACTCGCCACTCTGATGGGTGTGCCGGCTGATCGCCACGCAGAGTTCTTTGCCATGACCCAGGAGCGTTATACGTCGCTGGTTCAGGCTGGGGAAGCTTCTCCAGTCGCGTTGGTGAAGTCCCTCAATGATGCGATCGCGGGCCATCCGGTCCTCGCGCAAGCGTCGGTACGCTAGGCCGTTCCAAGGGCCCTGGCAGAAATGTCAGGGCCCTTGTTGTCTCTATTGACACCGTGGTACTTCTCCTCCTCGTTCTTCTTGTTTTTTTGCTCGTCCCATTCTCTTCCAGCGCGCAGCAATCGGATCGCGATCAGTACCTCGCGCAACTCATCGATCAAGCGAAGCAAGAGAAACTCGCGGACCAACGGGAATGGCATTTGTTACTGCACTACCAGAAAGGCATCTTTGGAGGGCATGAAAGCGAACAAGACGATCCCGGGTTTTTTATGGCTGCGACCGGAAAGACGGATCCGGTTGCTGAACTGGCTGCGACTCTTGCGCAATTCTTCTCCGCTGAATTAGTTGGCCGTTCCCGACAACCGGCTCAGTGCGCCTTCATTGCGCGGTATCACTGGCTCAAGGAGCAGCTGAAGTTTGACCCGATCCGCTTACCTCCTCTTGCCTGTGAACGTTTTGATCGGTGGTATAACGATTTTGAAGTCGATTCTATTTCTCTCATTTTCCCGTCGGCATTCTTGAATAATCCGGCTTCGATGTTCGGCCATACATTGTTCCGTGTCGATCAGAAGGGGCAGACAGAGCAGACCCGGATACTTGCCTACAGCATCAACTTTGCCGCCGATGTTCCTCCCGGCGCCGGTCTGGCCTATCCAATACGGGGCATTTTCGGAAGTTACAAAGGATATTTCTCGACGATTCCCTATTACTTGAATGTACAAAAATACCGAGATATCGAAAACCGTGATATTTGGGAATATCGCCTGAACCTCACCGAAACCCAATTGCGGCGGTTTTTGATGCATGCGTGGGAGCTGGGGAATGCCTACTTTGACTATTTTTTCTTCAAGGAAAACTGTTCCTACCACATTCTGGCGCTGCTCGATTATGCCGACCCCAATCTGCATTTGACGGATGAGTTTCTGTTGTGGACCGTTCCGGCTGATACCGTCCGATTGATTGTGTCAAAACCTGGCCTGGTATCGCACATTACCTATCGCCCTTCCCGCAGTACCGTCATCAAGCGCAAGCGCGAATTCTTGTCCGGTGAGGAACGGGACCTGGCCCATCGAGTTACGCAAGATCCGGCCGAGGTCGACTCCCCGTTGTTCGCACGATTAGATCTTGCGCGGAAAGCATTTGTCCTTGATCTCGCCTCGGACTATCTTCGATACCGAATCGACATAACAGGCTCTCCGAAGCCGGAATGGAAAGAACGGAACCGTGAAGTGCTGAAGACTCGGAGTCAACTCCGGATTCCATCTGAGGAGTTTACCGTACGCCCCTTTGCCAAACAGCCTGAACTCGGCCATAAGATGCACCGTGTTGCGCTAGGGGGAGGTTGGCGAAACAACGACACATTCGAAGAAGCGACCTTTCGAGGAGGCTATCACGACTTGCTGGATCCGGAGACCGGGTATACGCCCGATGCCCAGATCGAAATGGCATCTATCACGGTCCGACACTACAATCGAGCTGATCAGACCAGGGTCGAGCGAGCCACGTTGCTGAATCTTCTGTCACTCTCGCCTATCGACTCGGTGTTTCACGCGCCATCGTGGAAACTGAATACCGGGATGAACACCATCCGGCACCGCGATTGTCAGCTCTGCAGCAACGGCTTCGTGAACGGCGGGATCGGTGGTGCAAAGGAGTTGCGATTGCTGAAGCGGGAGGTTCTGTTCGCGTTTGCGGAAGTGGAAGGCAACATCAGCGGCGCCTATGATGAAATGCATCGAGTCGGGGGAGGCGGAACAGTCGGGATGCTGGCTGATATTACAGATAACTGGAAGATGATGGCGACCGGGTCGTATTTGAAATTTCCATTGGGCGACAAGTCCGACGATTTCCGGTGGTATGTCGGCTCGCGTTTCACCTTGGCGCGCAATTGGGCAGTGAGACTCGAGTATAACCATCGCGACCACGACAACGACGTTCTGTTCAGTCTGCAAGCATTCTTTTGATTCATTGAATTAGTCGGAGAGAGCCGACTCTTTCTTCTCTGAGGTTGATTCCGTTATGCTCATCCTGTGAGCTTCCTCGATCAATTCTTCGTCTATCATCCCGAGCCATGGCAAGACCGAGATTGGGAACGCCAGAGTGGCTTACCGCTCGAAGATGTCTGGTTTCAGACGTCTGACGGCGTCCGATTATTCGGTTGGCATGTTGAGGCAGCGTCCGATCGACCTGTCATGCTCTGGTGCCATGGGAATGCGGGCAACATCATCAATCGCCTTGATAATCTCAGGCTTCTGCACCAGATGGGGCTGTCCGTGTTCTTGTTCGACTATCGAGGATATGGGAAGAGTCAGAATGTCCGTCCCACGGAAAAAGGGCTCTACAACGATGCGTATGCGGCGTACGACTATCTCGCGCAAATCAGGAAGATTCGTCCCGAACGAATGGTCCTGTTCGGGCGATCGCTGGGAGCCTCAGTGGCAGGCGAGCTCGCGGCCCGACGGCCTGCCTCTGCCTTGATCCTCGAATCGTCGTTCCCTTCCATTGAAACGGTTGCCAAAGTGCATTACAGCGGATTCCCTGCCCATTGGTTCCTTGGCGCTGAATATCGACTAGTCGACCGCATGCCACATCTGTCTCTACCTAAACTCATCATTCATGGTGAAAAGGATGACATCATCCCGATTTCGCTTGGGCGCCAAGTCTACGAGGCGGCGAAACCACCCAAGGATTGGTTCAGCATTCCAGGGGCCGATCATAACGACACATATGTCGTCGGTGGAAGGGACTATTTCCAGCGGCTTGCGGAGTTCATCAAGAAGGCACTTGGGGTCCACTGAGATCGATCAAAGCCTGATTGTGAAGATGGCGTTGAATCACCGTTTCGCCTCCGGTGGCGGCCAGTTCATTTCTGTGTGCCGGCCACAGTAGTAGCACAAGAGACGGTACCGTGCTTTGCGGCGGGGATTGGGCAAGGAAACGAAGGTGATGGGGGTATCGTCGAATGGGCAAGTCGGTTGTTCGTGGAGAAGATGCATTTCCGCCATCAATGTGATGGAGGCCACATCCCACGCGGGCTGGTGTTCTTCCTTGCCGGTGATCTTCTCGACCGTGTGGCAACGTTCACAGGCGGCTTCGTAGGTCTTGATGCGAGCACTGTGCAAGGTGTGATCGGTCACGCCCATTGGTCCACCGCAGCCAGGTGTGGGACAAGTTAGATGCTCATGCTGAAGGGCTTGAACGAATCGTTTATGGGCTTCACGTTCCTGCTCTGATCGCATCGGTTTTCCTCTGCTAGATTCCCCACGCGCCACTGATCTGAATGTTCGCCCCATTCACGTACCGAGCTTCCTCGCTGAGCAAAAAGCGGACTGCTGCGACTGTATCATCAACCGCTCCAATATAGCCGGCCGGAATGCGTTTGGTCATGGCGGCAAGTTCTTGGGGTGGCGCGCTGCCGGAATCAATGAAGCCGGGCGAGACGGCATTGACGGTAATCCCGTAGGGGGCCAAGAGTTTGGCCAACGTTCGTGTGAGGATGAGCACGCCGGCCTTGGCGATGTAATGGGCGGTCACGTCTGGTTGTGCTTCCATCTGATCGGCATTGGCCATACTGAAGTTGATGATATGGCCCGCTTTGCGAGCCTTCATGCCTGGTGCAACGGCCTGCGCGAGATAGAAAATGGGATGGAGGTTGCCGTCGAACATCTCATTCCAGCCGTCAATGGTTTCGTCGAACAGGTTGACTCGATGATAGGGGCCTGCGCCATTGATGAGGACATCGATTCGACCCCACTCGTTTTCGACCTGTGAGACCAGAGCCTTAGACGCCGCGGGATCGGAGACGTCGCAGCGAATGGTCAGCCCTTGCCCTCCATGGTTCCCGATCTCCTGGAAAGTTTTTTGTGCGTCCGTTTCGCTGGTTCGGTAGCAGATGGCGACCTTCCACTGCCTGGCGGCGAGATCGAGCGCGATACCTCGTCCGATACCTTTCGCTCCTCCGGTGATCAGTGCAACCTGTTGGGTCATGTAGTTCCTCGGCCGACCAGTTGATGAAGTATTATGATCTCGAATGAAGTCGTTTGGCGAGTGTCTGTAGCACACCGGCCGTCCGATCTGAAAACACCCGCTCGCTTTTCGGTTTCTTGGTCTCGGCGGCGTACGCTTCAACAAGCGCTTCAAGATCCGCAAGGGTATCAACGTCGCGCCATGGCTGAAGCAAGGCAGTCTTAAGACCGAGCTGAGCTGCTCGGTCTTGTGTGAGTCTCAGCACTTGATCGGTTGACCAGGGCATATTCGTGAAGAGTTCTGGGATTGTCCGGTTCATTCCGATCAGATAATAGCCGCCATCCAAGGCTGGGCCGAGAACGAGCTCGTGGCTGTCCAGCAGAGTGAGGGCCTGTTTGAAATGTTCAAGCGGCACGGTCGGTACATCCGTCCCGATGAGTACGGTTCGGCGATAGCCACGCGAAAACATCGTTTCAACAGCCTGATGCATCCGTGCACCGAGGTCATCTCCGACTTGATCGATCAATTTGACACCTTGCCGCTCTTCCATGATCTTGAAAAATACATGGGTGGTGGATGGGGCGCAGGCTAGGTGGCGATCCATCGACAATTTCAGCCTCCCGACAGCGGCCTTTGTCCGTTCAAGCGTATCGAGTACAAAACTGCCATGGAGTGTGGCCGCTTCGTCGGGAGTCAGGGGTGGGCAGAGACGTGTCTTCACATGCCCAAGAATCGGGGCTTTTGCGAAGATGACCAACGCAGTACTGAGGTTAAGGCCCGACATGTGTTATCGCACCGCGTGGTAGACCCGAGCAAGTTGATGCGGATTCACTCCGGCCCAGTAGAGGAAGCGCAACAGCCACATGAAGAGAATGGTTCTCAGCGGGCCTTGTGTGTCCCATCGTCTAAACGAGGTCACGACGGTGTCCCGGAGCGCCATAATACCACCGGCTTGCTGTAAGCGCCTGCTGAATTCGATGTCTTCCATCAGCGGGATCTCAGAGAAACCGCCGAGCATCTCGAATACCTCACGGCGGACAAACAGGGCTTGATCGCCGGTTGCAATCCTCGTCAGACGCGACCGGCGATTCATAAAAGAACTGATGACTTGGCTCCACGGCGAAGAGCTATCAAATCGGACGTCGAACCGTCCGCCCACGACGGATGGACTGGTTAAAGCCAGTCCAACAATCCGTTCGGTTTGTGGCGGTAGCTGGGTGTCGGCATGCAAGAAGAGGAGAACTTCGCCCTGACTGACCTTCGCCCCTTCATTCATTTGGGACGCGCGGCCTCGCGGCGCAGTGATGACACGGGCGGTGGCTGTGTGGGAGCAAAATTCTTGAGCAAGGGCGAGAGTGCCATCGGTGCTGCCTCCGTCAACGATAATGATCTCGGCGGGAGCAGAGGCCGATAGGCACGCAAGGGTCCGGGGTAGACTCCGTTCTTCGTTAAACGTTGGGATGATGACGGAGATCGTCACCATGGCGGTCACGCTGTAGGTTTCTTTGGTTCGACGAACATGAAGTACATGACGATGATGATTGTACCCCAAAAGAGCATCTGCTTGTGCCAGAACAGGACTTCCCCATACTGGAAGAGGACTAAGGCTAAGGTGATCGCAATGCCCATGACTCCGTAACGGATGCTGGGAGTTTCAATCGCGGCGTTGGCCCAGATCGTCAGGCCGCCGAAATAGATGAGAAACGGGACCTCATTGATTTCAAACCCGCCGCTGATGGAGAGGAAGATATTCAAAAAGCCGATGAACATCAGTGCGGTCCCGATCATCAGGCCGATGACGTGGACTTGGTGTTCATTCCCGCCTTCGTGCTCGCTCGGTTCGGAGGAAGGTGCAGGACGTACCGGTTCGTTGTGAGGAGGTGGCAGATCAGATGGCGCCATAGTCAGACTTTGAAATGTTTGCTCAGTGTCAGGGTTTGTTGTTGGTAGGATGATCCCAACCGTGACCCATAGAGTTGCGTTGGAATTCCCAGCATCTTGTCATAGACGACTTTGAAAAAGGTCTGTCCATCATGGATTAAGAATGGCACGTCATGGGGACGAACTTCCAGTACGACTTGCGTCCCTTTGATCTCCCCCTTGGATCCATAACCAAATCCGGGGTCAAAAAAACCGGCATAATGTGTCCGAAGCTCGCCACAGGCCGCTTCGTAGGCCACCATCTCAGCCGCATAGCCGGCAGGAACACGGATGCGCTCCTTTGAGGCCAGGATATAGAACTCTTCTGGTTCCAATAGCAAGCTGTCATGGCGATGACGGCGAAGCGGTTCCCAGAAATCCGATGCGGCATAGTGACCGATTTTTGCCAGATCAATGACATGACTATTCTTCTTCGCGCGGTATCCAATCACATGAGTATCACCCCGATCTGAGCCCGCGAGATCGATTCGAAGGAAGAGGCCCCGTTCAGCACGAAAGTCCTGGCTCCCTACCGGTTTGTTCTCGGCAGAGTTTTGATACAGCAACGGAGTCTCTCGATGAAGCGAGTGGAGAGCCTGGTCTGAAACCGCGGCGTCACAGGATACGAATCGGATTTGATTCAGTGATTGGCCCGTGCGAACCTTGATGGCAAAGGAACGTGGGACGATCTCCAGAAACAACTGGCCTCGATAGCCGGTGCGGATTTCGTCGAATCCGGCGGTGAGATCCGTGACGACGCGGGTGAAGACGTCCAGACGACCGGTGGTACTTTTGGGGTTCGCGCGTGCGCGGATGGTCTTTGGCAGGGCAAGTTGCTCCAAAATTGGCACCAGGTACACATGGCCCTTCTCCAGAATGGCGCCGGCGGACAGATCCATCTCGTACATGACCAGATCCGACTGATAAAAATCCAGCACGTTGAGTCGGGAAGAAATGGCCGACAACTCGGGCAAGAAACTGCTGATCAGCCGATAGGCTGTGCGGCCTAGACGGAGATCTAGGCTGGCGGGTTGAATTTGTCGTTCTTCGATCGCGGGAGAAGACGTAATGGCGTGGCTCGCGATCAGCTGTTTGATGTCCTGATAAGGGAGAATACCGGACCGGCGAGATCGTGTCGTCACAGGTCGTCCGAGTCTCCGCCACAGCTGTTCCCCCACGAGGCGAAGCCATCGCGATCAGGATAGCTGTCACTGCAGGTCGCATAGGCTTCTTCCTCTGAAGCCTCACGCGAGGATCTGGCCCCGACCATCGGTAGTTCGCGTCCAGACTCAACCTTGGGCTGAGGGTAGTGGAACGATTTGTTCTCGTAGTTGCGGAGGAGCGCGCCGTCTTCGTCCAGATGCACCAAGTAATTATCCGGTAACAAGGGGATCTTGCCGCCGCCGCCAGGCGCATCGATCACGAAATGGGGCACGGCCATTCCACTGGTGTGGCCTTGGAGGGATTTGATGATGTTCAAGCCGGTTTCGACGGTCGTCCGGAAATGATTCGTCCCTTTCGTCAGATCCGCCTGGTACAGATAATAGGGCTTCACACGTGCGAGGAGCAGTTGATGGACGAGGCGTTTCATGGTTTCCGGATCGTCATTCACATTTTTCAGAAGCACGGTTTGGGCGCCCAACGGAATACCGGCATCCGCCAGCATACCGCAGGCGGTTTTGACGTTGGGAGTAAGTTCATCCGGATGATTGAAATGCAGGTTCATGTAGATTGGGTGGTACTTTTTTATCATCTCACAAAGCTTGGGAGTGATGCGTTCAGGCAACGATCCCGGGACCCGTGAGCCGATCCGGATCAGTTCCAAGTGCGGGATCGTCCGAAGCGCCTTGAATATTCGTTCGAGGAGGTGGTCGGGGAGCAACAGTGGATCACCTCCCGAGAGAATGACGTCGCGTACCTCCCGGTGCTCGCGAAGATACTGGATGGCACGGTCCAATTCGCCTTTCTTGAGGAACCCGGGCTTGCCGACCAGTCGTTTTCTGGTGCAGAAACGACAGTAGATCGGACATTGATTCGTCACCATCAGCAGAACTCTGTCCGGATACCGATGAACGAGGTGCGGCACCGGACTCATGAGATCTTCTTCCAGAGGATCGTCGTCGGCTGCAATATCGTCCAACTCCGCCCTATCAGGGACGACCTGTTTCCAAATCGCATCTCCCGGAGATTTGATGGTTTCGAGGACTGCTGGGGTGATTCGTACCGGGTATGGGCCGACGATCGCTTCAACCTCTTTCTCGTCGAGTCCGAACCGATCCGCCAGGTCTTTGGGCCTTACGATGCTCCGTGCGAGGACTTGTCTCCAGTCTTCCATGAATAGTCCTTCGTTAGTTAGTTGATCCGGCAGGAGGGATGGTCGTCGTCTTCGTCCGGCATGTCCGGCGTCGCACGGGCTTGAGACTCAAATTGCGTCGCTGCTGCGCCGCCCACGTTATCGGCTCCGTATCGCTTATCCAAATAATCAAGAATGTCGTCGGTTTCCGTCAGCACGAGATCGTCGTCTTTGAGGACCGGTACATAATATTGGCCGGATACGTCGTAGACTTGCGTCCGCATCCGTCTGCTGTCAGGCACGATGACGTCTTGATAGGATACCCGTAACTCGGTCAGTTTTTGTCGGACCACGTGACAGTCAGGACACCAGTCGACGTGGAAAAGAGTCAGCGCCACAGTGATATAAGGCTACCAGGAAAATGGAGAAAGTGATACGCCCATTTTACGATTTCTGCGATACGTGTGTCTCAGCTTGTTTGAACGGCGCAGGGGACCAGAATCGCGTCCTTCATGCCATGGAGAATCTTCTTGTCGGCGGGGCAGATGGTCGCGAGGACGCCGGCGAGCTCGACCGTTCCTTCCGACACGAAATAATAGGGAGAGAGCCGCGCGCGGCCGGACATTCGAACGACAGTACCGTTGCTCTCGTCCATGAAGTCCATGTCGAACAATCGCCCCTTATGAAACTCTTGCAAGATGTAGGGTGTGGTTGAAAACGACATCAGCGCGTTCCGCAGCGATTCCACCCATTCTGCTTGAGGCATGTCGTGTCCGACGGAGACGCCTCGGCTTCCCCATGCCAAAGCTGAAAATCCAGACGGCTTGATGACGAACTGTCGTTCCTTCTGCGTGGCTCTCTCAAGATCGGTCCAGCTCGCTACGGGGCGGCGGCTCAGCTGAAGGTCGGGAATCGTCGCGATGGCAGGAAGTGGTGCTGGGTCGAGTAACCACGTCTTCGGTATGACTCTCCTCAATTCGAGCATGCACTCCACCCCGAGTTCTTTTTCCCAAAAAGGGAGCAGCACGGGATGGTGGAACAAGGCAAAAGCCGATTTTTCTTCGAGCGCCGGTTTGTAGGGAGGCGTAACCGACGCCCACCCTTTTTTGGCGGCATATTGCACAAGCTCGGCCTTTGGAATGTTCAAGAGGTCGAACAGTTCATAAAAGCGGTAGACCACGTCAACGGCATGTTCGTTGCCGTCGACTTCGAGCCGAAGCCCTTCCTCTGTAAATCGAATCTCGCGGGGCTCGACACACCAAGCGGAGAGTCCCTCCTCACGGAGTTGTTCGGCGAGCCAAAACATCTCCGGCCGATAGTCCTTGGACTCCTCTGAAACGAGGATGGCCACACAACCTGTACGCTGGGCTTGGTAGGACCGCAGCATGCGGGCAAAGCCTCGAACCATCCCATTCCGTCCTCCAATGATCCGTGACTGACCGTCATCGAGGTCGTGGTAAATGTGAGACAAGCAGGCCGTCAGCCCAATGCCTCCGGGGACTGAATCCAGCTCAGTGATCACCATGCCGTCTTGTGTCGGAATGATATCGGGCCTAATGACGGCCGGGACCTCGTCTCGAAACCGTTTCATGCGGCTGTACTGTAGTAACGATTCCGGTTTGCCTTGATCGAGGTAGCCCGCCACCCAAGCCGGCTGGAGGCCTTTGAGGCTCTCGCTGTAGAGACGATTCAGCCCTCGATAAAACGACAGGAGGTGCGGCCCTAGCGACATGAAGAACTGGAGTTGGTCGGACGAGAGGAACAGGGGGCACGGACTGATGCGCCAGGATGCTCCGAATAAATCGGTACGGCTCAAGCGGGCTTGAATGGTCGTACAGCGGTTATGCGCGGCTTCCGTTGAAAGTGTCGGGCAGAGGGTGTGAGTGTGTGTCAAGGAGACGTATCCTTTGCCATCGTTGCCGCAGACAGCGCCATGACGTGAGCGCCTGCAAGACGCCGGATGCTAGCACGCAGAGCCTGGAGCGACAAGGGCCCTGAACCTCCATGAGTCCATTGAGATCTTGGGGTATGGATGGCGGCTGTGCAAGGAGTGTGATGAGCGAGAACGGAGGCTTCCTTGCTACCTTTCACCATGCGTCGTATGATTGGGACCCGATGGACTTCATTACAGTGAATTCCGAACCTATGATGAGGGCGTTGCCTCAACTGGTGCCGGACTCAGCCTGTGTTCGTTGTGACATCTGCTGCCGTTTCCCGGAAGCGGACAGTTTTCTGCGTCCGTACTTTACAGACCGCGAAATTGCCGATGCCGTGACGCATGGAGTCGCGGAGTCTTTCTTTCCGGACAAGTCCGGTTCGCAAGTGAACCTCGTCGAGAATCCGATCGGTGAGGGGTATGTGTGTCCGGCATTTGATTCAACGTCCGGCCGGTGTGGGATCTACGACGTGCGTCCGGTGGATTGTCAACTGTACCCGCTGGCGTTGATGTGGGACGCGTCAGGAGAAGAGGTGCTCCTGGGTTGGGACACCAAGTGCCCCTTCATGCGAGAAGAGCCCTCCGGTACGATTCGCGCATATGCCGATCATGTCGCCAATACCCTAGCGAGCGATGCTCTGGTCGAGAAGATTGTGGCTCACCCACGCCTCGTCGGACGCTTTCAGGATGATGTCATCGTGCTCAAGTCGCTCCCTCATCTCACGGCTCGTCTTGCCCCGCGGCGAGCCGATCCTCGGCTCCGGCCTCTCGCGGCCTCGGATGCACCCTATTTCGGGCAGGTGCTTGAGAGATCGCATCTCCTTTCATCTGACACACCGGCCGCCTTTGCCTTTCCGTATCATTACATGTGGACTTCGCTGCTTCCGTATTGGTGGATGGAGATCCGTGACACGGTGTTTCTTTTTTCGGAATCTCCGGACGGGTGGTTCATGCCGTTGCCTCCGCTTGGACCTGGTCCTCTGGATGGCTCAGTCGATCACGCGTTCGACCTGATGTCGCAGTGGAACGGGGTCTCGCCGGTGAGCCGCATCGAACATGTGATGAACTCGCAGAGAGGACTAGTGCCGGCCGATGGGTACCAGTTTCAGAGGAATGACGGAGATTATCTCTACTCGGTCGCAGCCCTGGCTGCATTAGCCGGAGACCACTACAAATCCCAACGGGCACTCTGCAATCGTGTAGAGCGGGAGCACAGCGTCACGAGCGAACCCTATCGTCCTGAACACCACCATGACTGCATGGCCTTGCATCGACGCTGGGCAAACCACAAGCGCCAAGGGCACATCGATGCCATGGGGAAGTTACTGTTGGAGGATGCGGAACTTGCTCATGCGTGCATCCTTCAAGAGCATGAGCAGATCGGTGTGTCAGGGACCATGATTCGAGTCGACAATGACGTCGCCGCCTATACCTTCGGCTACTGGTTGACCCCGCAAACCTGGTGCATCTTATTGGAGGTCGCGGACCGATCCATTCCCGGTCTCGCGCAGTGGGTGTTTCGTGATACATGTCGGATAGCCATGGCGCAAGGTGCTGTCTCCATCAATGCGATGGAAGATGCCGGCCTTCCGGGATTGCGCGCAACCAAGTTGGCGTATCGCCCGACCGCGATCCTCGATACCTGGACGATCACAAGGGTGGGGATATGATGCAACCGGATGAGCGTCGTGCTTCAGCGGCCAGACGATACGAATGGTTGACGTTCGTCATGGTCCTGATCACCTTGTTTTCTCTCGGGGTGGGCACCTACCTGCTCGGTCATGTCGAGCGGAGCATCGTGGCGGCGGTCTGGCTTCCTCTCTTGGTATTGGTGCTCTGGTCCACCTCGCGTTTGCGCACGGAGTACCGTCAGGCGCAACAGGAAAGCGCCTGGGCACGAGCAGCTGAAGCGGCGTTGCTGCAAAGTCAGGAGCGAAACCGCGCAATTGTCGATACGGCGCTTGATGGCGTGATCACCATTGACGCGGCCGGAATCGTGACCGAGTGGAATGCTCAAGCGACGGCGATCTTCGGGTGGACTCGCGAAGAGGCGATGGGAAAACCGCTGTCAGAGACGATCATTCCTGAACGCGATCGGGAGGCGCATGCCCGAGGAATTCGCGAGTACCTCAAGACGGGAGTCGGCCCTGTGCTGAACCGTCGCATCGAGATTGCGGCCCGCCACAGAGATGGGCATGAGTTTCCGGTGGAGCTTGCCGTGTCGCCGGCTCGCATCGGGGAGACGTACATTTTCAGTGCGTTCGTACGCGATATCACAGAGCGTCGCCGAGACGAGCGCCGATTGGCTTCCCAATACGCGGTCACGCGCGTCTTGTCCGAAGCGGTGACGCTTGAAGAAGCGGTGCCGAAAATCATGCAGGCGGTCGGAGAGAGTCTCGAATGGGATCTGGGAGTCTTTTGGCGGTTGGACAAGCAATCGGGAACATTGCGCTGTCTCCATCATTGGCACGCTGCGGGCATCAGTGCCGATGGGGTCATTGCTGCGAATCAACGTCATGGCTTTAAGCCGGGGCAGGGGTTGCCCGGTCAGATCTGGGAACGTGGGCAGCCGGTCTGGATCCGAGATATCATGGTCGATCCTACGTTGGTTCGAGCCGAGGTAGCCATCAGGGCCGGGCTTCATGGTGGATTTGGCTTTCCGATACGCATCGGCGGAGATATTGAAGGGGTTATTGAGTTCTTTAGCCGGCAGGTGCGTGAGCCGGACAATGAACTGCTGAGCATGATCACCGATCTCGCCTTGAGAATCGGACAATTCGGTGAACGCGCCAGAACGGAAGAGGCATTGCATCAGACGGAGGCGCAACTTCGCCAAGCACAGAAGATGGAGGCCGTAGGGCGGCTGGCCGGCGGAGTCGCGCACGATTTCAATAATCTGCTGACGGTGATCCGCGGGTACAGCGAGTTGATCCTCAGCCGGTTGATGACGGAAGATCCCTCGCGTCGCGAGATCGAAGAGGTGAAAAAGGCCGCGGATCGAGCCGCCGGGCTCACGAGCCAACTGCTGGCGTTCAGTCGCCGCCAGTTCGTGGCAGCCAAGATCGTCGATCTGAACGCGGTGATCATGAATATGGATGGAATGCTGCGACGGCTGTTGGGTGAGGACATCGTCGACCTCTGCGTCGACCTTGAACCACACTTGGCATCGATCAAGGCCGACCCTGGCCAGATTGAACAGGTGATCATGAACCTGGCTGTGAACGCTCGGGACGCCATGCCGACGGGAGGGCGATTGATGATTGAGACGAGAAACGTCGTGGTCGAGACAGGCCCTCGGCGTGACATCGTGATGCTCAAGAAGGGATCCTACGTGCTCTTGGCGATCAGAGACACGGGGCAGGGCATGAGCGAAGAAACCCAATCGCACTTGTTTGAGCCGTTCTTTACGACAAAGGAAAAGGGGAAGGGGACGGGGCTTGGGCTCTCCACCGTGTACGGTATCGTCAAGCAATCTGGAGGGACGATCGGAATCGAGAGCACATTGGGACAAGGAACCACCTGCAAGATCTTTTTCCCGAAGGTGGATGAGACGTCCCAGCCTGTGCCGGTCGTCAATGGAAGCCTCGGCAAGGCGATTGGGCGGGAAACCATCTTGTTGGTGGAGGATGATCCATCGGTGCGCGGCCTCGTGCAAGAAGCCCTTCGCCTGAGCGGATACGAGGTGTTGGTGGCTCGTCACGGGATCGAGGCGCTTTTGACCGGCGCCAAACACATGGGCCCTATTCATTTGTTACTCACCGACGTTGCCATGCCGCAGATGAGTGGACCGGAGGTCGCCGAGAAACTGACGGGTGTGCGGCCGGACATCAAAGTGTTGTATATGTCGGGTTACCCCGATCATCCAGTGTTTGAGCAGGGCGGGTTCAAACGGGACACGGCGTTTCTCCAGAAGCCGTTCACGCCCAACGTGTTGACCCAGAGGGTTCGCGAGGTGCTCGATGGGAAGAAGATGGTGTAGGGGACTTCCCTGCCGGTCCATCCCTTGATCTTCGCAGGGTCTTCTGTTTATTGTGACGGGGCATCGTTCGAGAAGAAGACCACGGTCATATTGCAAGCACGAGTGAGAGTGAGAAGGTGATGCAATCGGTACGCGAAATCGACGTGGCACAGTATCGCATCCTCCGTGAGCCGTTTTATGAGGAGGTTTGTGGAGAAATCGGCCTGTTTACCATTGCCGCGGACCGGAAGCTGCCGGTCATGCTCAAAGGACCGACCGGGTGCGGGAAAACACGATTTGTTCAATACATGGCTTACAAGTTGGGCCGGCCGCTGATCACCGTCGCCTGTCATGAAGACCTCACCGCATCCGATTTGGTTGGACGGTACTTACTCAAAGGACAGGATACGGTGTGGATGGATGGCCCGCTGACCTTGGGTGTGAAGCACGGGGCCATCGTCTATCTCGATGAGGTGGTGGAGGCCAGGAAAGACACCACCGTCATCATCCATCCGTTGAGTGACGACCGGCGAGTGCTGCCGATCGAAAAGAAAGGCCAAATCGTTGAAGCTGCCGACGAGTTCATGCTGGTGATCTCCTACAACCCTGGCTATCAAAGTGTCCTCAAAGATCTCAAGCAGAGCACCAAGCAGCGGTTCATGGCGATTGAATTCGACTATCCCAGCGCCGATATTGAAACGCGAGTGATTCAACGTGAAGCGGGCGTGGAACTAGGTATTGCGGCGAATCTCGTCAAACTCGGCCAGAAAGTCCGCAACCTCAGAAATCATGGACTGGAAGAAGGCGTCAGCACCAGACTCTTGATCTATGCCGGCACATTGATCAAGCAGGGCATCCCGCCGGAACGAGCCTGCGATGTGGCGATCGCGCGTCCGATCACCGACGACGCGGATATGCAGCGTGCCATACTGGAATTGGTCAAAGCGATCTTTTAGATCCATCACCTCTTGTGGACTCCCTGCCTGTGATTGTGCGGGACAGTGATCATGGGGCGATTCTGACCGTCCATGTCCAACCCAACGCAGCGCGGACCGAATGCGTCGGTGCGCACGGGGATGCCCTCAAGATCCGGCTGGCGGCTCGCCCGATCGACGGCGCTGCCAATGATGAGTTGATCAGATTTATCGCAGAACAATGTGTGGTTCCGCGCGCGCATGTGCAGCTCCAGGCTGGAGCCGCAGCTCGACGCAAGCGACTGTGTGTGCAAGGAATCACGGCTCAGGCGCTGTTGGCTCGGCTGATGCCGCAAGACTGAAAAGAAAAGGAGTCCGTATGAAGGGTTTAGGAGTGAGTGCCCTCTTAGCGGTGTTCCTGCTCTCGGCCTGTTCGAGTGCGCGACCGGTGCTGTACCCGAATGCCCATTTAGAATCGGTAGGGAAGGAAGGATCAGAGCAAGACATTGAGGCGTGCAAACAGTCCGCCGAATCGGCCGGCGCAAAGGAAGGCGGCAATAGCAAGGTCGGGCGTGTCGCAACGGGGACGGCCGTTGGCGCCGGCGCTGGGGCTGCCAGTGGAGCCATCGGAAGCATGATTTCCGGGGCATCCGCCGGGTTAGGGTCGATGATTGGGGCGGCGAGTGGAGCGGTCTGGGGCCTCCTGACGGGACTATTTTCGGCTGTGACCGGCCCGTCCCACCAACCCAGCCAGGCCTACACGAATTACGTCGATCGGTGTTTGCAAGAGAAAGGCTATGAAGTGACGGGGTGGCAGTGAGGGGGAGGAGAGACACAGACCGGACGGATGAACACTCGTGCTCGCTGTCCGCGCACGATAGGAATGTGCTCGGACAATGCGCGCAG
>CABVRV010000045.1 GCA_902500755.1 uncultured Nitrospira sp.
TTGATGATTTCTCCAGGATGTGGAGGATTGTGCATGCGCATCATGAATAGACTTGCTAAGCAGCACTCAGTGGTGAGATGCGATTGATCCTATGTTTGGCTTGCTTCGCTGCCTCCCATAAATCAACCGCCCGCTGGGCATTCAACCAAAACTCTGGGGTATTGCCAAACAATCGAGAGAGCCGCAGCGCCATGTCGGGGCTCACAGCCCGTCGTTCCCGAAGTACCTCATTCATCGTCTGGCGCGACACTTTGATCGCTTTGGCAAGGCTGGACACGGTCAGCCCGTAATCGGGAAGAAAATCTTCACGCAACATTTCTCCCGGGTGCGTGGGACGCACTTTCCGAATTCCATTATTGGGAATAGCCATGCCTCACCTCAATGATAATCGGTCAATTCAACATTGTAGGCGTCACCATCGATGAACCGAAAACAGATCCGCCACTTCATATTGACGGAAATCGAATACTGGCCCTCTCGATCCTCCTTCAGCTTATGCAACCGATTGCTTGGGGGAACCTTCAAATCATCCACACATGAGGCTGAATCGAGATATTGGAGCCTTCGCAACGCCACAGCCCAAACCTGAGCTGGAAATCGTTTCGCCCTACCCGTCTCATACAGTTCCGTCGTGTGTTGATCCGCAAACGTCCTGATCACACACAAAAGTGTAAACTACTGCGTGACACATGGTCAACGGCCTAACTGAATACCGTGGCCGGCCCATCATCGACTGCCCTGGCTCCGTCCCCGCCCTTTGGGGGTCAGATAGAACAGATACCAGCAGAACCTCATCACACCGAACGGACAATCTGCACTGCCGCATCTGGCTCGATCCGACCCAACGCCGACACCTTGCCGGCCTTTTCTTTTCGCACAATCCGCTCGATTTGCACGATTGCGCCGCGCTGCCACTCATCAAACGCTGCGTTTTGCGGCGAAACCAGGCGATCCTGTCGACCGATTTCAGACCGCCCCGTCTCATTGCATAGCCAGGCCCGCTTCTCACCCTTGAGGTGACGGAGTTCACTCACCACTCGATACACGTCTGGCTGCCGATCAACGATGGTTTTCCCGTCTTTTCGCAATAACAGATACGAAAACTTCAACGCGTCTTTGATGAAACCGACCTCGCCGTCGATTTCTTGGATTGATGCCGGCGGTTCCCAAGCCCGCTCTTCATGACACCAATCGTCTGGCTTCACGAGCGCGGGGCAGTTGTTTTCATGGAGACATGGGCTATAGATCGTGCAGCGCTTCTCTTGGAGTAATCGATCCCGCACTTGGTGCAACGCTCGGGAGGTCTGGCGCAAGGCCGGCTCCACAATGATTATGGTGCCGTGTGGAGCGAGTAGGGCTACCATCTCCGTCATTAAGCGAGTTCGCCCCTCGATTGGATCTGGTGCATCGGCATGGAGCTCGTTCAGGGCATTGGCGAGAATAATAAGATCAAACGGCGCCTTCTTCCTCACCGGCTCAAACCAGGCACGTCGCTCTAGATCTCCCTCGACCGTCTGTAAGTCAATTTCTCCAAGACCAGCCGCGCGGCAGTACCCATTCCACAACTGTCGGGTTTGTCTAAGAGCGCCCCTGGACTTATCAACGGTGGTTACAGATACCACACAGGGCCACCTTCGCTGATACCACCAGTCGAGAACCGCTAGGGCTCCAGTCCCTGGCCCAGAACCAATATCGAGAACGGAAAACTCCTCAACGGGTCCCAGTGCCGGCAGCTCAGTGAGCAATGCCTGGATCTTGGCGAGATTAACCGGAAGGAAATACTGAAGATACGCAGCCGACAGGAGTCGGTCATCTAAATAGGTTTGGTTCAGAGAACTGCGCTCTTTGTTGAAACGGCGGGACAGTTCCGCTATAGCCCGCACAATCTTCTCGTGCGAAAGTCCTTCTTTTTCAACAAGTCCACCGATAGCACCAAGCAGGAGTGGCGAGACCGTGGCGTTGAGGCATTGCATTAGCGTAGTGTATGCTCAGTCTATTACGGAGGACAACTATGACGGATGACATCTTGAAAGCCTACAAAGAGGTCGAATCGGCTGTTGAACGCTACATCAGACTGCTGCACGACCACGTCACCATGTTGCAGAACGTGGAGCCGCCTGGCTCCGACAAAGTCGTCCGACTGACCGCCGGCTCCAAAGCCATGACCGACAGCGCATCGATTTACCTATCTTATGCGAAGTACGTGGCCTATGGGATGCCGAATAGCGAGGAAATGATCGAGGACGAGATCCAGGGCTGAACGCTACGTGTTCTAAAAATATAAAGGCCCGCCCGGCTGAGCCGAGCGGGCCTTTGCGCTTTTCAGCAACCCTTCGTTTAAATGCTGCGCATGAAGTGAGCGACTTCGTCCGAATTGACGACTCCGCCCATAATTTGCGACATCGCGACGTTGGTAGACTTCTTACCGCTGACACCAGACTCGACTTCGTCCACGATCAACTCCACCGGCATCGACTGTCCACCGTACACGCGCGGACCACCGATGATTTTCGCGTTGGAGAAGCCATAGATGGCGGTTGCTACTTCCTTCGCCAGCCAGCCCACATAGTTGAATTCCGGAACGACGATCAACTTGGCCTTGCCGCACAACTGACGGAGTTCCTTCGTCGGAAATGGGCGGAGGGAGCGGACCTTGATCAATCCGACTTTCATGCCCTTTTCCTTGCAGAGACGAACCGCTTCTCGCGACTGCGCGGCAGCGCTGCCGGAGGCAATGATGATGACTTCAGCGTCATCGACATTCTCCGCAGTGAGTAATCCGCCCAAATACCGATCGATATACTTACGCGACCGTTCGACGGCTGCCCAGACTTCCTGTTGCCAGACGGCGTGAATGTTGTACGCCATAAAGTTCGACTTCTGCACTGGAGC
Source organism: uncultured Nitrospira sp. (assembly GCA_902500755.1). Classification (GTDB taxonomy): domain Bacteria; phylum Nitrospirota; class Nitrospiria; order Nitrospirales; family Nitrospiraceae; genus Nitrospira_D. The sequence goes on from CABVRV010000045.1 coordinate 2,893, forward strand.
ATCGCGTGACAGACGCGCAGGAGGATTCTCCGCATCGAGCACAGGGACGGCGCCACGCCACGCTTCGCGCGGCGGAAGCTTGATGCCACGATCCTGCATGCGCACATACCCACGGGCATGCGTCACGAAGAAACCGTCGCAGCAGACACCCACGGGCAACGTCACGTCATTCTTTTCGCTGATCGTGAATCCGGCCATCGTAAAGTCAAACATGTCCTGCTGGTTCTCGGCGTGAAACACGATCATGCCGCAGTTGAGCAGATAGGAGACTTCGATGTTGTCCGGCTGAATGGCCAGCGGCGCGTTCACGACGCGGCAGGTAAACATGGCCACGACTGGAAGACGGTGGCCTGGCCAGGAGGCGATGCCTTCGAGACCGCGCAATGTGCCGGGACCGGCCGTCGCGGTGTAACAACGGACCCCTGCCCGTGAGCCTCCGGCAATGGCCGCCATCACGCCGACTTCTTCTTCGCCACGATAATACTCTTTTACATAACCTTCGCCATAGAGTACCCCCACCAGCTGCATGGTTTCGCTCTGTGGGGTGATCGGATAGGCGATGGCCAGATCCACGTTCGAGCGGCGGATCGCTTCCTTGGCCGCTTCGCTGCCCGTGATGAACTCTTTTGTCCGAGGCGCTTCGTGAAACATATATTCCGGCGTGACGACGCGCTGTCTTTTAGCTTCGCCATGCGGATCTGTTTTTCTATCTGCCTTAGGTACTGCGACGCTGGTAATCGGATCACCTTGTGGATTGGTTTTGACTTCGGTCTCGCTCATGATTACACCTCTTGGCTAGTTCGAGCGTTGCCGCCCGGCCTTATCCTTCACGCTTCATGTGCTCGGCAGAATGACCGAACATCGCCGCACTACCCGTACCACCTGGAGTCGGAGCGAATGTCATCGGGTTCGTGTGGGTCTTGCCACCATGCACCTTGGACTGTGTGCCGGTAAAGCGGACGTTTTCACCGTTTTCCGGCAATTTGATCCCCATCTCCTCACGAACGCGCTTGAAAATCTGCGCGACGCGCTTGATCTTCAGGGTATCGGAGTCTCGGATTGTGAGCATGGCGTCTTCATGGCCCTGTTCCGCACAAATCGCCATGGTACAGCAATTGGTCCCCGCCCGAATCATCTTGAGGGTGAGATTCGCGTAATGGCAATGCACACCGATGAAGATGCAGGCTTCAATCTTATTGCCCCAGATCGTCAGATTGGGATGGTTGGGGTTGATCACTTCTTCAGGGTCGATCTTTGGATACTTCGGCCGATAATCCGGCATCGGGATGATCATGACTTCTGGAATTTGCGCGGCAATTTCCAGTGTCGCCTTCGCTTTTTCCACGGCATGATCGTTCCAAGCCCAGAGTAGCAGCGGTCCGGGAAAGAGCGTCGCGTTCGGGCTCGTCAGCATCTTACGAGCCATCTCTTCAATGACCACTTCCTCGTTCGGTTCGAGTAATCCGTAGTACAACCCCTGGCCAGGATCCGGCAGCGACACACCCAACTGCGCGGCTGATGGAGGATGGAAACCCGCAGGCCCCGGGACAATGATGCGTTCTCTCGTATCCTGTGTTGTTGCCACTCCCTTTCCCCTTTCCTCGCTCTTATCCGACGACCGGACTGGCCAAAACGGCCGTCGTGCTCTTTTCGCCGTATGTAATATTGTCCGTCAACGCCGCCTTCGGCAACTGATCGATCATGATCATCTTAATGGCATTGTTCTTAGCCATGTTGTCACAGACCCACACGCACTGCGCACATCCTTTACAACGGTCTACCGCGACATAGGCTGAGCCATACTTGAATCCCTGATCCTTCCCCATCTCTTCGCTATACAGAATGGTGTTGGCTTCCGGACAGTACTGCGTGCAGAGTTTGCAACTCTTCGCAGCACAGATTTCAACGCTAATATCGGCTACAAGGTACATGAAGACTCCTTTGTGGCTCGCCTACGCAGTGGCAGCGGCCGTTGCCACTGGTTCCTCTGCGCGCTTGACATCGGGAGCGGCCCACCCATGGTCGACCGCGTAGTTCCATCCCGCCCGCATAACGGCCACGTTTTTCTCGATCAACTCCTGTTTCTTTTTGAACTTCCGTTCGACGACACTATCGAGCGCAGCAGTTCCGCCAGAGACCACAAAGCCTTTACCAAGGAACCGGTCCTTTACGGCCTGGTCCAACCCATCCATGCTCGTCAGTCCCGTAATCGCACCGATACAGCCCATCAGCGCCATGTTCGTGGCAAGATCCATATTCGCCACTTCCAGGGAGATCTTCGTGGCTGGAAAGTAATAGAGCTTTGCTCGAAGTTTCTCCAATTCAGCCGCCTGATCTCTGTGGAGATTCATCGGCCCATCATTGTTGATCAAGGCAACCCCGTCTTCCTTCAGACCGAAGTAGAACGGCATCGTATACGATTTGCCATGGGTGATGACCTGTGGGTGAAAAATAATGATAATGTGCGGAAACGTGATTTCACCAATCTCATAAATCGGCTCGTCCGACACACGGACATAGCTTTCGACCGGCGCCATCCGTTTTTCAGATCCATAGAACGGGACGATCGTGCTTTCCCCACCGGCATTGATGACGGCCGTGCTCAAGATGTGAGAGCCGGTCACGACGCCCTGTCCGCCGACACCCGCCATTCGAATATTGAAGCGTTTCGCCATTGTGAAATCTCCTTACAGCCGCTTAGGCCTTGTTGGGAATCGCAGCAGCTGGCTTAGGAAGAAACTCCTTATAGCCATAGCGCTCGGCAAGGTACTGCTTGGCCTCTTCGCTGACATACTCGGTGAACTGGTATCGATCGTTCTCGACCGTCTTCGCATCTTCCATGACTTTGTCGGTCGGAATAGCATATTCGATGTTACAGGAAGTGTACGCCTGAATATAGGTTGACCCCACTTCGCGAGCGATCAACACGGCTTTCTTAATGACACTTTCGACACGGCGCGGATTATTCGGCACGACGGTTGCCACATAGGCACAACCGGCAACCTTGGCCATCTGCAACATATCCATCTTCTCGAACTTCTTCCCGAGCGGGGCCATTTTTAACACGGCGCCCCTGTTCGTCATCCCACTTTCCTGACCGCCGGTATTCCCATAGACCTCGTTGTCCAACATGATGGTCGTAAATCGTTCCTTGCGGAACCAGGAATGGAGCACCTGCTGAAAGCCGATGTCCGCCGTACCGCCGTCCCCGGCCATCACAACCACATCTTTTGGTTTGTCGCCGAAACGAAGACGGAGACCTCGGGACAATCCACTGGCCACTCCGTTTTGATCACCATAGTTGCCATAGACAAATGGGATCGCAGCCTGAGAGATGGCAAGACGCCCACATCCTGCCGTCCCAACAGTAATTGTGTCTTCAGGATTTGGAAACGCAACCATGGCGAGTCGGATGAAGAGCGTCATCGCACAGCCGGCACACATGGGGTGCTCTTCCAACACTTCCTTGAAACTCCCCATCTGTGAAACAGTGACCTTCTTTCCAAACGGTCCATGCTCCACCATGTCTCGGTATTCCTTTGGCATGAACTTCTCAAATCCATTGGAAAACTTGACATAATCAAGGCTCATCAGGCACCTCCCTTATATCGTTGGCAACGGCAAACCGCTGCTTATATTCTTTACACCACTAACATGCATCGAAGAAAACGTGGAGACTTGAGGGTTTGAACAATCGGACCGCTATCTCTTGATCATTAGAATATGGAGCATCCTAGCAAAGCTGAAAAAAGGCTGTCAATCTTTGCTTCGTCTTTCCTCTCATCCGTCGCTTAATCCCCCCTTAGGCCCCCTTGCGCAGAAACTTCTAACCGAAACCTTACAAGATAGTATAACGTCAGGAAAATCAAAGCAACTTCAAAGAGGGCCCAAGGTATCCGAAAGAAGGCCTAGATTAAAAATGGTGAAATAGGCCATTCGCCCCAACCGACACACACAAAGCCACCACCTCTCAAGAAACCGCCCAAACCATTCATGACCATATCTTTCATGACAATTCATGTTTAGAGATTGCCGATCAACCACATTCCGTTTACACTGCAATGCATGTCACAACGCGTTCTTATCGCGGGTGAGGATGATACTGGCACCCATGTCGGCGGAGTCCACAAGCGTCCACCGATTCCAGACGACTCACTCAAAGCTGAGTGTCCGAAGTTCATGGCCCATGGCCCTTGTGGAGGTGTGCGCAGGGGTGGGCTTTGCGAAGTCTACCCCGAGATGAAATGCCCATGGGTCTCCCTCTACATCGAATTGGAGAAGATCGGTCAAACGGAGTGGATGAAACAAGTCTAGAGAAACGGGCGGATCAGACATGAACGGCAAGAAGTCACGCAAGAAATTGCGGAGCACGAAGCTCGGATACAACGAACGGCATGCAAAAAGCGGCATCACCGCTCCACTGCCTGAAATAGAAACGTTCCCGAATCAGTATAAGGGTTATGAAATCACGATTGAGATTCCCGAGTATACGGCGATCTGTCCAAAAACTGATTTGCCAGACTTCGGGACGATCACGCTGCACTACATGCCCGATAAAACATGTCTCGAGCTGAAATCGCTCAAGATGTACATCTACGCCTACCGCAATCTCGGGATCTTTTATGAAAATGCCGTCAACCGGATTCTCCACGATGTCGTAGAAGCCAGCCGACCCGTTTGGGCCAAGGTCACCGGCACCTTTACGGCACGAGGAGGGCTGTCGAGCCGAATCGAAGCCAAGTTTCCATAAGGCTCAACGCTTGGGCTGCCGTGGCTTTGTCTCACCCGGCGCGTGCGAAACAGAAACCGGTTTTTATCTTTTCAATATGGCAACGTATGCTATCGGCGATGTGCAAGGATGCAATGATGCCTTGCACCGCCTCGTTCAGCACATTCGATTTGACCCAGCAGTCGACCGCCTGTGGTTTGTCGGTGATTTGGTCAATCGCGGCCCGGATTCGCTAGGTGTCCTCCGCCATATCAAGAATCTGGGAGATCGAGCCGTTGTCGTTTTGGGCAACCACGACCTTTTTCTCCTCGCTGTTGCCGAAGGTATTGCCACAGTTCGTCCAGAAGACACCCTGCAGGTCATCTTGAGTGCACCGGATCGTGATGAACTCATCGCATGGCTCCGTCGGCAACCTTTGCTCTATCGAGAAGATCCTTTCGTCCTTGTCCATGCAGGCCTACTCCCTCAATGGTCCATCGATGAGGCAGAACAACTGGCCCATGAAGTCCACGCTGGTTTACGAGGTTGTTCGTATCGAGACATCCTCCGAGCGCTGTATCCCAACAAGCATCTTCAATGGTCACCAGCTCTAACGGGTCCGACCCGACTCGCGACCATCATCAAGGTGTTGACCAGACTCCGAGCCTGTTCATCTGATAGCCGGATGGAATCGTCCTTCAGCGGTCCACCTGACCGAATCCCTGTCGGCTACTCCCCCTGGTTCAAGATTTCAGACCGACGCCATGGCGATGCCACAATCGTCTGCGGCCATTGGGCTGCGGTAGGTCTCCATTGCGAAGAACATCTCCTCGCGATCGACAGCGGCTGTGTGTGGGGGAGAGAACTGACGGCCGTTCGTCTGGAGGACAGGAAGATTTTCCAAGTCCAGTGCGCCGATGCAAACGACCACTAGAAAATGTTAGTGGTAACTCTCGGAGTCGCTCGGGAACTTCCCCTGCTCAACTTCTTCCTTATAACGACCAAGCGCTTGAAGGGTGTCGGCCTTAAGATGCGCGTAGGACTTGACGAATTTCGGAGCAAAGCCATCGAACAGCCCGAGGAGATCATAGAGCACGAGGACTTGACCATCACAATGCGGACCCGCTCCAATCCCGATGGTCGCGATGGAAACGGTTTGGGTAATCTTTCTTGCCAAATCGACAGGTATCGCTTCCAGCACCAGAGCAAAGGCTCCAGCAGCTTCAAGGGTCTTCGCATCTTCTAGCAGCCTTGATGCTTGGTCCTCGATCTTGCCTTGAACCTTGTAGCCGCCTAGCGCATGAACTGATTGAGGGGTCATGCCCAGATGACCCATGACAGGAATCCCGATGCTCCTCATGGCTTTGATTCGATCAGCCATCACGGCTCCACCTTCGAGCTTCACGGCAGCAGCCCCGGCCTGTAGCAAGCGCCCCGCATTTCGCACAGCATCTTCCGGACTCACCTGATAAGACATAAACGGCATGTCAGCGATCACCAGCGATCGCTGCACCGCACCGGCGACCAGTTTGGTATGGTACAGCATATCCTCCATCGTCACGGAGAGCGTATTGGGCCTACCCTGCACAACGACTCCCAGCGAATCCCCCACCAAAATCACCCGAATCCCCGCTTGCTCCACAATGCGAGCAAACAGCGCGTCGTAGGCCGTCACCGCGACAAGCTTCTTCCGGTCCTGTTTGTACTGTTGGACTTCGAGGATCGTCATCAGCCCAATTCCGCTTTCGTGATGATTTCCGCCAATCGATGCGTGGCCTTGATGGCCATGATGTGCACGCCGTCGCAATGGGGCCGTACCGCCTTGATGGAGTGCACAGCGATGTCGACTCCGACATCTTCCGCTCGATCTCCGGCCGCTTTGAGCTCATCGATCATCTCTTTCGGCACCGACATGCCGGGAATGTTGGCGTTCATGAATTCCGCCATCTTGTGGTTCCGCAGCACGAGGATACCAGCAAGCACCTTCACGTTGAATGGCCGCACCTGTTTCATAAAACCGGCGAAGACATCGGGGTTATAGACCGCTTGGGTCTGGAAAAACTGGGCACCGGCTTTCACTTTCACTTCGAATTTCGCCAATACCGGTCCGACCAGATCGGCCTCCGGTGTGACGGCCGCGCCGATCGTGAACGCTGTGGAACCGTCCAGTTTGTTACCGACCATGTCCTTACCATTATTCAACCCCTCTACAAGCTGCATCACTTGAACAGAATCCAGATCGTAGACCGGCTTAGCCTCCTTATGATCACCGACCGTCGGATAATCGCCGGTCAGGCACAGAATGTTTCTGATCCCGAGCATATGCGCGCCCATCAGATCGGACTGCATCGCAATCCGATTACGGTCGCGGCAAGTCAACTGCATCACGGGATCATGCCCTAATTCGTACAGCAGGCGACAGACGGGAAGCGAGCCGGCCCGAACCACCGCCGCAGTATTGTCGGTGACATTCACCCCGTGCACTCTCCCAACCAGTCGCTTGGCACTCTCCAATACAGACGAGATGTTGGTCCCCTTGGGCGGATTGTACTCGATGGTGACCGCAAACGTCCCTTTATTGAGGACGTCTATGAGACGTTGAGGCTCTCGAATCATCGCTGGCTCCTTATTGTAGTCCGACCGACCTCATAGCGGACTCCACAGTATTCTCAAGCAGCATCGCGATCGTCATCGGACCCACTCCCCCGGGCACAGGGCTGATCCAACCGGCTTTTTGACTGACGGCGTCGAAATCCACGTCGCCGCATAATTTGCCCTCAGGCGTTTTATTCGTTCCCACGTCGATGACGACCGCACCCTCGCGCACCATGTCAGCGGTGACAAACTTTGCCTTTCCAATCGCCACCAGAAGCAAGTCCGCTTCTCGGCACACTGCAGGAAGATCTTTCGTTTTTGAATGACAAATCGTGACCGTTGCATTTTTTTGGAGCAGCATGAGCGCCAACGGCTTCCCGACAATATTACTCCGGCCCAGCACAACCGCCCGCTTCCCCTCAATCGTAATACCAGTTGATTCAATCATCTTAATCACGCCTTTAGGAGTACAGGCTTCGAAGACGGGATGCCCCTCCACGAGTCGACCGAAGTTGTAGGGATGAAATCCGTCCGCATCTTTGAGTGGCGAGACAGCCTCCAGGATGACCTTGCTGTCGATGTGCTTTGGCAGTGGGAGTTGAACCAAGATTCCATGGATTTTGGGATCCGCGTTCTTCTGTTCAATAAGCGTTAACAGCTCGACCTGTGTCGTACCGACGGGAAGTTTATGATCGTCAACATAGATTCCTGCCAACTCACACGCCTTTTGCTTGTTTCGAACATAGACGTGCGAGGCAGGATCGTCGCCAACTAAAATGGTCGCCAGACCAGGCTTAATCGATTTTTGAGCAAACAGCTCAGCCGACTCTCGCGCCAGTCGATCACGAACCTGTTGTGCTAGCGCTTTCCCGTCGATTAGCTTTGCGGCCACAATCTCCTCCTCATGAACAATTTAGCCAGTAAAAATGTTGCAACTTATCAGGGGAATTTTAGGTAAGTCAACGTTCCTCAACCCCTCGCGGGCTAGTGCGCCAGCCGTCAGGAATCAGGAATCTCTACTTCCGCCTGCGCCCCTACACCCTTCCCCACCTTCCTTGACAGGCTCTTCACCCCTTAGATACGATGGTTTCCAGTTCAATTGAGGACCTCCCTCCTTTGCCTGTTCATTTCCACGAGCGGCTTTTCTTCTTTCTGGCTCTGACGTTGAGCCTTACATCGCCCAGCGAGGCGGTACAAATCACGGGTTTGGCATCTCCCAACAGTTTCGTCGGCGACTCAACTGGCAGCGAATATTTCATCTCCAATATTAATGGTGAACCAGATGATCGAGACAACAATGGCTTCATCACCAAGTTGAATGCCGAAGGGAAGATCACCATCCTCAAGTTCATACAAGGCGGGGTCGGCGAGATCTTCCTCCATGCTCCCAAAGGAATGGCTCTTGTGGGGTCGATCCTTTATGTTGCAGATCTTGACCAATTGAAAGGGTTTGATAAGGCGACAGGAAAACTCGTGGCCACCGTGTCTTTTTCGTCCCGCTCGCAGGGGCAAGTATCGCTCACTGACGTTGTCGCTTCACCGACCGGTCTTCTCTACGTCTCAGACCAAATGGCCAATTCAATTTACCGCATTAACCTAACAGACCATCATCACGTCGACCTACTGATTCGTGACAACAGGCTTGCAGGCCCTGCGGGAATCGCGATCCATCCCAAGACGAATCATCTAATTGCCGTGAGTTGGGAGAAAGGCAAAATTCTTGAAATCACTCCCGACGGACAGCTGAGCGAATTGGAAGCGAATGGATTTTTTACGAGTCGCTTCCAAAATCTGAGCGGAGTGGATTTTGATCAATGGGGCAACATGTACGTGTCGGACTTCACAAAAGGTAAGGTTTGGCGCATGACCAGAGACCATCGATTCCAGGTTATTGCGGAGCATCTCCCCGCCCCGGCTGATATCGGAATTGACCGTGCCAACAACCTGATATTGGTTCCCTACCATTACATGCATGCGGCCGAGATGAATGGACTGGAAACCCCGCCATCGGCAAAATCGAAAGGTGAAAAACGCACGCTCGCCGACTACGGGTTTATTCCTCCGCCTCCCAAACCCGGCACGGAAGGGGCCACCAAATGAGCGCGTGCACGTATTGTCACAGCCGAAAGGGCAAACGCCCATGTCCGGCTCTTCAAGGATTGATCTGTAGCGCCTGCTGTGGTGAGCACCGTATGACACGGATCTCATGCCCCAATGATTGCACCTACCTTGATAGCGGTAGCGATTACCAGCAAAAACGACTCGGCACACAATTCATGCCTCTTCGGCGAAGCTTCTATCAGGAACTGGACCAATTGGGAGGCCATAAAGCTGTCGCGCTATTTAACCTCATCGAAGTCATCACCTTTGGCTATTTTGAAGGGCGCAGGGATGGGCAGGACACCGAAATCGTCGCGGCACTGCAAGCGCTCCGTCGCACACTGAGCCCGCTTCATGTTCCCGCCGCACCGATGCCGGTGTTTGCTGAACACCTCAAGAAGGAGTACGAGGTGTTTCGCAAGCAGAACCCCGATCAAATTGCGGAATCAGCCGAGGCACTGGAAGTTCTGGATCGGGCTGCTCGGTTTGTCTCCGAATGCTCCGAGAATGATTTTCAATCAAGCCGGTTTTTGGGAGGACTTATCGGGTATGTCAAGATGATGCATCCGGAGATCGCGGCGCATCTGAAGAAGACGCATGAACCGGGACACATTCTTCTGCCTGGACAATCGTTCCTTCCGCCACCCGCCGCCGACGTTCACACCCACGGTCCTGACTGCAAGCACCATTAGTAGCCGGTGTTTCTGCGTCAATTAGACTGCGACAGTCACGGACTGCTGTTCTAAAACCCGTTCAATATGAGCAGCCAGACGAAAATCTGCCTCATTTGAAAGCGATACAAATTGAACACCGAATTCCTGCCCTCGCACCCACCGCACGATCGCCTGATCAATATCCAGGCTGTCTTGTTGATCGGGCAACCAGAGCCGTATCATCACCAGTGGATTCCGCGGAAGATCGGAAAGACTCTGGATTCGAACTCCATTTAAAGAGATATCCCGTATCACCGACTGTCTCAGCATCTGACCCATGAGATAATAACTTGAATACTCAGCCGAGACTCGACGATACATGCGACGCGTCACAACGGGTTTCATGAGCCCTCCTTTGAGGAGACGAAAAACGTGACGCTAAGAATAGCCGTCAAATAGGTTGGGGGAAACCCCACGAAAGCCGCCCCTCAAAAGTACGGCATTTGTGAGAATATGGAAGGAATCATGCGAAGAAACGAGGAAGGCACGCGAGACACCACGGACGAATATCTAGCCGGTCAAGCACCCAACTACGCAGATACGCACGTCACTCCTACTCCACGATCGTGACCGTCATCTCCGCACGCTCTTTTGGATTATCCCGCTCGTCGCGTGGCAAGTTGACGATCTTGTCGGCCACACCAATTCCCTTTTTCACTTGGCCAAAGACAGTATATTTACGATCCAGAAATCGTGAATCCTCTACGACGATAAAGAACTGAGAGCCGGCTGAATCAGGATCGGCTGCCCTGGCCATCGAGACAATGCCACGCTTGTGCGGAATATCGTTGAACTCCGCCTTCACGTTGTGGCCTGGCCCTCCCTGGCCATAAGTCTCTTTTTTGAGGGTATCCTTGGTATTAGGGTCTCCGCCTTGAATCATGAAGCCAGGAATGACGCGGTGGAAAATTGTTCCGTTGTAAAACCCGTCCTTTGCGAGCTTAACAAAATTCTCTACATGTCTTGGCGCAACATCCGGATAGAACTCAATCTCAATATCGCCGAATTTTGTTTTGATGATTGCCCTCGGCGCTTTCGGTGCCGGATCCGCTGCCATGACCGACTCGATACCTGTGACTGAGAACGCAACACATGCCAGCAGTCCAATAAGCATTCGCCATCTTGCTCGCTCCAGCATTTCTACCCTCCCCGACCTTGTCTGTGACAGAGACTGTTATCTTAATTGAAAATCATCTCCTCGCTCAACCCGCTCCAATGCCCGTTGCGCTGCCTGCTGCTCCGCCTCTTTCTTGCTATATCCTCGACCAATGCCACACACCTCATCATTCAGGTACACTTCCACCTCAAACAACTTTTGATGATCGGGCCCGGTTTCCCGCGTAATCGCGTACCGTGGCAACACGTCATGGTGCTTCTGACACCACTCCTGAAAACGGGTCTTGTAGTCACCTCCACCAGGCCTCGTTTGCAGCTCGTCGATGTAACGCAGCTCTTCATCCAAGACATCGATCGTAAAGTTGCGACTGGCCTCAAGACCGCCGTCGAGATAGACCGCCGCAATGACCGCCTCCAAGGCATCGGCAAGTAGCGAGACTTTCTCCCGCCCTTTCGAAAGCTCCTCGCCGCGCCCAAGCTTCAGCCTAGCCCCAAGATCCAAGCGTCTGGCGGCCTTGGCCAATGGAGCTTCACTCACCAACCTAGCTTTGAGCTGCGAGAGGGCCCCCTCGCTTAACTCCGGGTATCGACTCGCGAGATAGTCGCTGACAACGAGGGACAAAACGGCATCCCCCAGAAATTCAAGCCGTTCATTATGGTTTTGGCTCGACGGGCGTCGTTCATTCACGTATGACTTGTGTGTCAGAGCTTCTCGCAAGAAGCTTGAGTTCGCAAATCGATAATTTGATATAGCAGAAAGAGAATCGGCTGAAGAAGCCGGCTTCATTGTGGCACGCGCACTAAGCGTCCAGCCTCTTGAAGATCAAACAGGCGTTGACCCCGCCGAATCCGAAGGAGTTCGACAACGCTATCTGAATTGCGGCAGACCGAGCCTTATTGGGAACATAATCGAGATCACAGGCTGGATCAGGATTGTCGAGATTGATCGTGGGCGGAAGAATCCCATGATGTAGGGCCAGGACGCTGAAGACGGCTTCGATCCCACCCGCTGCTCCGAGCAAATGCCCGGTCATAGATTTGGTTGAGCTGACAGGAATACGAAAAGCATACTCACCAAACACCCGTTTGATCGCCCGCGTCTCAATCGCATCGGCCATCGTCGAAGTACCGTGCGCATTGATGTAGCCGACCTGATCGCGTCGAATGCCGGCATCTTTGAGCGCTAATTCCATGCAACGGATAGCCCCCTCACCCTCTTCCGGCGGGGCAGTTATGTGATAAGCGTCGCTGTTCATCCCGTACCCGATGATCTCGCCATAGATTCTGACCCCACGCTGAAGGGCATGAGTGAGCTCCTCGATCACCACCACACCAGCCCCTTCGCCTAACACGAAACCATCTCTGTCCTTGTCGAACGGGCGGCTTGCTTTCGTCGGCGCATCGTTCCGAAACGACAACGCCTTGGCTGACGCGAATCCTGCTACACCGAGCGGAGTCACCGCCGCTTCGGCGCCTCCTGCAACCATGACGTCGGCATCGCCGCGCTGAATCAGGCGGTAGGCATCTCCAATGCAATGGTTACCCGTGGCACAGGCCGTCACGGCACAGGAGTTCGGTCCCTTGGCACCGATCCGAATCGCCACTTGCCCGGAGGCTAGATTAATGATGGTCATGGGGATGAAAAACGGGGAGACTCGACCAGGTCCCTTGTCTTTGAGTACCTCATGGTAGTGTTCAATCGATCCAAGCCCACCGATTCCGGAACCGATGTAGACCCCCACCTTGGTGGCTTCCTCCGGCTTTACTTTCAGCCCGGCATCATCCACAGCCAATTGGGCAGCCCCCACGGCATAGTGGATGAACGTATCCATCTTCTTAATTTCTTTCTTTTCAATGAATCGAGCCGGATCAAAATCTTTGACCTCCCCCGCAATCTGGGCATCGTACCTTGTTGGATCAAACCTCGTGATGCGGGCGATCCCTGACTCACCGGTGCAGATCGCCTTCCAAGTCTTTTCAACACCCGTGCCTAGCGGAGTCACCAGCCCGAGACCGGTGATCACAACACGTCGCGCGATCGAATGGGACACTTCTGCTGACATGCCTAGGATTTTTCCTTGATGTAGTCCAACGCCTTCCCGACCGTGAGAATCTTCTCGGCATCTTCATCGGGAATTTCGATCGAGAATTCTTCTTCGAGCGCCATCACAAGCTCGACGGTATCGAGCGAATCAGCGCCAAGATCTTCGACGAAGGAGGCCTCCGACGTCACCTCATCTTCTTCCACTCCGAGTTGCTCAGCAATAATCTTCTTGACTCGCTCTTCGACAGTTGCCATCGCTATGACTACCTCCTTCCCCAAATGACTCCCTCTGCGCCGCCCCATGGGGATCTGTGACGGCCGTGTGCCCAAACAATTGCGCTACCCCTAGACCATCAACATCCCGCCGTTCACGTGCAGGACATGACCGGTAATGTAGGCCGCATCCTCGGACACGAGGAACCGTACGGCTGCCGCCACATCACCCGGCGTCCCCAACCGACCCAGCGGAATTTGTTTCAGCAACGTGTCCTTCACATCGGTGGGAAGACCGTGAGTCATGGCCGTATCGATAAAACCGGGTGCCACCGCATTCACCGTCACGTTACGACTGGCATATTCCCGCCCGACCGTCTTTGTGAACCCGATGACGGCGGCCTTCGACGCGGAGTAATTCGCCTGGCCGGCATTCCCGATAACTCCGACGATCGAGGCAATATTCACGATGCGGCCATATCGTTGCTTGGTCATCGGCTGCAACACCGCCTTCGTGCAGTTAAACGTGCCGTTCAGGTTGATCTGAAGCACCAGATTCCAATCTTCCTCTTTCATCCGCAAGAGCAGCCCATCGCGGGTAATCCCGGCATTATTGACCAGGATGTCGATCTTTCCCCAAGCCTTGATCACCTGCTCAACCATCGCCTTGGCATCGTTGGTGTCCGCAACGTTGGCCTTCAGGTTCAGGGCCCTTCTTCCGAGCTTCTCGATCGCTCCGACCGTTTCCAGAGAACGCCCGGGATCGAGATCGGCCACAGCGATATCAGCACCAACTTGAGCAAGGCTTTCGGCAATGGCCCGACCGATCCCTCGAGCGGCGCCGGTGACAATCGCAGTTTTTCCTTGTAGTGACATGACGGACCTTTCAGACAATACGTTAACAGGCTGACAGGGAGTTCGTCACCTGGTTTCCTCTGTGGGGCTAATCAGGTTGAGCTGACCGCCGCGAGCGTCGCGTCCAACGACGTTGGGTCATTCACATTCAATAATCTCGCGCTCGGGAGAATTCGTTTGATCAATCCAGTTAAGACGGCTCCTGGGCCGACCTCGACAAATGTCGTGACACCCATCGTTCCCATCGTCCGCACGGTATCTTCCCATAATACAGAAGACGGCAACTGGCGGATCAGCGACGCCTGGATCTCATTGGCCCGGCTGATCGCTTTCGCCTCCGCATTATTCACCAAAGGGGCGCTCAGGTCCGACCACCGAACCGTGGCTAAATCCTTCGCCAATCGATCGGCAGCTTGCTGCATCAACGAAGTATGCACCGGCACACTCACCGGAAGCGTAATGGCTTTTTTACAACCTTGGCCTTTGGCCAATTCGATCGCCCGCTCTACCGCTGCTTTTTCACCGGCAATAACAACCTGCCCCGGTGAGTTAAAATTGGCAGCCGCAACAACCCCGGCAGGTGACGCAAGGCGACACACATCTTTCACGACCTCGGCCGTCAAACCCAACAGCGCAGCCACCAGACCGGTTCCCGGAGCCACGGCTTCAGACATGTAGCGCCCTCGTTTTTGAACGAGGCCGACCGCATCTCGAAATGCGAGGCCGCCTGCCGCAACCAACGCCGAGTACTCGCCTAAACTATGGCCAGCCACCGCAACTGGCTTAAGTCCAACCGGCTCCAAAAGTTTGAATGCCGCCATGCTACTGACCAGTAAGGCCGGCTGGGTGAATTCCGTGAGAGTGAGCCGTTCCGGAGGTCCGGTAAAACACAATGCCGCGACATCATATCCCAAAACTGAGGATGCCTCATCATAGACGGATTTCACCGAGGGATGCGCGTCATAGAGCAACTTCCCCATTCCAACCGATTGGGATCCCTGTCCTGGAAAAACAAACCCGATTCCTAGAGCCATGGGGGGTTAGATATCTTAGAAATACCGTGCAAAGTCAACGGGAAAAGTTTTCACCTGTCACCTGCTTATTACACCCGGGATGTCTTGCCCCCCACCTTGCTGGTCCTTCACCGAAGGGTCGCCTACCACCGGATCATCGCAGAGGCCCACGTCAATCCCGCCCCAAACGCCCCGAGCATCACTAACGAACCGTCCTTGATGCGCCCCTCGCGAACCGCTTCATCCAGAGCGATCGGAATGGATGCAGCTGATGTATTCCCATAACGATCGAGATTCAGAAGCACTTTTTCGATCGGAAGACCGAGCCGTTCCATCACAGCCCTGAGTATCCGCACATTGGCCTGATGCGGGACATACAGATCGAGATCCTCCACGCGGAAATGATTAGCCGACAGTGTCGTGCGCGCAATTTCTTCTAACGTGCGTACCGCGACTTTGAACGTCTCGTTGCCTTTCATCTTGATATTGTGCAGACGCTCCGTGATCACTTTTTCAGACGGTGGAGTCCGTGATCCTCCTCCCGGCACCATGATCAACTCGCAGAGAGTTCCGTCGGAACGGAGATCCGTGGAAAGAATCCCTCGCTCTCCATCGCTCCCACTGAGGACCACCGCTCCTGCTCCATCTCCGAATAGCACACAGGTATTCCGGTCGGTCCAATCCGTAATGGCGGACATCACTTCGGATCCGATCACAAGGACGTGACGCATCCCTGTTTTGATGTAGGCGTCAGCCACAGACAACGCGTAGACAAACCCACAGCAGGCCGCAGAAAGGTCACACGCCCCTGCTTTCGTCGCGCCAAGTTGATGCTGCACAAGGCACGCGGTTGCCGGAAGAGGGAAATCGCCCGTGCACGTCGCGACCAGAATCATATCGAGATCGGCCGCCGCCACACCGGCCGCTGTGAGGGCTCGTCTCCCGGCTTGAACCGCCAAGTCCGAGCAAGCTTCTCCGGTCGCGGCAATGCGACGCTCTCGGATACCGGTCCGCTCTCGGATCCACTCATCGGATGTGGCGACCATGCGCTCAAGGTCCGCATTGGTCAGCACTTTCGTAGGAGCATAGGACCCGGTTCCGGCAATGCGCGCCTTCATGTCTCGAGTTCCACCGGTGGCTGGGAGTGACTGGCTTCAATATCCCGTTGGATCAGCTCTGGGACCCTGCTATCCGCCATCCCTTTGGCTCGTCGAATCGCATTTTTAATAGCTTTGGCCGACGATCGCCCATGACAAATCATCGTAATTCCATTGACCCCAAGCAGTGGAGCGCCACCGAACTCGGCATAGTCGATTTTCCGCTTGAGATTCTGTAGAGGACCTGAAATGAAGGGATACGCGAGCCGGCCAAGGAAATGCCCCGAGATTTCCTTGAGCAGAAGCCGCTTGATCATCGCGGCAACCCCTTCGGAAATCTTCAGAGCGACATTGCCGATAAACCCATCACACACAACGATATCGGCGATTCCACTATACACATCGCGCCCTTCGACATTCCCGACGAAATTGAGCGAACTTCCCTTGAGCCGCTTAAACGCCTCTTTCGTGACTTCGTTGCCTTTACTATCTTCCTCTCCGATACTCAGAAGACCGACACGAGGATTAGGTTTCCCGAGTAGATGCTTTCCATATTCGTTCCCCATCAACGCGAATTGCTCAAGGTGCTCGGCGGTACAGTCAACATTCGCGCCGACATCCAGCATAATCGCTTCCCCGCTCAGCGTCGGCAGACTGGTGGCAATGGCCGGTCGTTCAACTCCCTTAGCCAACCCTAACAAGAAAAACGAGGCGACCATGCTGGCCCCCGTATTGCCGGGACTCACAATCGCATCGGCCTGACCGTTCTTCACGAGCTCCGTTCCGATCCAGATAGACGAGTCCCGCTTCTTCCGTGCAACCGTGGCAGGCGATTCATGCATCTCAACGACCTGGGAAGCATGTCGAATAGAAATACGGGAATCGTGACAGGCGAGACGCTCACATTCCTGCTTGAGAATCGTTTCATCGCCGACGAGAATGATCTCGACGTCGAGTTCTTGCACGGCTTGGACAGCGCCTTCAATACACGGCGCGGGGCCATGATCGCCCCCCACCGCATCAAGCGCAATCTTCATACGAGATGGTGTACTCACAGATGGCGTCGGAAAGAGTGGCTGACCATGCGTCGCCCCCTTTGGTTCACATCGGACGCACTGGGCACGTAAGGCAACGGACCGATGTGTACACTGAGCGGCCTTCACTGTTACGGCCAAGACCGTGGGCAAGCTCCTGATGAACTTGCTTTGCCCCATCAACGCCTGGCGTCGTGGCACGCTGGCGGATGTTCGACATGCTGCTTACGCTTCCTCGACCTGAATGACGGCCTTGCCCTTATAGGTACCGCAATTCAGACACGTGTAATGCGGTAACTTCAACTCGTGGCACTGCGGACACACGGCCATTCCTGGTGGGGTGATGCGCAGCTTTTGGGTACGACGCTTATCACGTCTCGCCCGTGAATGTTTATGTTTTGGATTGGGCATGGTAACTCCTTAATTTCCGCTCGATCCCGATCGTCATTCAGCGATTGCCGGACTCTCGTAGCTTTTCCTTCATCGTGCGCAATACCTGAAATGGACTTCCGGTCTGGTCCACCGCACAATGACAGGGTCCTTCATTCAGGTCTTTGCCACAGCGGGCACATAACCCGAGGCATCCCTCAGAACACAAGGGATGCATCGGAGATGCGAGAATCAATTGCTCGCGTAACATCGGCGCCAGCTCCAACTGGTCACCGGTAAAGTAATACAGGTCGTCGTTCGGCTCGTCCTGTTCAACGTCAGGGGACGTCGTCGCCTTTTTCTTTCGTCCATCGTCTCGTTTTGGAGCCGACGCCGTCACCTTCAGTTCCCGTTCGTACGCTACGCGCAACGAAAACGCCAGCGGGTCCTCGAAATCCTTGAGACACCGCACACATTGGCGAATGGCCGTGCCTTCCACGACTCCGGTCACATAGATGGTACGTTCGATTGCTCGAAGATCCAGTCCCACTGCCACCGTTCCTTGAATGGACACATCCACATCAGCCAACCCAAGATCTTCGCCTGTAAGGTCCGCCGACAAAGAAAGGCCTTCTGCCGTGATGTCCGCGATTTTCGGTGTCAAGATATTCATGGTCATCCTCGACAACGTACTCCCGCCTTGCCTCGATGCATTACACTCGACGAGCACGCTCCTTATCGCTCCTCAGCAAAGCTGATGATGGCGATATGCCGAGCCCGTTTCACAGCCACTGTCAGCTCGCGCTGATGACGCATGCAATTTCCAGAAATGCGGCGCGGAACGATCCGCCCCCGCTCCGTCAAGAAGTTCCTGAGAAGGCCGGCATCCTTGAAATCGATCGGCGCTTTATCCAGACAAAATCGGCAGGGACGCCTTCGCTGAAACAACCGACCACCGCCCCCACGCTCATTTTCACCTCGATCCATACTGCCTCCTCATGCGCTTGGCATTAACCTTCTTCGCCCATTTCATAGCCAGGCTCATCGTGCACCGGAGGTTCGGCACTTGCCCCCCCGTCCTGGCGCTTCGGCATAAACGTAACCGTCTGCGCAACCACTTCATGCTTGCTACGTTTTTGGCCGTCTTCGGTTTCCCATCGCCGCTGCTGCAACCGGCCTTCGATGATCGCCCCATTGCCTTTGCTCAAATACTGTCCGCAATGTTCCGCCTGCCTGCCGAACACCACGATATCGACAAAACAGACCTCTTCCTTCAGATCGTCACCCTGCTTAAACCGACGGCTCACCGCCAGACCGAAACTCGCCACCGGCGTCCCGCTCGGTGTGTACCGAAGCTCAGGATTCCTGGTGAGATTCCCCATCAGGATGACTTTGTTAAACCCGGCCACCGTCGGACTCCTGTGCTGAGGCTTCCACTGGACGCCGCTCCATCAACGGTTTCTCATGATGGATCGTCAGAAACTTGATGATGTTATCTTCCAATCGATACGCCCGTTCCAGCTCTCCGACGGTGTTATTCGGAGCCTTAAAATAGAAATAGGCGTAGGTACCCTTCCGCTCCCGACGGACTTCGTAGGCGAGCTTCTTCTTCCCTAAATTTTCGGCTTTGATGAATTGGGCGCCGGTCTTATCGGCGACGTTTTTCATCTTATCAATGAGGGTTTTTGTCTCCTCATCGGAGACGGACGGACGAATAATAAACAGAGACTCGTAGAGCTCCATGCAGCAATCCTCCTGGACAAAGGCCCCCGAACCAGTCGGGAGCGAGGTGTAGGTCGCCTATTTAGCGTAAAGAACGGTGGACGGTAGCACAGGATTTCTCACACTGTCAATGAATCCCAAAGGGCAATCTATTCGTGGAGGTTCTTCACAAACCAGTCTCGAATGTACTCGCACGACCTAACCCTCGCCTTCATTACGGTCTTTCCCTAACATTGACAGAGACACGCATAAGTGTAACCATTGGATACTATCATCGTATGCTATGGACCGGCATATTATCTGTCTCCAGATACCTGCGTTTAGAATTGTGCTGGCCCGTGCCGCTGATAGCGCGCTTAGGGACAGACCAGTGGCCGTCGCACCAACGCATACGCCACGTGCGTTGATTCGAGAGATTTCTATTGAAGCGTTTCGCGAAGGACTTCAGCCTGGCATGCCCATAGCCCTCGGACGGCTTATCTGTCCAGGCCTGCGAGTGCTCTCTCCGGATTCATCACAGACTCACGCCGCCCATCACGAGTTGCAGCGACACATCTCCTCTGTTGCCCCGGTCTGGGAATCCATCAGACCCGGCTCGCTCTTCTTAGACCTCACCGGCACCACTCGACTCTTCGGACCTCCTCTCGATACAGCAACTCGCATTAGTCGAGAGTTGGCCTGCCGACAAGGATGGCCCAGCACAATCGGACTGGCGGGCAACAAGCTGGTCTCGCAACTCGCCGCGACGACATTGGCCAAGCCGCCGCAAATCCTCTCAATTCACCCGGGCTCAGAACAGCCGTTTCTCGCTCCATTGTCGACCCTCTTGCTCCCTGGCCTTCACCGGGCCCACACTTCACGAGTTTGGCAACGATTGGAGGACTTAAATCTCCTCACGCTCGGCGCAATTGCCGCTGTTTCGTTGGCGCACTTGCAAGCTGTCCTTGGCGCGCCCGCTAATTTGCTGCACGATTGGGCTCAAGGAATCGATCCTTCCCCGGTACATCCACCAATCACACAGCCCGTGCTCGAACGTGCCCTTCGCCTGGATCCAGATGAGGTGGATGATCAACTCATACTGGGTCGGCTGTACCGATTATTAGAGCAGTTGTGTGCCACGCTTCGACAACAACAACGTGTCTGCCGGCTCATTTCACTGAGGATTCGGCACAGCGATCATGTCGAGCAGACATCCGGAGAAACGCTGCTTCGAGGCACCTACTGGGAGATCGATCTCCAGCCCGTGGTAACACGACTGTTTTATCGATGTTTCAACCGACGAGTGCGTCTGACAGAGTTGAGACTTCTCGTCAGCCGACTGGAGCCACCGGCGCAGCAACTGTCGCTTTTTGATGAATCCGAGTCCGTACGTCCTCCTCGCGCGCACCGACTCTCATTGGCCCTCGATACAATCCGCGCGAAGTTCGGCGAACGATCGCTGTCTTGGGGGAGAACCCTGTACTGATGACACCCTTCGTGCACCTCCACGTCCATTCCACCTATTCGCCGATGCGCGGGGTGTCGCCATTGGAAGAGCTCTGTACCTTGGCACAGCGACAAGGGTCGCCGGCCATGGCTGTGACCGACACGAACGGCTTGTACGGCGCGATCCGATTTGTCGAATGCGCGAACCAGCAAGGGCTGCGGCCGATTCTTGGTGCCGAGCTGACGACCGCTAATCATCGCGCAGTCTTGCTGGCCAAAACACCAGACGGTTATGCCAATCTCTGTCGCCTTCTGTCGGAACGCCATTGCAATCCCTCGTTCAACTTTCTCACGTCAGTCTCACGGTACCGTCGTGGCCTGATCATCCTCACGGACGATGAAGTCGCACTCATGAATTGGGTGGAAGACTCGCGGTACGATCTCTATGTCGAACTGACCCCTGGACCAGCCATGCATGAGACACTCCTCTTCAGTCATCGTATTCAACTTCCATCCGTCGCCACCAATCGCGTGCACTTTTCCAGCCCAGATGGATTTGCGACACACCGTCTGTTGCGGGCCATCGCCTTGAATAGGACCCTCTCACGCTTGCCGAAAGAAGCCTGCTGCACGCCCAGGCAATGGTTGATGCCGCCGACGCTCATGATCTCCCAATTTCCTCATGTGCCTGAAGCAGTCGAGAATACCGTTCGCATTGCCGAAGCCTGCTACAGCGACTGGCGCTTCGGGGACACCATCTTTCCAGCCTTCCGCCGACTGACCGATGACGATGCATTTTTGACTCTTAAAGATAAAACCTACGCGGGCGCACAGGATCGATATGGTGCTATCACCCAAGAAATCCGCGATCGGATCGAAAAAGAGTTGGCGATCATCCGGCACAAACGCTTTGCTCACTATTTTCTCGTCGTAGAAGACATCGTTCAGCAGTCACAGCGAATCACGTGTGGCCGTGGGTCTGTCGCAGCTTCAATCGTGTCCTACTGTCTCCGCATCACCCACGTCGATCCGATAAAACACAATCTCTTCTTCGAACGATTTCTCAATCCGGGCAGGAAAGACCCACCGGACATCGATATCGATTTTGCGTGGGACGAGCGCGACGGTATTTTGACGTGGGTGTTCGAGCAATACGGCGAACACCAGGCCGCCATGGTGGCAAACCAGAACAGTCTGAGTTTGCGAGGGGCAATCCGCGAAGTCGCGAAGGTCTACGGCATCCCAACCAAGGAAATCGGCAAGATGTCGTCGCATATCCTGCGCCAGAAGGACGTTCTGAATTTTCCTACTCCCCGAACGATCGAGCAGTGGCTCTGTCGCCTCTCACAGACGTTGAAATTAAACACACCCTGGCCCGAAATCCTATTGCAGGCGCTGAAGGCGCAGGATCATTTTCGTCATCTGTCCATGCATTGCGGTGGAGTCGTCATCGTACCGGACGAAATCCGGCGCTACGTGCCGGTGGAATACACGGCCAAACGCTTGCCGGTCATCCAATGGGAAAAGGAGCAGACAGAGGATGCGGGACTCGTCAAAATCGACATTTTGGGCAACCGGTCACTGGCTGTCATCCGAGACGCTTTAGCAGCCATCGCCAAACATACGGATCGACAGGTCGACTACACCACGTGGAATCCATTGGAAGATGCTGCCACGCAAGAAACCATCCGATGCGGGGATACGATCGGCTGTTTCTACATCGAATCACCCGCCACCCGTCTCTTGCTGAGAAAGCTATGGCTCGGTATGCCGCCACACCGCCGTGCGGTCGCCGATGTCTTCGAGTATCTGGTCATGGTCTCGTCCTTGGTCAGGCCTGCCACCAATCCCTTCGTCGAAAAATTTATCCGCCGAGCGCAAAAAGGATCCTGTGCATCTTGGCATCCCAAGTTGACGGGAGTGTTGGACGAAACCCACGGCATCATGACCTATCAGGAAGACGTTTCGAAGGTGGCCATGGCGCTGGCTGATTTTTCTGTCGACGATGCGGATCAGCTGCGTAAGGTCATCAGCAAGAAACATAAGCAACGGCAACTGCACGACTACTATCAGCAGTTTTGCCGCGGGGCAGAAAGAAATGACGCATCGCCGGAGACTATCGATAACATCTGGAAGATGATCATGAGTTTCGCCGGCTACAGTTTTTGCAAACCTCATTCAGCGAGCTACGCGCAGGTCTCGTTCAAGTCCGCCTATCTCCGAACCCACTACCCGGCAGAGTTCATGGCTGCTGTCATCAGTAACCAAGGCGGCTTTTATTCGACCTTTGCGTATCTTTCAGAAGCCCGGCGCATGGGACTAGCAATTCTTTTACCGGATATCAACGAGAGTGAGTGGGCCTATCGCGGCGAAGGCGAGCGGCTGCGGATGGGTTTCATGCAGGTGAAGACGATCCCGAAAGAACTCGGCGAGAGGATCGTCGAAGAGCGCATTCAGCATGGTCCGTATCGATCCTTCCAAGACTTTCTGTGCCGTGTGCAGCCGGAGCCGGCACAAGTCAGAGCCTTGGTCCGCGCCGGTTGTTGCGATTCCATCGCCGGCGAGTTGACCAGGCCGGCCTTGATATGGCGGCTGTACGCGGGAAACGATGCCACTGCCGGCCCCCTCCCGATCCCGGACGAGTATTCTGCCACTCAGAAGCGAGCCCATGAGATCCAATCATTCGGCTTTCTTGCCAGCCGCCATCCCCTGACTCTTTATCGCAAGCAGATCGAGCAACTCCGACCGGTGCCGGCATCCCAGATGCATCGCTACGTCGGCCGGCGCATCACCATGGTCGGTATGCTCATCACGGAGAAATCAGCCGAAACCAAGCAGGGCCAGGCCATGGAATTCATGACGCTGGAAGACGTCACAGCCCTCTATGACGCCACGTTATTTCCTGAAGTCTATCGCCGCTGCTGCCATCTCCTCTCCCCAAACCGACCGTATGTGGTCCGTGGCCTGGTGGAAGAAAGCTTCGGTGTCGTGACGCTGACCGTCCTGGATCTTCACCTACTGGAATCGACGATGGACGAGGGAAATCACCCGCTGTCTCTCCTGCAAGAACCGCGGTATGGTGAATCATGCGACGTCCTTCCAGATCCGCCGCCCAATTCCTTCCGGTCACACTGACCATCCCAAGTTTGCAACAAGCTGCCGTTTCCTGTACCGGCTGTGATCTGTACCAACGGGCCACGCAAACCGTGTTTGGAGAAGGATCAGTCTATGCGCCAATTATGTTGATCGGTGAGCAGCCGGGCGATCAAGAAGACCAGACGGGTCAACCCTTTGTTGGACCGGCCGGAAACATCTTGGACAAGGCTTTAGCTGAAGTAGG
The DNA here is from genome assembly GCA_902500755.1 of uncultured Nitrospira sp. Classification (GTDB taxonomy): domain Bacteria; phylum Nitrospirota; class Nitrospiria; order Nitrospirales; family Nitrospiraceae; genus Nitrospira_D. Next base: position 27,237 of record CABVRV010000045.1, read on the forward strand.
AATTGCACGAGGAGACGTCTACGTCACGAACGCCGTGAAACATTTTAAATGGGAGCCACAGGGCAAGCGTCGGAAACATAAGAAACCGTCGGCCTCCGAAATCGCCGCCTGCCGTCCCTGGCTGGAAGCAGAAATGCAGACCGTGCAACCTCGCGTCGTCGTGTGTCTCGGCGTGACGGCAGCCCAATCGGTTTTTAGGAAGGCTGTTCGCTTGAATGAACTGCGCGGCCGACCCTGGCATACGCCCGTCGCCTCGAATGTCTTTGTGACCATTCATCCCTCTGCCGTACTTCGTTTTCCCGAAGCCACGCAACGCCGGGAAGAGTATCACCGTTTCGTCGAGGATCTACAAATGATTGTGCGTTACCTTCACAACCAAACCGTATAGAGCAGCTAACCGTTATGCACCTTGTGCTCGAAAGAGCCCGGTGACTGTGTGAATGGTGTCTGCTTGATCAGCCGACTTGTCAGGACGATACCGCTTGACACGCGCAAAGCGAAGCGCCAAACCGGCCGGGTACCGAGACGACTTCTGAATGTCGCTGAAGGCAATCTCCACGACCATTTCCGGT
>CABVRV010000046.1 GCA_902500755.1 uncultured Nitrospira sp.
CTGCTCCGTGTCGACGGTGAATCCCTCACGTCGCTCTTCGGGCTCCGCCGCATGATGCATGAACTCGATCGAGCCCTCGAACTCAATCCTGCTCACATCGAAGCACTCTCCGCGAAGGGGACGCTCCTGGTCAGGCTACCGAACTTACTGGGAGGTGACATGGAAAAAGGGGAGCAGCTTCTACAGCAAGTCGTCAAACAGGCTCCGAAAGCAGTCAATGCGAGGCTGGCGCTTGCCAGGGTCTGGTGTCAGCATGGCCGGCACGACGAAGCCATGGTCTTGGCATCCGACGCGCTGGCCCTTGCTCAGAAACACCAACAATCTGAGTTCATCCCCGAGGCGCAAACGCTGTTGCAACAGGCGAAGGCCAACGCGACCAAAGTCAAACAGCATCGATCCTAGCCGTCCCAAATAAGGCAAAAGCAGTTCGGACAATCCCGCTCGTCGTAGGTCAATCGACGGTTCTTCTCAACGCTTTCAATCTTCCCTGCCGTTTCTTTCTCTCAATCCGCCGATTTTGAGAACCCTTCGTCGGCTTGGTCGGCTTTCGCTTCTTGCGCAGAATCCCCACGCTCTGAATCAACAGGCGCAATCGATCCAAGGCATCCTCACGGTTGCGCTCCTGCGTTCTGTGTTGTTGCGCTTTAATCGTGATCACACCGTCGGTTGAAATGCGGTGATCCCGGAGTCTTAGCAGTTCCTCTTTATAGAATGGTGGCAGGGAAGAGGCGCGAATATCGAACCGTAGATGTATGGCGCTCGAAACCTTGTTCACGTTCTGCCCCCCTGCCCCCTGAGACCGTATGGCATGGATCTCGATCTCGTGATCTGGGATGGCAATAGATGAAGAGACATGCAACATGATGACTAGCTAGCACAATCAATGGATCATCGCAATGTACGGCATCAGGGCGTTGTTCCTTAGATGCTCATTTTGTGCTGGCGTTTTTTCCATTGGAGGATGTAAAAAGCTCTTTCCAGAGTCACACAAAGTCGCCGCATGTTCTCCCACAGCGGGTGGTCGCGAGACTGGGAAGGAGCGCTGGGCCCGCCGATCAAGAGGCGAGGGATCTATCAAGATTGGAGGCACTCGATTTACACATGAATAACACGCGGGCTTGTCACGAACGATGAGCTTATCAGCCCGCTTTGGAGGGAACTCATGGAGAGAGAACAAACAGCTTGCTGGGTACGTGGAATGAGACGGCTAATTACGATTAGTGTTCTAATCTGGGGTCTGACAGGAGGGGCCGTGAACTCCGTGCATGCCTTCACCGAATTGGGTCCGAATACAACGTCGGACTTCCGGCTCTGGACGCCGGTCTATTTGACCGTGGCACTCCCTTCGAAGTTTATCGCCTACGTGGAAGTCAACCCGCGCATTGCGGATGATGTCACCAATATTGACCAGCTGTTGCTCCGTCCGGCGCTTGGCTATCAACTGACCGAGAATCTCTCCATCTGGCAAGGGTATGCCTGGGTCGGCAACTTTAATCAGAGACATACGCCTCCTCAGTCGCCCTTCTTCGAGGAAAATCGGATCTATCAACAAGTTAACTACAAGCATAAGTTCTCGCATATTAAGTTCTTAAGCCGCACCAGGTTGGAAGAACGGTGGATCGAGCATGCAGACGGCACCGCAGTGCGATTCCGTCAAATGCTGCGTGCGGATTTTCCCATCCCGCAAGCCCCTGATTGGGCGTTGGTCGCCTATGATGAAGTGTTTGTCAACCTGAATACGGTCGGCGTGCCCACGGGGAAAGGGCCGGGGGCCGGATTTGACCAAAACCGTTTCTTTCTCGGCATCAATAAAACCTTTAGCCGATACTTCAATGTGGACATGGGCTACCAGAACCAGATGCTCAATAGCCGGAACCTGCCAGGCAATGCGAATCTCATCAACCACATCTTTCTCCTACAGTTGTTCATCAATCTTTAAGCGAACGTAGCGAGGCTCTCCCATCCTTGCCTACAATTCAGGTCGAGATTCGGAGGGCTCTTGCCGATTTGAGGCGGCGCTACCGGAGCTCCGGTAAGCGGTCGATGATGCGAAGTCGTACGTCATCCCCAAGTTGGATCTGCACCATTTTGGTGGCGAGACTTTCCCGGGTCCGTCGAACTTCCTCTGCGGTGAACTGCAGTTGTCCCCCACATCGTTCTACCAGGTGATAGACCAGCAGAGAGGTCAGGTATTGGGCTTCCTCATCACTGGTGTGGTGGCTCAAATTTAAGAATTGCGACATAGTGAAAGTTTGTTGTGACTGGTGCCTGTCACTTATGGCTAAGTCGACTAGGTTTCCACAATGCCGCGAATGTAGGGGGTGGACAGCTCCCATCTCTGCGTGTACAAAGTCTGAATTTTCGAAGGCCTTCTCTCTCATTGTGATGGCAGTACACGGCGCAGTCCAGTATTTCGTCGAGACTGAAGTAAGCAAGGTGCCAGGAAAAGAGGTTGTCAGCAACTATGTGGTCAATCTAAGAAACATCATCGCGGCATCTTGATCACCATCCCGGCTGAGCGATTTTTATCGGCCAGGATGCACCGGCTTTAAGTGGTTAGCCGACCTAATGCCGGTGAGTGCAAGGCTCCTCTGGCAAGAGTAGGTAATTCAACCATGGGTCCACATGGAGAGAACCGTCTTTGTCACCCACAACGGGAAGAATAGTACGGAGAAGATCTGACTACTTGAACGAGTGATCGCTTTTGTGGATGAAGACGTACACACTCTCATGTTGGCAACGATCTCAATGAATGAGAGTGTGTAAGCTCCCTCTCGGTCAATGCCCAGGCCGGGCAGGACCGTAGATCTGCTCGTCCCGTGCTCTTATCACGTCACTTCTTCACGGCATTTGTGGTATTTGCGAAATTAGATTCCAGCACAAAGCGTTTATGCAAGGGTTGCGTCGGCCGCGCATTGTCGTGCCCCACGAGAGCGCGGAACTTTTTAATCTGCTCATTAGAGACTTCAATGGGATCATGCATGACCGCCCAGATGACACCTTCTGAGCAGGGCGGGGTGGTAAAAGAGCCGGAGTAGCGGTAGTAGGATTTCCGTTCGGGTAAGAGGGTCATCGGATTGACGGTATGGTCATGATCATCAGTGACTTCTCCGACCTTGGAAGGAGCATGCTCCAAGAAGGTCTCGAAAAATGGATTGTGTTTACCCTCCTCCATGAAGACGGCGACCACGGCCACCTCATGCCGCTCGTTGTGATGCACCAGATGCAGTTCCATCGGGTAGTGCTTCTGATCCACCGTGTGCTCGCTTGGGACATGGAAATGGAATTGTTCAAGTAAGTAGAGGTCTTCGTCGAACACGATCGTGCTGTCTTTATCAAAGTGAAGCACCGTCTGGCCGTGCTTGGGGTAACGGGACTTGACCGTTTCCGAAAGCGGTTCGACTTCCTGCAACGTATGTCCATTGTTCACCACATGGAAAGGAGCATCTCTATAAGAAAACTGAATATCGTCGAGAATCGTCTTATGAGAACGCAGCAAATCGATCGGCGATTGGGCCATGCCCTTCTCACAGAGGGAGTATTCCGGCCCGAGCTCGCCCCAATGAAACGGTCCATGAGCGCCGTCATATCCCCATGTGCTATGACCTGTCTCTCCCGCATGCACGCATGCGACCGGCAGCGTCAACGGGAGCACTATTGCCACGCTCCGAATCGCAAACTTCGCCCTACCCTTATGGTTCAACATGGCAAACACGACTGCCGCAAACAGCAATGAAAATGTCTCCATGACCCATCCCCTCCCGTGTCGATTTGATCACCTCCGGCACCTATCCGTGGACGCGCGAAGAAAAAAATTGCGTATTAAGCAGAAACCTATCCAGCGGGGCAGATTATAATTTTGGGGAATGCCAATTCGCAACTATCGATCCACGGCGTGAAGAAATGCGCAGTGCTTGTTATAAGTTTTCCTAACTATACATGTCGATGCCTGTCCGGGCAGGGCGTCGCCAGTTTGTGCCTACGTGACTCCAGGACTGACTGGGGTTATTGCGGGTAGATCGACGAATGGTCGCTGGTAATCAACCACTGCAGGCCATCCCATTTGTAGATGATGCTATACCGAGCGTTGACGATGGCACCGGTTTTCTGGAAGGTGTAGGTGTAGAGGCCTTCGTTGATGGCTGTGTTGCAGTCAAGCTCGATCGTGTGGGAACGGAGATGCACCAACGGCTGGTTCTTGAGAAACTGGCGAAAGTAGTCTTCTTTGTCATCGAGCGTCAATCGGGGCTTGGTGGAGGAGAGAGGGAGTAAGACGGATCTCGGCGCATAATGGGCGATGACCTTGTGCGGGTTTCCGCTCTGAACGGATTCCCTCCATCGCTCCAGCAAGGATTCGACCTCCTTTTCTGTGGTTGCCACACAGACTTCAGAATGGCGCGCCACGGCGTGGAGAGGCTCTTCCGGGGCCGCTTCCTCAGATGGGGTCCTGGATGAGTGATGGCTCGTGATCAACCACTGAGTTCCATCCCACTTATACGTGAAGGTATACCGGGCTTTCGCGGTAATCCCGGTCTTCTTAAAGGTGAATGAATAGAGGCCCTCGTCGATTGCCAGGTTGCAATCGAGCTCAATCGTACGAGAATCAATGCGCCCTTCCGGCTGATTCTGAAGGAAGTGGTGAAAGTAGTCTACTTTCTCATCGACGGTGAATCGCGGTTTGCTCGACACTGTGGCGAGTAACACGGATTTCGGAGCGTAGTTGGCGACCACCTTGTGGGGGTCGCCCGTCTTGAGCGACTCATTCCAGCGGTCGAATAAAGCCGCAATGTCTTTATCCGTAGCCGCCACACAGACCTCGGTATGCTGTGGCATTTCTGCGAGGCTCAAGGCAGGGGTAGCAATGACTGCAAAGAAGAATAGGAGCGCTTTCATAGGAAACAATCCTCCCCTCACGTCATGAATGATTATCGTTATATATCAAGATCTTTAAGAACAAGCCTTTTGACCGTAGGAGGGCCTGCCCGTATAGGTATAATACATTTACCCTCACACCCCGTAACGTTCGATCCTCATTGATCCTGTTACGACAAGGTAAGGAAAGCAATTTATACACCACACTAAATGGAGTAATCACCACCTGACATACAGTGTTATAAGATGGGAATATTGTTCCGATTGGTGAGTTAAACGGGGACGTCGTTCCATCGGTGTCTTCGACAGGCAGTCGCCAAGAGGAAATTCAGAAAGATGGTTATGGCATCGGATGGATAGGGGCCATGCCGCTGGGTGGTGTTCCGGCTTTGCCGCTATCGGCACGAGCCGTATCATGGAGCAACTGGTCGGCCATTTGGTCGGCAACACGGTCCGCAACACTTTGTGTGGGGTGAAAGAACCCGGTTTCGTACTCGTGAGTCCAGATAGGCTCCTTCGTCTTGGGATTGAGCAACCGGACCATTCCTATCCCGGCATATTGAGTGTTGAGGCTCCCTTCCAACCCATAGAACGCCTCCATTCCAAAATACCAGCGCTGAAAACCGGCGACTCCGGTGAGCGCTGCGTCGGCCTGTTCCGGAGTATCGACGACGGAAAACCTTCCTGACTGAACTAGCCTAGCCTTGATCTTTTCCTTGACCAGGTCTGACCCCTCCACGAGATGGGGGTCTTCACCATGGGTCAGGTCCTCAATGTATACGGATCGGACTGAGGCTAATGCAGGGAGGTCTTGCACAATATCCGTGGGAATTCCGAACGTGCGGTGGCAACCGAACAGCGAGCAGCAGAGAGCAAGGACCATCATCGCTCTCAACATTGGCTACCCTCCCCCAAGGATGCTGTTTGCTCTACTGATGTGTCGCATCGTCTTTAGCCGAAAGATTTCATCTGCCAGAGATTAACACCCTGGACTCAAAACCTGTACACAGCCCCAACGGAGACGTTGGTGTTATGGTCGTGCGTCTGATGAAAATTCTGTCGACGATTAGAGCGCTGAACCATGAAGGTCAAGGCGGTATGGTCCGTCAGCTGATATGAAAGTCGACCGCTCCCGAGAAAAATATTCTCATGTCCGTTGAACCGTTCATCTTCCGGATTGCCACTCGTAAAATTGTTCCGCTCGTAGTGGAAGTCCAATTCAAGTTCTAAATGTTCCATGAGGTCCGCCTCGATGCCGATTGACGCAAAGTGATGTACGTAGGAGGCGTCATCATGGAGTTCGGCCTCATGGCGGCCGTCCGCGAGGCCACGTTCGTAATGATACCCGAGGATCACTCGCGCATGATGATTCAGGTGATACAACAGATGGGGGCCGATCCTCCACAACAAGGTATCTCTCTGAATGAACGGGTCGTTAAAATTGCGAATTCCTGCGCGTCCCAACAATTGGATTTCCCAGTGTTCGGAAAGGCGGTGATCGAGTCGGACTGTGCCGAGATGAGAGGTGACCCGCATATCCTGGAGATTATTCTCAGAACCATGCAGTTCCGTCTGCCCAAGGAGCTGGTCAGGGGCCGTGAAATACCGTAGCCGGAGCACGGTGCGAGGCGTGAACCCATGAATGGCTTCGAGGTACATCGAAGCCTGGCTGAACTCGGGATTGGTCCCATAGACAAATCCTCGGACCCTCACTGAGAGTTCCGTTTCGCCGAATGAAGAAGGAATCAATTTTGACACACGAGCATACGGTTCGAACACCATATCCTTGCCGATTCCGGTGCGGGAGACGTCCAGCACAGGCTGGGACGGATCGCCGTCAAGACTCGAACGGCGGGTGGCCGAAAAGAGGGCGACGTCATCGGTGTAAAACAACGATCCACCGCCGATTGCAGACCATCCTGTGTTGGGCGCTGCGGCGAACACCGGGGAAACGGCACTCAAGAGCAATACCAGACCTATAACTATGCCCTTCAGGCCAAACAGGCTCTTCTTGTGCCGACACACGGTCGATAAGAAATGCGACATGACCGAAGAATTTTGAATTGCAACACGCTTCTTGGAAGAGAAGCTGACAGATCGATCGGTTACTTTACAATCTGACTCGCGCAATCTATACCACCGTCACCCCTGAAGCCACCTTGCATATCATGAGACCAACTCAGAACTTAACGGGACTATGTACCTAAACTATCCGGTTGTTCGATCGCAACTCGTATGTTTACCTGAATCTCCACAAGTAAATACCTGACTGTTGTGGATCACACCTTGTGTATCATACGCCTGACCATCAAGATTTGGCGCCCTTCTTCCCGAAGTATTCTTGTCGGCCGACGGCGACGTCCGCGACGTACATAAACCCGGAATGTCGCTCAAAGATCGGGCGAAGGCCGGCGAGGATAGGCTCAACCTTGTCTTCCGGCACGACCGTTAAGATCATCTCAAGGCTCTCCTGTTCGCTGAACATGAAATGCGCTTCTCGGACTCCATGATGTCCCTTTCCGGAAATATTACCGATGATCGTGTAGCCGCTCGCATGAACACGGTCGAGCAGCTCCGTCACGAATGCCCGATGTTCCCCCGCAACAATCACACGAATCTCTTTCATCGGATGCAAACTTAAACTGCCCATCCCAACGCTCCTTTCCTGTTTCTGCCTTCTCCGATAAATAGGTTATTGCACGTGTTCGACCCCTTGCGGCGCAATACGAGTCCATTCCCCGTTCGGTTGATATCGGTACCAGTTTCCGTCCTGAGGATCGAGCACGACCAGATGAACCCATTCATTATGATAATAGTGCTGAAGGACATCGTGCCGTGCGATGAGTTTCTCGATTCCCTTCCGGGGAGCCTCGACGATCGTCAGCAGTCGCATTGGCTCATGATACGGCAGCTCGCCGTTCATGACGGTTTGCCTTGCCAATCCGAGACGGAGATCGCTCCATGGTCCGGACATGACACCAAACCGTCCCACCACGTTGTGGTAGATTTTACTCCCGCTTCCGTACACCTCATTATCGACCGCGGAAAAATAGTGTTCCATATTGATCCATTGCGCCACAACTTGAGGGGCGGTGAGCAGCACCTCAAGCAGTCGATTGCTCGGATCTTCACGATAGTCATACGAGTGCAGGAACACCCGACCGCTCAGGTCCAGTCCCTTAGTTAATTCACGCCTTCCAATGACGAAGGCAGTATTGTTTGAAAGCCCCCACTCGGGTCGTACCTGACTCCAGTCGACGCTCCGCTTATGGACGTGTGCGTGTGCCGTCCGTTCCGGGAGAGTCCGCTGAACCTCGGGAAAGCGACGACATCGTTCCTGGCTCGTGAGGTGTGAAGCTTCTTTGAGATCGTCTTGCAGCCGAGCCAGATCTGCCCGGTGAGTCGGCGGCACGTCTTCCAAGTCGAAGAGCTGCACCTCGTCGGTCGTTGTATTCATCTGTCCGGCGATGAAATGCGTGTCAGTGGGAATGTCGATGCCGGTTTTTTTTAGACGTTCTCGTACCGTCTGATTATTGGCCATCATGGCCAAAACACGGGCGTTGGGCTTCCCTTCATTGCCGCCGCAGGCGCCGCAGTCGAGCGCGGATTCGTACGGATTATTGTCGGACGTGCTCCCATGCGCGCAGAAGAGGACGAGTCGCGCGAAGTTCTTGGTCAGTCCCATCATACGGAGCGCGGTATCAACCGTAAGGACTTGCTCCTCTACAGTGAAGCCGGTTCTCGTGATACGCTCCTTGTGTCGTGAAATGGCTCGTGCATTCAGATCGTATTGGTGTCGGAGCATCTCAATAAATTCATCGACCATCGCTGGTGAAAGCCCCGCGCGAGTGGTTTCTTCAGTCACGATCAACGAATTAGAATCTTCTCCAACGGTCAGAGCGCGTTGACGCAAGGCATCGACAAGGGCGGGCGTAATCCTGGAGCTGCGTAGCCCGAATTGCTCCTGTAAGGCTTTCCTGACCAGCGCGTGTTGTTCCGCATTGAGCATCTCCGCAGTGTCACCGGCTGCTAGTTTATCAACCGTGAGTGTGGTGGGAAGTGATGGAGCTGATAGTCGCCGAAACCAGGCAGTCAAGCGCTGGTACAGCGAGGGTAATAGAGTCTTGCCGAATATCGGAAGGCCGTAGAACCAGCCTAAAGATTCCACCATGACATACGGGGTCACGACATTTTCCTTTAAATCGTGCAAGAGGGTATGACCAGCATGTACCCACCTGGCGCGTGCCTCGTGCTGTAAAACCTTATGGTCCAGGTAACTGCGGGGAATTTCGCGAACTTCGTTCTTTGCCCGCATGATCACCGGAAACTGTTCCGTATCGTGTTCTTTCCCCCACGCTCGGTAACGGATGAACGCGGCGAAGAATCCGGCGAAACCATAGGTTTCGTGAGGGCCCATCGATTCAAGATGCCGCCGAAAGGGTTCAGAGCGCACGTCTATGCAGTAGACTGATTGCGAATAGGGGCGCTTCGTGGCCGGCCAATCTGGGTCATAGGGACGAGCTTGGAGTTCTCCCAGCAGATGCTCCTGATAGCTGGATTCAAGTGCGTGGAGCCAAACCGGCCCATGTTCAGATTCGGGGAAAGCCTCCATCCAATCCACGAGCTGCTTTAGATCCGGTGATGAGCAATCGTGCAGGAAGACGGCCTCAATCTTCAAAAATCCAACCAACGAAAGTAGCTTTTTGGCGGCGCCACGGAGTGTAGCTGTTTCTTGTCGGGGGATCACTTCCATTTTGTATCGTGTGAGCACCGCCTTCCAGCCGGTGCCTCTGTGATGCGCCAGACGGTCGACTTCTTCAGCATAAAGGGCCGGCAAACGACCAGCCACTCGCTGCCGCCTGAGATAATATTCTTCAGCATGGCCGTGCATGTAGTCTGCTACCGCATCAAAGCGGCCTTCAATGCCGAGCGCCTCCCGGCACGCCTTCTGCACCAGCTCTCGTGCATACCATTGGCGAATGGCTAAGAATTTCACCAACCCGGCAGGGTATGCCTGCTGCCAGGGGTAGTCTCGTTCCTCTCCACGCCACTTGATGAAACCGGCCCATCCAGGGAGCGCCGTTAACTGCAACGACAGATAATCCTGCCGAAGCTCAGACGGGATCCCCATCGCATCCAAACTTTCAAGGAGCGCATCTTCCGGGTAATCAGGAAGTCGCTGGATCTTCTTTCTGCTGCCTTTGATGTCACAGACAGACCATTCGTGGGAGGCCATGGCTTTCCAGGCCGCGTACAAACCCTTTTCCCGCTCCGGCATGGCCCACGTGGCATGCCCCTCGTCAAGAAAGGCCGCGCACCACTTGATCAATTGATCGTTGATTTGCTGGACAATCTGAGTGCCGAGGGTGTCATCGCACCAGTGCGAGAGTGTGAGCCATCGGCCGAGCGCCGCTTCGTCACGCCTCACCGTGGCGTCGATCTGCTCGGCGAGGTCTGGAAAAACCATGACGGGCTTGAGACGAGCGGCAAGGTCATCGACCACACGGCGCAACGGGTCTGGGAGCTGATCATCAAGCGGTTCATTGGCCGGGCTACAGAGCCCCTCAGCCAGACAAGCGCGCAAGACGGTCGCGTGCGTAACAGTGTGCGTGCCGAGGAGGACCCGCTTATCGATGGCCAGCGAATTGAGCGCGCCATCGAGATGGCGTGGTTGTAGGCGACCGGCTCTGAGGAACTCCCGATAGACATGGCTGGGCAGATAACCGTTTCCACTCAAGAATTGCTTTCCACGCCGAACCGCCTCTTCAAACGAAAGATACTCGATACCATGTAATGGATTGTGGTGGACAAAGGTTCGCATCGGCCAATATTGAGCGATGACTTCTCCCGCGAGGCGGACGATTCCTCGCAGCTCCATCCGCCGAGACTCAATATCGGAAGCGTGTTCTAGTTCCGCCATGCGAGCGACTCCAGGAATGCCGAAGTTTGCGGGTGAACCGCCTGCTCCGGGCCAAACAGAGTAGACGGGACCAACCCCAATGCCAAGAGAACCATGACGACGACCAATAGGGAAATTAGTTCAGGATTTAAGAGATCGGTGTAGCGCAAACCAGGACGGCTTGCTCCAAAAAGCAATTGCTGCACCAGCTGCATAATGTACCACGAAGCCGCAAGCCAGGCTCCCAGCACGAGGAAGAGACCGAAGACCGGGGCCTGTGGCGAGGTTAGCACCAATCCCATAAATCCAGCAAATACGCCGAAAGGCGGAATTCCCATTGCGGCCAGGCCCAGCAAAGAAAGCACAACGGCGTATTTCGGCATCGCCGCGGCGAGTCCGCTGATGGCGAGCGGGTCCACATCGTCTCCGTATCGTGTGCGGATTACTTGCCAGGCGATCAAGAGTCCGCTGGTGGCCAAGCCTACCGCCCCGACTAAGAGCGCTGTTCGGGGCGTTGTCGCCTCGGTTGTAGCGGCAAACCACCAGACAATTGAAAAGAAAGAGAGACTTCCATAACCCAAGATCAAGCGAACTCGCGATTGCGCGAGAGCTTTGACGGCGCTGTAGAGGGCCCCGGCTAGCGCCAAGACATTCACGACCGACATCACCTCCTCCGGAATGACCGACAGAATTATCGAGAGCTGATGGAGGCCGATGATCGGCAGCAGTAGTACGACGAACGAAGGGAGATTTCCGGGCAGTCGCGTCACGGTTGTCAGGTAACCGCCGTGGAACGGAGCCAGTGGCAGCAGCACAGCGCACGTCATCAGCGAAGCGATGGATGATAGTGGCGTAGCGGTTAACATCGAAATTCCGAGACAAACAAGCCCGAAAATCAACAGACCGACGCCCCACCAGGACATCGGCCACAACGCGGTGTGATGGCGATACAGCAGTGCGATGATGGTGACCAGCAGCATCATGAGGAAGAAGGGCCCAGATACGTCCTGACCAGTGAGCGTTCCAATTCCAAAACCCAAACAGACTAATGTCACCATCCAAGAGAAACGGTGATCCTGGTGGAGCGGATGACCTAGGACGGACGTCATGGCTCCCAACGGCAGGAGGTACAATGAAAGAAGCCCAGTGGGCGAAGGCGGCAGGAACTCCGCCATTCCTAGGATCAAGGCAAGGGTGAGGATCGACGAAGCGATAGAACAAGTCTTGACGCGTTTCGGGTCGGACCAGAAAACCAGGCTGATGAGCGCTCCCACGAGCGGGACGGAGGTCAGCAGCGATGATGCGAAGAATTCCATCATCGTGACCATCCGCGTTCCAGTTTATCGATCCGATGGATCAGGTGCCCGGCCGTCAAGCCGATCGACCGATAGATTTCATCTGCATAGAGCCGATTAATGAACACGGTATAGAGTCTAATTCGCCAGCTCTCGATCCAGGACGGTGTCCAAACGCTTCGTCCATGCGCCTTGAGATAGAGGTAACACCACCCGAGAACGGTCAGGCCGGTTGCTCCGATGAGAAGGAGATCGAAGAGCCAGTCTGGAAGGTCTGCGGCTTTAAAGTAGGAGGCCACTTCCTCCGGGTTTGGATAGAGGAAGGCCGTGAACGACTCAACGGCGAACAGATAAATGAAGACGATGAACATCAGCGTAACCAACATGGTTGCCGACACTTTCCACGATGCAACCGCGCGAAGACGCGTGAGTGTCAAGATGGCTTGCGACGACGTGATCCAAATGAAAAAGAGGATAATGACGGTTCCCTGTGATTCCAATAGTGGAATACGCAAGATTCCGTGGGTGCCTAGCAAAATGAGCAACGGAATAAACAGGGTCGTCACGAAACCAGTGGACCACGTCAGGCGAGAGAATCCGGCCTCATCGTTAACCGCGTGGTCCAGATGGGGGAGATGCGGATCCTGTCGCGTTTTGTGAATGACGTTGCCGCAATAAAGAAACACGGTAGCTTTGAAGAGGCCATGCGCAATCAAATGGAATACGGCCAACGAAAACGCGCCAAGCCCGCATTCCATAATCATATAACCCATTTGTCCGATGGTGGAAAAACCGAGCGTTTTCTTGATGTCGCTCTGTACCAGCATCATAGAAGCTCCAAGGACTGCCGTCAGCGTTCCGACGACGAACGCGATATGCAAGGTAGTTGAGCTCATCCCGAACAGCGGCGACAGTCTGTTGATGAGAAACCCCCCGGCATTGATGATGCCGGCATGCAGCAAGGCATGGACTGGCGTTGGGGCGAAGAGTGATCCCGGCAACCAGAGGTGGAGGGGGAACTGGGCTGATTTACCCATTGCGCCGATAAAAATAAGAAGCGTGATTGCCGTGGCGCCGTTGACGTCCACACCAGGCATGAGGGAAAGGGGCATGGGCGTCGCAGCTGCTCTTGTAAACAGGTCATGAAACTCCAAGGTGCCGTACAACTGAAAGGCGAGCACGATACCGGCAAGAAATGCCGTATCAGCAATGCGTAAGATCGTAAAAGTCTTGAACGCACCCGCCAATGTTCCGACATGCGCGTGGTTGTGCGCGAGTAGATAGAGCAAATAACTCAGCAGTTGCCAAAAAAGAAACAGCATCATGAGATTGGAGCTGGAGACCATGCAGATCAGGACGAAATCTGTCAGGCAAATTAAGGAGAGATATCGGCGCGCGTGACCATCCTGGTACATATAGGTTGTGGAATAGAGATAGATGATCATGCTGACAGCGGTAATCAGCGTCATCATCACAGCGCTTAACCGATCAACGTACAAGCCGAGGGGAATGATCAAGGAAGTCATGGAGGATGGATCGTAAAACCGTATAGCGATGGGACCTTCATGTGTCACCATGGACAGCGTGACGAGCGCGCTCAGGAACGCAAGTCCGATGGGGTAGGCGGCCAGCTTTTCACGGATGCGGCGCGACGTGTCGGCGCCGACCATCACGATGCCGGCGGCAAGAAGTAAGAAGAGTGGAACGGCTAGAACGAACGACTGAAGCACGTCTTTTCTCCTGGTTGTTGAAAAGCGTCCATCCTCTCATTCCATCGATGGGACTTGGATGCTTCCCGAGGCGAACGGCAGGTTAACCATTAATACGGTGTCGTTCTGCTCGTCAAGGCGGCCTGCTTGCCGGTTGTCTTCCAACACGTGGTCGTGGATAAGGTACTTGTGCCCCCTGTACGAGGCGCGTGGATTGACCTCTCCCCAGAACAGAGGTCGATCATAGCGCCCGTTCTTGTGCGTACTTATCCAGGCGTTGGATTGCGGACGACAGCGCGCGACCTGCTCGATGCAAGACTGGATCTACATAGAATCGATTCAGAACCAAAACGTAAAAGCGAATACGGAGATCGTCGATCCATGGTGGGCTCCATATCGTTCGACCATGAGCACGCATGTAGAGGTAGATCCAGCCAGCAATCGTCAGCTGCGTCGACACGACGAGCATGAGATCGAAGAGCCAGGTCGGCAGCTCCGCGGCCTTAAAGTACGATGCGACCTCTTCCGAGTTTGGGTACAGGAATGCCGTGAAGGTTTCGACGGCAAACAGATAGACAAACACGACGAACAAGAGTGTGACTAACATCGCAGCCGCCACCTTCCATGAAGCCACTGCCCGCAGTCGAGTCAGGGTGAGAATCGCTTGCGAGGACGTAATCCAGATAAAGAAGAGAAAGATGACGGTTCCCTGGGATTCCAAGAGCGGAATCTGCAACACGCCGTGAGTCGCCAGCAGAATGAGCAGAGGGATCAGCAGAGTCGTGATGAACCCGGTGGTCCAGGTGAGGGGGGAATAACGTATTTCCTCAGTTTGATGCCCGGGATGGGGAAGCGATGGCTCTTGTCTGGCCTTGTGAATCACATTCCCGCAGTTCAAGAACACAGTGGCCTTGAAGAGTCCATGCGCGATCAGATGGAACACGGCAAGAGAAAACGCTCCCAAGCCACATTCCATGACCATGTAGCCCATTTGGCCGATCGTGGAGAATCCAAGCATGTTCTTGATGTCGTTTTGCACCAGCATCATGGTTGCCCCGAGAACCGCTGTCAACGTTCCGATGACGAAGGCGACGTGGAGAGTCGTCGAACTTATCCCGAAAAGGGGTGCCATGCGGTTGATAAGAAATCCCGCGGCATTGATGATGCCCGCATGCAACAGGGCGGTTACGGGTGTGGGCGCATACAAATAGCGGGGAAGCCAGACGTGGAATGGGAATTGGGCGGATTTGCTCATCCCTCCGATCAGTAGCAAGAGTGTGACGGCCGTGGAGCCGTCAAATTCCACACCAGGGAACGGAGAGACGGTCGCAGTGGATTGCGCGGCGACGGCAAACAGATCCGGAAATTCCAACGTCCCATAGAGCGAGTAGGCCAGGGCAATTCCTCCGAGGAAGGCGATATCGCCGACCCGCAGGAGGGTAAATGTGCGAAACGCGCTCTCGAGCGTATCTCGGTGGCCATGATTGTGAACGAGGATATAGAGGAGGTAACTCAGCAACTGCCATAGGATGAACAGCATCAGCAGATTCGCGCTGGATACGAGGCAGAGCAGGACAAAAACAGTGACTCCAATGAGGGCAAGATATCGTCGCTGGTGTACATCCTGGTCCATATACTCGATGGAGTAGGTGTAAATGATCGTGCCGATTCCGGAGATTAACACCATCATGACTGCGCTCAATCGGTCCACATACAGGCCGATCGGTACGGTGAACACCATGGATTGTTCCGGATCGTACAATCGAAACGCGATCGGACCTTCTGTGGCCACTACATAGAGCGTGACAAGGGCGCTGCAAAACGCGAGGCCGATCGGCCAAGCGGCAATTTTGGCTCGATTGTGGCGGGTCGAATCGTTCCCGCCGATGACGATCATCGCAGCCACGAGTGGAAGCAATGGGACAAGCACGATCGCCGACATCAACACCTCATTGCGTTTAAAACATAAAAGCCAACCACATGGTCTCGACGGGGTGTCGACCCACGCGATTGGCTTGTACTGCGACCGGCCTCTCCTGCGAACTGCGGGTCGCCCTACGGCCTCGCACGGAACAGTTAGGCGGTCTGCCCCTCCACAAGAAATCTTGTGGAGGGGCAGCCTTGCCATCTACCCAAATGCGGCTCCATGAATAATATGGGGTTGGGGATAGCGTCAAGCTGGAAATGCGGGATCGGGACTTCCATCCCTACACATCAGGAACCGAAAGACCCAGCGCAAGCTCGATGTTGTCGACAAAAGACCCAAGTAGGGTACTTATTTACCTCTGCGCGCAACCTTTATCATCATGCGGGTCGACCAGATGGAAGTCCTGCTCAAAACGTGCGCGCATTGATCCACATGTGCACAAGAATGCTCGCGGCATACCCAAGCGCAATCGCCGGAGTCCATTTGAGATGACTGAAAAACGTATATTTCCCTTTCGCCTGCCCCATCAGCGCGACACCAGCCGCAGATCCGATGGAAAGAAGACTTCCCCCGACTCCTGCGGTCAACGTCACGAGCAACCATTGGCCTTCGGAAATGTCTGGGTTCATGGTCAACACCGCGAACATGATCGGGATGTTGTCGACAATGGCCGATAAGATCCCGATCGAGATGTTGGCGAAGGTTGGACCCCACTGGGAGTAGAGCACGTGGGAGGCCAAGGCCATATAGCCGATATGGCCAAGCCCGCCGACGCACAGGACGACGCCGTAGAAAAACAACAGCGTGTCCCACTCAGCTCGGGCAACCTTTTGAAACACGTCAAATGGGACGACATCTCCGATCACCCCTTTGTTGTAGGTCGAGGAGTGGTGATGTTTCCGGTTCAGGTAATGCCCAAACAACCCAAGATACGCAAATCCGGTCATCATCCCCAGGACTGGGGGAAGATGCAGAAAATTGTGAAAGCTGACCGCCGTGCAAATGGTCAGAAGAAACAACCCGAGAATGCGCTTGGCTCCGATCTTCATGTGGACGGCTTCAGAGGATGGCGGTGGAGACATTCGAGGGACGGCATAATGCATGATCGCGGCAGGCACAAGGAAGTTCACCGCTGAGGGGATAAACAGCTGAAAAAAGTCAAAGAATCCAAGGATCCCCTTTTGCCACACCATCAGGGTTGTGATATCGCCGAAGGGACAGAATGCTCCACCCGCATTGGCTGCCACCACGATATTGATGCAAGAGATGTTGACAAATTTCGGACTGTGGGCACCCACAGCCATGACCACGGCACACATCAAGAGGGCGGTGGTGAGATTGTCGGCCAACGACGAAATGAAAAACGCCAGGATCCCGGTGATCCAGAACAGTTGCCGATAGCTGAACCCATTACGAACCAGCCACGAGCGGATTGAATCGAACACGAGTCGTTCGTCGAGGGCGTTGATGTAGGTCATGGCGACCAGCAAGAACAGCATCAGTTCCGCGTATTCCATCAGATTGTGACGGAAAGCATTTTCAACCAATTCGGTTTGACCCTGTGGATACGCGAGAGCGATCGCCGCCCATATGATCCCAGCGGCAAGAATCACCGGTTTGGACTTGCGAAGGTGGGTAAACTCTTCGGACATGACTAGCGCATAAGCCAGGGCAAATGCGCACAGCGCAAAATACCCCACTGGTGAGGTGGTCAAGTCGATCCATGCCTGCGATTCTGTTTCAGCCAACGTGAGGGAAGGCAACCCGAAGACGACGAAAGCGGAACAAAGACTGACGTGGACGAAACGGCGAGTCCTGAACAGCAGGCACCGAAAGAGCATGAAAAAGAGGGAAGAGCTGTTCACACACGACCATCCTTTCGAGGACCATCATGGTTGGCTGACCCCAGGAATTGATCTGCGAGGTCATCAAGAGATTGTTTCAGCGCGCCATCGATATCTTCGGCAATGCTTTGAACGTGGGTTTCCATCGTTCACTCATATCATGGACGGATAAAAAGAAGCTAATGGGGAGGCAGATACCAACCGCTATCAAGTAATTCTCTCACAGAAATGGTGAACAGATTCCCGTCAAGCGTCGGGGAACAATGAGTCTTGCTCTCCGCGCCAAGCAGTCCTACAGACCCACATTTTCGCAAAGAATGGGAAATCATGCCGCCCATGCTTTGCACTTGTTCGTTCAATTTACCGGCCCTATAATCTCGATCACCTGCGTCACCGATTACCGTGCGGAACACGAGAGAGTAGCGGAGCGCGAAAAGCGACCTATGGAAAGCGCGATCCGTAACACCATCATCAAGTTTGAACAGGAGTTTCTGGGGCGAGGTCCTGACGAGGTCCGCGCGCTGGTCGCACGCGATCTCGTTGTCGTCCGATTGAAAGGCGTGTTGACGCCGGCCGAGCGGCAATTGGCGAAGACCGCAGAAGGTGTCGAGATGGTCAAGCAACTCCGGCAAAATCTCATCGCTCAAGGTCGTGATAAGCTCTGTGAGCAGGTCAGCGAGATCACCGGCGCCAAAGTCCTCGGCCTGTTTACTGATATCGATGTGCAACTCGGTGAACGCGTCTTTGTCTTTACCGTGGATCGGGAGATTCAAAACAGCAGCCGATAAGACAGAACCCTTTCTATGATTCGGCGCACACTGGAAACGCTTTCCTTTGACAATACCTATGCCCGTCTTCCTCAAGCCTTCTACGCACGATTGAACCCGACTCCGTTCAGCGCCCCGCCTCATCTGGTTCACGCGAATCCCGCCGCAGCCGAATTGATCAAGCTTGATCCTGAGCAATGTGCTCGGCCGGAGTTCGCAGCGCTCTTTGGCGGGAGCGCCCTGGCACCTGGGATGGAGCCGCTCGCGATGCTGTATTCCGGCCATCAGTTCGGAGTCTATGTGCCACAGCTTGGCGATGGGCGGGCGATCCTCCTTGGGGAGGCGACAAATGGCCGAGGTGAACGATGGGACTTGCATCTCAAGGGCGCCGGGATGACGCCGTTTTCTCGTGATGGAGACGGCCGAGCCGTATTGCGCTCGACGATTCGGGAGTATCTCTGTTGTGCTGCGATGCAGGGCCTCGGGATTGCCACCACACAAGCGCTCTGCCTGGTCGGGAGCGACGACAAAGTCTATCGCGAACAGATCGAAACCGGCGCGATGCTGGTCCGCATGGCGCCCTCACATGTCCGCTTCGGTTCGTTCGAGATCTTCTACTACCGCAAACAGCATGAACATGTGAGAGCGTTGGCCGACTATGTGATCGAGCAACATTTCCCCCATCTACGTGAGGTTGGGGACAAGTACGCACGCTTCTTCGGCGAAGTGGTCGAACGCACCGCCAAGTTGATTGCTCAGTGGCAGGCTGTTGGCTGGGCACACGGGGTTATGAACACAGACAATATGTCGATCCTTGGTCTCACACTCGACTATGGACCCTTCGGTTTCATGGACGACTATGATCCGGGTTTCATTTGTAACCACTCCGATCACAACGGCCGCTATGCGTTCGATCAGCAACCATATATCGGGTTGTGGAATCTGAGCTGCCTCGCTCAGGCCTTGTTGCCTTTGGCGGAGAAAGAGGTGTTGAAGGCTGGCCTTGATACCTATACCCCACGGTTTGAACGGGAGTATCTTCAGCGCATGCGGGCAAAATTGGGGTTCGCGGAAGAGAAACCAGAGGATGATGATCTCATTCGTGACTTCCTGGGTCTTCTGCAGGGCAGCCATGCCGATTACACGATCGTGTTCCGGGAACTTGGTACGTTTTCGACGGCTGAGGGGGCGTCGAACGACAGACTGCGGGAACACTTTCTCAATCCTGACCGCTTCGACGGATGGGCTGTGCGGTATCGGGAGCGACTGCGGAACGAATGCAGCCGTGATGACGAACGGTGTGACCGCATGAATCGGGTGAATCCACAATACGTGCTACGCAACTATCTTGCTCAGACGGCGATTGAGAAAGCGCAGCACAAGGACTTCTCCGAGATCGACCGCCTCTTTACTCTGCTCCAAGACCCCTTCACCGACCAGCCGGGCATGGAGGCCTATGCCCTTCCTCCACCGAATTGGGGTAAACATCTCTCAGTCAGTTGCTCATCATAAAGACGAGCGTGAACATCGTCCGCTTCACTCTCTCACGCGTCTGTTGTAGAGTGTCGGCGCCTGGTCTCCGACATGATTCTTGAGTGATCGGGACCTCATCCAGAAAACACGATATGCGAGCAGTCTTAATCGGCGGGCTAAACGTACGGTTGGTTGGTGGCTCCGACGGCCATGGGAGTGGTGATGGTCCCGTCGTCTTGCTCCTGCACGGATTCGGCGCGCCGGGTGACGATCTGGTACCGCTTGCCGAGGTGATCGAGGCTCCAAGAGGAACCCGATGGCTTTTTCCTGAAGCGCCCCTTTCGCTGAATATGGGTTTCGGCGATTCACGCGCTTGGTGGATTATCGACTTCGCGCGTATCCAGGAAGATCGCGCCGCAGGCCGCGTTCGTGACCTGTCTGTGGAAATTCCACAAGGCCTGGCCCTGGCACGAGAACGGATGCTGGAATTTCTCAAGGAACTCCCCCGGCAGCTCCCAATCGAGTACCAGAAGACGGTCATCGGTGGCTTCTCACAAGGCGCGATGCTCACCTGCGACGCAGTGCTCCATACGGACTATTCATTTGCCGGCCTGGTGCAGCTTTCAGGGAACTTACTGGCTCAGGCGGTCTGGGGGCCGCTCCTGCCCAAACGAGCGGGCCTAGCGGTCTTCCAAAGCCACGGCGCTCAGGATGACATCCTTCCACATAGTGGGGCTGAGCGCCTTCGCGATACGCTGAATCAGACGGGCCTCCCTGTCGAGTGGCACAGTTTTCGAGGGGGGCATGAGATTCCCGAACCGGTCTTGCAACGACTGGGTTTTTTCATCACAAAGAGACTCTCGGCATGACCATGCAGCCCTTTGAGCTCATAGGCGCAGACGGCAAACGCATGAAGGGTGATCGTGCCGATGGGATAGATCGCCGGATCCTTTTCATCACAGGATTCTTATCCAAACGCTGGGGCAACAAGAGCAAGGCGTTGGCGCAATGGTGCCAGGAACAAGGGTGGGGATTCTGTTGCTACGACGTGCGCGGGTTCGGCGATTCTGAGGGGCAGTTCACGGACTACACCCTCTCGGATTGGATTGCCGATGCCCGGACAGCGTTGAAGTCGATAGAGGCTGGGCCACCCATCACCATCGTGGGTAATTCGCTCGGCAGTTGGATCGCCTGGCTGGTTGCGCAGGAGTTTTCCACCGTCGAAGAGCTCATCTTGGTCGCCCCGGCGTTCAACATGATGGGCGAGCGGGCCAAGACTATTTCGAAAGAACGGTTGCACGACTGGCACACTGCAGGGTGGATGCCCTGGGACGATGATCCGTTGCATCGAGACTGGCCGTTGTCGTGGAAGTGGGTAGAGGAGAGCGAAGCCTATTGGATAAAGACGTTCGACCATCTGCGTCCCATAAAGACGACCATTCTTCACGGGGAGCAAGATATTGTGATTTCCCCGGATGGAAGCCGGCGGTTCGCCGAAGAACTGCTTCATCGCGATCCCGGCTTTCCACTTGATCTCAGACTGATTCCGGGCGACCATCGGCTGAGCAGCCCTGAACATCTTGAGCTGTTTCGTCGACTGGTGATGAGGGAAGTCTGATGCTGGTCCTCGTTCACAAAGAATGCGGCGGGCCGGCGTTGGAAGAATCGCCAGTTGGGGAGGTCTGTGCGATTCCAGTCGATCGCTTTCCGTTTCCCTGCTTCACCTGCCTGGAAGAGATTCTCGACGAATCAGAAGTGCGGTTGTCGGAAGAACTGGGGATCTGAACTGTCCCGCTCCGGTGCTCTTCTCAAGATGGTAACACCAAGAGTCATTTCACGTTTTCGAGCACTTTCTTCACGATCTTGAGATTGCTCATGGTCTCTTCCCGTTGTACAGGGAAGGCCTCTCTTGTCCATACCTCCAAGGCCAACTCAAAATTGTCGATGGCATGGTGGAGCAACTCCTTGCCTGTCTCCCCGCCGGCGCGAAAGCCCTGGTCAGCTAGCGCCTTACCCAGGCTGTTCTGGATCATTGCCCACTCTTGGGGTGACCGGTCTTTGCTATTGATCGTTAAGGCTTCACGGTAGGCTTGGACCGCTCCGGCGAACAGCTGTGCGCCAGCCTCGCCGTTAGGGCGAAAGCCCTGGTTGGCCAGCACAGAGCCCAAGAGCCCCTGTGTCAGGGCCGAATCTTGCGGGAATTGCTCTTTGGTATAGACGGTTAAGGCCTCGCGATAGGCCGTTTCCGCCGCCTGGTGCAAGCGGGTACTTTCCGCTCCGGTAGTCCGCTCTCCGTGCTGACTGAGTGCAATGCCGAGACTTCGCTGGGTCGAGGCCCATTGTTGTGGGAACTCCTCCTCAGTCAGGAGCGTTAACGCTAGGCGGTAAGTCGCGACGGCATCTTGTAAGCTATTCTGGATATTCTCTCCCTCGATGCCAATTCCGCCTTGTGCGATTGCATTAGCCAGGTTGACCAGGACATTACCCCGGTATTCCTTGTTTGACGACGGGAGCAACGTGAGGGCTTTCCGATAGTAGGCTTGAGCCTTGACGAAGCTCAGTTGCACTACTTGGAGGTTGCCATTGGTATTCTGAGCGATAGCGGCGGAGGTCAATCGAGTCGTCGCAGATTGTGGGAGGTTCTGAGCAGCCTGTTGATCTTGTTGGCTTGCCTCATTGAGTATCTCTTCAGCCAAAGAAAAGTCTGGAATCTCCAAGGCTTGTCGGGCGAGTCGAAGGAGGCTTGCGACCTCAGGATCTTCGGATGAGAACTGCATTAGTAACGTTTTCTGCGCAAGATAAAGTTCGGCCATCTTTCGCAGTCTAGGATCAAGCTGGTCAGGCGGGATCTTGGGCACACTGTTACCCCACTGGTTGGAGGATCATAGAGGCTCATAAAGGTATCCAAACTGATACATCTAGTATCTGGTTCGAACCATATAGAAGGAACGCGGGAAAATGCTAGTAGTACTCTCTCGTCCAAATATGGTTCATATTTTAGATCGGGTACTGGAAGTAAGCTCTTCTTGTAATTTGGCTAAGGCCCATGAAGAGATAGCAGAAGCTGACCTCGGCCTTGCTTTTCGGTATTACCTCCTGAGTTTCTGAAGGCTCTATATCATGTGGCGACTTATTAACCGACTTCGAGCATTGTTGAATACCAAAGAGCGGCGGCTCTCCTATATGTTGCTGGGACTTATGGTGCTTGCTGGTCTCACCGATGCACTGGGAGTTTCCTCGATCCTGCCGTTTATGGCCGTGGTTGGGAACCCGGACCTGATCCATACCAATCCTTGGTTACGCCACTTCTTTACCTGGTTGGAGTTTGAATCCATCAACACCTTTCTTATTGGATTAGGCTCCGCGGCGCTTGTGATCATGGTCTGTAGCAACGCGGTGGCGCTAGCCAGCTCCTCGGCAATCTTATGGTTCTCCCACAACTTGGGGCATAGCCTTTCAACGCAGATACTCTGGCGGTATGCGAGACAGCCCTACACCTATTTTTTGGAACACAACAGCTCAAATCTTGTCGTCAATTGTACCGATGATGTTAATCGCCTGATCCAGGGCGTTATTGTTCCTATCTTGCAGGCCATTGCCAAGGCGGTCACCGCACTTTGTATTCTGCTCCTGGTTATATGGATTGATCCGTGGTTGGCGGTTCTCTTCGGCACGGTGGTAGGAGTCCTGTATGTTGTCGTGTTCCAGGCGATTCGTCACAAGGTGACCCATCTTGGAAGAGCCAGTAAAGCTGCGAATCGAGAACGCTTTCGACTGGCTACAGAGATATTGAATGGGATCAAGGAGCTCAAGATCCTTGGGCAAGATAAAGCGTATCAAGACCGGTTCGCCCAGCATGCGGCACTGTACGCGAAAAATCAATGGATGAGCGCCGCCGTGGGTCAGGCGCCGCGATACGCAATTGAAAGTATTGCGTTTGGATCGGTGATTTTGCTGGTGGTGTATCTACTGGCTACCCACCAGGATTTCAAAGAAGCGCTCCCTTTAATGGTGCTCTATGCATTTACAGGATATCGTCTGCTTCCGGCATTTCAGCAGATTTTTGGGAGTGCTACTACGGTGCGGTTCAACCTGGGCTCACTGGAGGCCGTTGAGGACAAACTGAAGACGCTGGTAAAAGCTCGCAAAGCGAAAGTTATACCGAAGCTGCCGACGAGCGAGGACGTAGGTCCCTTGCAGCAAGAAATCACATTAAAGGACGTGGTATTTCAATATCCCAATACAACCACTCCTCTGATCAACAACCTGAATCTCAGCATACAGAGTAATACGACAGTGGCCATCGTAGGGACCTCCGGAGGAGGAAAGACCACGATCGTTGATATTATTTTGGGGTTACTGGAACCGCAAGACGGATCCTTGTTAGTGGATGGGATTCCTATCACGTCACACAACGTGACGTCATGGCAAAAACACCTGGGCTATGTTCCCCAACACATCTATTTAGCCGATGACACCCTCGCCGCGAACATCGCCTTCGGTGTGGCATCCAGAGATCTGGATCTTGATCGCGTGGAACATGCGGCACAGATTGCCAACCTTCATGATTTTGTCGAGGGAGAACTGCCCAATGGATATAAAACAATGGTAGGTGAGCGCGGTGTGAGGCTCAGTGGAGGACAGCGGCAGCGTATTGGAATTGCTCGGGCATTGTATAGTGACCCGGACGTCCTGATTCTTGATGAGGCGACGAGTGCGTTGGATAGTCTCACCGAAGACACGGTAACGGACGCGATCCGAAGGATCTTCCATGAGAAGACGATCATTATGATCGCTCATCGCTTAAGGACGGTTCAGCAGGCTGACATCATTTATCTGTTGGAGAACGGATCCATTGCGGACCAGGGAGACTACGACGAACTGCTTGATAAGAACGATGTATTTCGTAGCATGGCACATGGATGAAGCTAGCGGATTGGCTGCAAGACTCACGGACGCTCCACCGTAAACTCCTACAGTTGAGGGAAAAGAGAGACAGGCTACGTATACGGGAGGTTTCGAGGAAGCGGTTGAAGTCATAACAAGGCTGGCCAATCTCGGCTAGCTTCAAATTCTCTACCAGCCAATCAGAGAGCAAGAGTTCCGCTTCGGCGTTCTGGACTCAGGTATGCCTGCGTGCAGAGTGGCGTCTGCACATGTTCAGGACGGACGCCGAGCCCGATCATTCTAGCGGGGATACGGCGAAGAAAAGGGAATCGGGCCAGTAGCCGGAGGGCATAGGGAGGTGTCAGCCGAACTTTTCTATTCAGCACATGCCTGATGACGCGATTCTGGACGATGAGCTGGGCCCGTTGCGTCACTTCGGTCGGCCAGGCGCGTCGTGCCTGCACCTTGGCCAAATCCGTTTCAGTCACTCGCCCGCCGCGCAACGGTTGCCATAACAGATTCGCCGTTGCCACGGCGTCTTGAATCGCCAGGTTGATGCCGACGCCTCCGACCGGCGACATGGCGTGGGCCGCGTCCCCGATGCAGAGGAGCCCGGGCCTATACCACTGTCGCAACCGATCGACCTGCACGGTCAGCAGTTTAATTGGTTCCCAATCGTGCAGTTCATGGACGCGGTCTGCGGCGAACGGAACCAGCTTCGCGACGCTCTCGCGAAACAGCGCTAGGCCGGTCGCCCGAATCTCACCCAGTGATCCCTTGGCAATAACAAAGCCACATTGCCAGTAATCACCTCGGTTCAACATGATGAAAATGCGACCGGCATCGAACTGACCCATCGGATCGACCGGGTCCTCGGCTTTCCGTGACAATCGGAACCAGAGCACGTCCATCGGAGCACCGAATTCTTCAACCGAGAGCCCCGCTCGTTTGCGGACAATAGAGTGTCGACCATCGGCTCCCACGACGAGTGCAGTGCGAACTTCCAGCGGTCCGTTCGGCGTTTCAGCGCAAAGCCCTACGACCGAACCACCATCCTCGATCAAGTCCGTCACCTCCGCACTCATGCGGACCTGAAAGGTAGGATGCTGGCTTCCCACCTCCACGAGAAAGTTGAGAAAGTCCCACTGGGGCATGAAGGCGACGTAAGGGCATTGGGTCGGCAGATGAGAGAAGTCCGCCACGGTAAACTCCAGATCGCCGAACCGGGCGTTGATCCGCGTCACCTTCTGGTGAGGCAATTGGAGGAATCGTTCGAGCACACCCAGCTCGTGCATGATCTTCAAGGTCGAGGGATGTAACGTGTCGCCGCGGAAATCCCGGATGAAATCTGAGTGCTTTTCCAGGACAAGCACCGAGACACCGGCTCGTGCCAGCAGCAGGCCTAGCATCATGCCAGCCGGCCCACCGCCGGCAATGCAGCACTGGACTGAGATGCCTTCAGGCATGACGTCACCAACCTGTAGGTGGGAAAGATTGAATGAGAGGATTATAAGCTGAAAATTCGAAATTGCGGAGTCGTCACACAGCCTTGAGTAAGGGCTCGACCTTGACAGCATCAGTGGAAATGTTCAACAGATCCGGGGTAAGGTGTCACTCAATTCATTGAGTGCGGAGAAACGATCATCTCATGTCTTCATCACGACAACATAACAGTGGGCCGGATTCAGACGGCCGTGAAGTTCCTGAACCTTCTCATGCTGAGCGGGCCAAGACGCTCGTGTACTTGCAGCAGACAGGTAGTCTCTCGACGCTCTCACGCAGGCAGCCTGGCTGGCCCTTTGGGTCGGTGATGCCCTACGGGTTGGATGATCAGGGGCAACCGGTCTTTCTGATCAGCACAATGGCGATGCATACGCAAAACCTCCTGGGTGATCCACGCGCCAGCTTATTGGTGACTCCGCCTGAGAGCAGGATCGATCCACTTGGGGCAGCCAGGGTCACGTTGATGGGCTCCGTGACCAAGGTGCCGAAAGAGGAAAGCGCCGAGGTTCGCGCATGTTACCTCGAACGTCATGCCAATGCCTCCTACTGGGTGGGCTACCAAGATTTCGGTTTCTTTCGCATGGCTATAGCAGAGATTTACTTTGTCGGTGGGTTTGGGTCGATGGGCTGGGTGACTCAGGCTGACTATATAGCGGCGGCCGTGGACCCGCTTGCGGATGCATCCTCGAACCTGATCCGCGAGCTCAATACCCAGCAAGCGGAGACATTGTTGCTGCTGGCTCGTGTGTTAGGCGATGTCGACGCGCAGCAGGCGACAGTGACGGCATTGGATCGGCTCGGGTTTCATCTTCGGTTTACCACTCCTGGCCGGATGCAGGGCGGGCGCGTGACGTTTCCCGCGCCAGTGCATAACGAATTAGAAGTCAAAGCTAGCCTCGCTGGCTTGGCTGATCAGGTGAACGCCGGACTCCCAGTCCTGCATTCACTGTAGTTGGCTTTTGTACTGATTCCTGGAGGAGAGCGTGCCGTTCAGCGCAGTCGTAGATCACTAGCTAGATAGGGGAACGTATGGCCACGAACGATAAGCAGGTTATTTTTTCACTCGTCAATGTTGGGAAGGTCTATCCGCCGAAGCGGCAGGTGCTGCGGGAGATCTACCTCGGCTTTTACTATGGCGCCAAGATCGGCGTGTTGGGCTTGAACGGTTCGGGAAAGAGCTCTCTACTCAAAATCATCGCGGGCGTCGATTCGAACTATACGGGCGAGATCACGAGATCCAAAGGCTACAGCGTTGGTCTGCTTGAGCAGGAACCCCAGCTGGACCCGAACAAGACAGTGAAAGAAGTCGTGGAAGAGGGCAAGGCCGAATTGGTCGCGTTGATGCACGAATATGAGGCCGTCAGCAACAAAATCGGTGAAGTCGGTCCCGATGAGATGGAGAAGCTGCTCGACAAACAGGCGCAGCTCCAAGAGAAGATTGAAGCCGCCAATGGATGGGAACTGGAGAACCAGCTCGATCTTGCCATGGATGCGTTGCGCTGTCCGCCCGCTGATCAGAAGGTCGGGACCCTATCGGGAGGTGAAAAGCGCCGGGTGGCGCTCTGCCGGCTGATGATCCAAGA
>CABVRV010000047.1 GCA_902500755.1 uncultured Nitrospira sp.
TCGTGCCGTCCTCCCACTGTCAGCAGCCAGTGGTCCATGAATTTGATCTGATCCTGGACATACAGGCCTGTTTGGAACTGCGTCGTCTGCTGATCCAGAAATGTCGGAGGCGTGAGAAACGAGGCCCCGAAATCGTGTGGATTGAAGATGTCGATCGGAGACGCGGCGGCAAATGTTTGCCGGGAATGCACCCCGATTCGCTGGAAGTCGAGACCGCCCACGACCCGGTGATGGAACGGGCCGGTCGCAAACGCCCCCTGCATCTGATTGTCGAGCGCGAACGAGGTCAGGTTCCCAAAACTCCCGAAGGCGCCACGTTGCACGGTGCGCAGATCGGAGTCGAATGAGCTGCTGAACACCGTGAGATCGTCCACCCGCGTCTGGTTGTACCGAAACTTCTGCAGAAAACTCCAGTTCCCAGGCAATTGATGCCGCAACTCATAGCCAAATGAGGATTCCACGCGGTCATACTTGTCCACGCCGGGTTGTCCCGTGAAACGATGGCCGACGATACGGCCGTTGCGATTAAATCGCAGTGATCCATCAGCGGGGTACCCTTGCGAACTGCCCAAGGTATCCTTCTGGTAATTTGCGAAGAACGTCACCTGCGTGTCGGAGCTGATGCGCCACGTAAGTGCCGGTGCGATGTACACCCGATCATTCGGCACATGGTCGAATTGCGTGCCGCTTTCACGGAAGAGACCGGTCAACCGATAGCTGAACGTATCGCTGTCGGTGAGTCGCCCGCCCAAATCCATCCGCCCCTCGTATCGGCCGAAATTCCCTACCAAGAATTGGAGCTCTCGAAGGGACGCGGTGGTGGGCCGCTTGGAGATATAGTTGAGCAAGCCACCCGGACTCCCTTGCCCGTACAGGAACGAGGCCGGCCCCCTCAAGATATCCACCTGCTCGGCGCCGTACGGCTCCAGGTTGTACCCCAGGGCAAAGCCTGGATTGCGCAATTGCAATCCATCTTTGAACAAGCCGTCGGTGGTGGCATCGAACCCACGAAATCGAAGCCACGTAAATCGGGGTTCATACCCGAAGGTTTCGGCTTGCACACCCGCCGTATAGCGAAGCGCTTCTGCCATCGTGTTGACTTCCTGCGCGTCCATTCGCTTTCGCGTGATCACCGTGATGGATTGCGGCGTCTCGATGAGCGGAATATCGCTCTTCGTCGCCGTGACCTGGGCCTCGGCTACATAGCCCCGTTCCTTCACATCTTTCACGACAATCTCCGGAACTGTAACGGGTTTCTTGGCAAGAACGTCCTCTGGTTCATGCAGCGGGTCGGACGACGCACGCGGAGTTTCATCCGCAGATACCGAAGTCCCGGACGCGTCCGACACCAACGTGCCCGTGCGAGGTGCAGTCATGCGGACGCCGAGCGTGGAACGTGACAAGAGTTTTGCGAGCGCCGCTTCCGGCGGCATCTCTCCAGAGACACCGTCACTTTCGATTCCTTCCACCATGGGCTCGCCGTACACCAAATGCCACCCACTTTGCTCGACAAAGGTGACCAACGCATCTCGTAGAGATTGCCGCTGGATCTCAAACATCATCGCTGTGCGTTCAATCGGCGGCGCTGTCGGCGACGGAGGCTCGGCCCATGAGGCGTTGTTCAGAAAACAGGCCATGCACAAGATGACACACGTTATTCCTCGACTTCGTCGCTGTCTCTCGATCGGTTGGTTCACGATGCTCCTTTCATTGCATTCAACCTTGATGCGTATTCGTCAGGCGGCCACGGAGGCTTGCTTCAAAGAATTGCTGCTCTGTCCAAACGGCACGCAGCCGTGCACACCTGCTGGAGGCTGGACACACCCATCCTGTCCTCCTCCTTCCGACCAATTACCGACCATGAGGTTACGAGCGAGATACTTGTCTGCGATGCTTCTACGTCTCTTGAGACAAGAATCCCTTTGTCGCCACTACGGTAGGCCTACGTCTCTTTCAACCGTCACTCCTGCCGCGCGCTCCAAAATACTCGACCACACCCATATCCCTCCGGCAACCGCTAGGAGAATGACAATGGCGGTTGCCAAACTGAGAAACACGGGGAGTTCGTCCTGGAACCGATGGGACCACCTCGTCATAGTCCTTCCTTCCGTTCTGTGTCAGCGCTGCCGCAATGCACTCAATCCCCCTCGAACCCGCACGATGTCATCTAGTGGCACACTTCGCTTACCTTCGATCGGGTGGTCTTGGAGCCCTGTCCGATTGAGGGTTGCGCCACAATCGATGCAAGTCGCCCAACTGATTCGGCAAACACCTGAAACTCCTCGCGCGTGAAGTGAATGGTCATGGGCCCGCTGGACAAGCGAAGTCCACCGCAATCGCACAACACCAATTTCATCGGCTGATCCGTTCCAAGCATTTTTTCCACGTTGCATTTCTCCTTTGTTGTCGTTGTTGTCCTTACCTGCACACACGGTGACGTGCCGGACTGATGACCCGGCTGGGACGCACCAGCGTCTCTTCGCGATACCAACCACAGTTCACGCACTTCCAATGTCTCACCTGGTAGAAGTCCATCACTAGTTCTCCGACCAACAGTCCTCCGCATTTGGTACAGATTCTTGGCATATTCCCTCCTTGAGACCCTCACGCTGATTGCTTCAAGTCGCCCCTTCCTCGGTTATTGCACAATAAAAAAGCCCAAGGCGTCTTCCGACGCCTTGGGCTCCGGCCTTCAACGACCTCTGGCCTCGTTACCTAAGAGCACGCTCGATAATCCGCGCGCCTCTCGTCTTAACATATTTGATAGGAGTTCTCAATATCATTATACGTATACCGTTGTCAATCCCCGCTCGTCAGTTTTTAACACCATCCCACCCACGAGAACCGTTACACCTCGTCGTCGGCATGCCGCTTTTGCCGTCTATGAGCTCGTCGCTTGAGCCACCACATGCGCAGCGCAGTGACGTAGAGTACGAGAGGGATAAATCCGGTGAAGAACACGATCCATCGGCCCACGAGCCCAAACGCTTCGCCGTTGTGCAGGGGGAACAACCAGGCCAAAAAGGTTTCGCCGCCGGTCAATTGTCGCCAATCGTGGACGCGCAAGACCTTACCGCTGTATTGATCCAGCCAGACCTGGCTTTGGCCGCTCGATTCCATGACCTCGCCCGGTTGGCGCAGGCTGACTTGATAGACCCCCATGTTTCCGTGAGGTATGCCGACGGACCGTAACTCCCCTTCCGGAAACACTTGACGAGCGAGCGCGACGGCTTCCTCAACCGACAATGGCCGGGCGTCCGAAACAGGCAGGGATTGCATCGCTTCTTCCTTGGGAAATTCCTGAACAGGAGAAAAGAGCCGGACGATCGGAACGACATAATCCCCGAATTCCAAATACACACCGGTGAAGGCAAGCATTCCCAGGATGATGGCGCTGTAAAACCCGCTGAGTTTGTGCCAGTTATAGTGCCGGCGGATGACGCTCCCGCCTCGCGCAATCGTGAATGCCTGGCGCAGCCTGCCCGGACGCGGCCACCAGAGATACAGGCCCGTGCCGATCGAGACGAGCAGAAAGATGGCGACAAACCCGACGATGGTCTCGCCGAGATCGTCCAGCACAAGCGAGGCATGTAGCTGGTAGATAAACGAGACCAGATACCCGCCCCATTCTCGATCCCGACTCAATACTGCACCGGTATACGGATCAATGGTGACCTGATACCACCGAAACTGGTCGAGCTTGTCGGTCGGCACGCGGTGCCAGACTTGAAAGACCTCGCGTTCATGCGAGGGCAGCTCAACACTGTCCAACCAGCCGCCGGGAAGTGCAGCGGTTCGCGCTGCCGCGACCACTTCGCTCAGCGGCTTGTAGGGGCCGGAGCCGCTCGTCGTCATCTGCGCCGGATTCAGCCATTCGTCGATGGCTTTATAGAACACTAAAAAACTGCCGGTGAGACTGATCAGCACAAACAACCCGCCGCCGAACAGGCCGAGGTAGAGATGGAGATTGAGCCAAAACTTTTTCAACTTGATGCGAGGCTGCGCGATCGCCGGTGGAGCGATGACCTCAGAAGGATCGATGGCGTCCGTCACATCAGCTTGTGTGATACCGGTCCGTAACTGGTCGGTGATCATGGCACTCATTCAATCGGTTTAACGATAGGTCTAGCCTAGGATTGAACAGACCCATCCATTCCAGTAAGACGTACAAACGCAGCGAAACCTCACCTGGGTTAGAAATGAATAGACACTTACCCGACACGCATCGTGGTAAGAGAGCACAGGATGGTTTTGACACTCTGATCCGGGGTTTCGCAGTCGGTGTGCACGACCACGTCGGGATGAGCCGGCTCTTCATACGGGTCGGAGAGACCGGTCAGATGTTGGAGCTCGCCCCGCTGCGCCTTGGCATACAGTCCTTTCGGATCGCGCTGCATACAGACCGCGAGCGGACAACGCACATACACCTCCACGTAGCGACCGATCGTCTTGCGCGCCTCGGCGCGCGCCTCCGCATAGGGGGCAATGGCCGCCACGAGCGCGATCTTACCCATCATCATGATATCGGTGGCAACAGAGGCGATACGCCTGATATTCTCCAGTCGATCTTCGCGTGAAAATCCAAGATCCTTGGTGAGGGTCCGCCGCAGCTCATCCCCGTCCAGCACTTCCACCGGCAAGCCTTGCTGCTGAAGCGCCGCAGCCACGAGCCGCGCCAGCGTGGTCTTTCCGGCACCAGGCAAACCGGTGAGCCAGATGGTGAAACCCAGCTCCAACGGCCCAGTCCCGCATAAGCCCGCCGCATCTGGAATTTCATCGTTCATAGCAGCCAGAGAATGGTGTAAAGTGCGGTCGCCCGTGAGCATCACAGAAAACAGTCTCCTCTCTTGCTGAAACGAAAAAGACCCGATAGAATCCGATCGATTCATCCAAGGAGGCTCGCATGCCGGGACACTCACTGACCGATGAAGCGCTCGCTCTTCCACTTCCTGAACGGGTCTCTCTCGCCCAAGCCTTGTGGCAAAGTATCGATGCCGGGCTTCCCGATATGGATGAACGAACAGCCGTCCAAGACGCGATCCGCCGCGACACCGAACTCTCCTCCGGCTCCGTTACCGGCACACCTCATGACGACGTGATGCGGGCGGCGCGACGCGCCACCGAATGCGCGTAACGCATCACCCCGAAGCGGGAACCGAGCTTATTGAGGCCGCCCGGTACTATGAACAGCAGGTGCGGACGCTCGGCGCCACATTTCTCGACGAAGTAGACCGCACCGTTACAGACATTCTCTCGGCTCCTCACCGATGGCCCGTTGTCGAAGCCGACATTCGTCGCTGCATGATCCCTCGTTTTCCGTACGCCATCTACTATCGCACCTTGCCGGACGAACTGCGTATCCTTCCCTTCAAACACCACAGCAGGCATCCAAAGTACTGGCGCAAGCGGCGGTAACCTCGGGTCAAATCCGACTGTGCTCACTTCCCCAACTTTCACACGACTTCCGCAAAGACGCGTTCTAACCCCGGCAGATAGTCTCGGTAGTGCCGCCAGCGGCCGATGGACTTGGTATAGATGGGCTGGCGCACCTGCCAGCGGCTTGGGGTCTGCACCGCGCGGTCTTGTTGATGAAAGTTGAGGCAGCGCTCATCCCAGGGCGCGCCGAGGAACGCGATCAACTGTCGCGCCTGCCTCTCCAGATCGGCCACGACCTCTTCGTAGTGGATCGTTAGGATCTCCAGCGGGAGGACGGATTTCCAATGGTCCATGAGCCGCCGCTCCTGTGCCGCGAAGAAGGCCAGATCGTCGAAGTCGGTGGCGTAGCGCTGGTCGGGATTGAAGTTCTCCATCCAGATCGAGAGCGCGTTGTCGCGGGCATCTCTGCAACAATGAATCACGCGGGCGTTCGGGAACAACAGCGCGGCGAACGCCAGATGAAAATAATTGAGCGGCTGCTTGTCGCTGATGCGGGGACAGTCCGGCTGGGCGTTGCGCCGGAGCGCGCGGAGGTATTCATGGCCCAAGAGCCGGCTCACCATCTCGTCGAGTTGTGAAGCCGCCTGCCAGGGAGCCGCATCATCTTCGGCGACGACCTGGCGGGCCAAGCGTGCCAGATCCGGCAACTCCCCTGCTCCGTGCATAAAGGGGTGGGCCGCGAGAATCTGCTCCGTCAATGTGGTACCCGAACGGGGTAATCCCACGATGAACACTGGCTGGTCCGTGCCGATGCCGAAGCGACGCCGCTCGCTGAAGAACTCCGGGCTATAGGCGGCCATGATCGCATCGACGCGCGCCTGTAGCCCCTCGCGATCCAATGGTCCGGTAGCGCTCCGTCTCGCCGCATTGGCGCGGGTAGCCGCGTGTGCCGCCTCTTTATAGGAGCCGCGACGGTCATAGAACCTTGCGAGCCCATACCCAATTAAAGCCTTGCCTTCCTTTGAATCCCCTGGCCGGTCGAGCACCTCCTCGACTTGCTCCAGCCATTCCAGGCCTTCGTCGCCTTTGGCCAACGCGAGATATTGCCCGAGCACAAACGCATGGCCCGGCTGTTTCCGCAGCACGGTGCGATAACAGCTGAGCGCGGCTTCGGCTTGCCCAAGGTCTTCCAACGTCCGGCCCAGATCGACCCAGTTGTCGATGTCGTTCGGATCAAGCGCGACAGATCGCTGGAGCAGCGATTGCGCCTGCTCAACCTCTCCACGCTGCGACAGTTCCTGTGCGAGGCGCGCCTGGGTCCGGGCATTGGGATTATAGGTCACGGCTCGCTCGAAGCAGACCATGGCCTCGTCGAGTTGGTCATGCTCAACCAACAGATTGCCGAGGGTGAGGTAACTGTCGGCTCGGGTTGGATCAATCACCAAAGCTTGTTTCACGGCTTCGAAGGCGCGCTCAGAATGGCCGGTCTGCTTGAGCGCTACACCCAAGTTGTGCCAGCCGTCGGCGTAGTTTGGCGCAATTTCGACGGCTTTCTCGAAGCAGGCAATCGCGTCGCGGAGATTGCCGGAGAGGACCTCAACCCGCCCTCGATCAGACCAGGCGCGCGGATCGTGCGGGGCTAAGTCGGTGGCGCGGGTCGCGATGTGCAGCGCCTGTTCGTGCTCGCCGAAGACGATGAGCACTTGGGCTAGATACCGGTTGGCCTCGGGGTCGTCTGGAGCCAAACGGAGATGGTTCTCGCAGATGCGCTGAGCCACCCGAGGGTCATTTGTCTTTAGCGCCAATTGCACAGCATGGAAGAGCGCTGAACTCTGGTACGCAGCGTCTGATACAGCGGCCCTACCCATTCCTGACCTCAGAAGAACACCCGCAGCGACGCGATGGCGGTGATCGGTGCGCCGAAGGTGTTATACGCGTTTAAGCCGCCGGGGCCTTCGATATATTTTTGGTTGAGCAGATTGCGGATGTTGACAGTCACATCGTATCGTTGGTTGCCACGGTAGAACAGTACGGCATCCACCCGTTGATAGGGGTTCGTCCCAATCCGATTGGGCTGCGACAATTCGTACGCGCCTTGGAAATAAACGCCGCCTCCGAATCCGAACCCCTGCAGAGGCCCGGACTGAAGCTCATAGGTCGCGAAGACGCGCCCCACATAGTCACGCGGCACCCGAGTCGGATGGCTGCCTACGAATCCCGGGTTGTTGTCTTTTGTAATCTCGGCATCCAGATAGACAAACGCCGCATTCAGGTTCAGGCCGGGAACCGGTTGCCCGTTCACGTCGAGTTCCACACCCTGATGGCGCTGCTCCCCGACCGCGATACTAAATAGCAGGTCGCCAGGATCTGGCGTTCCGACATTGCGGCGATAGGTGCGGAACAGGGCTGTGGTAATCCGGAGACGCTTGTTGAGAAAGTTCCACTTGGCGCCGAGTTCATAATTGATGCCGGTCTCCGGCTCCAGCAATTGACCATTCCGAGTCCGAAAGAACGGTTGAGGGGCAAAGGACTGTTGGATGCCGCCATAGACGTTCATCCATTCGGTTACCTTCACGGTCGCACCGGCTCGGCCGGTCCAGGCTGATCGCGTCTGGCTACTTTCTACACCTCCAAAATTATTTGCAGCGTCCGCCTCATCTCGCCGTCCTGCTAACACGAGGGTCAGGCGTTCGACGGGCCGAACGACGGCCTGGCCGAATGCGCCGGTCTGTTTTAAATTAGCCCGCCAAGGGCTCGCCAGGCCGGCCAGGAATACATCGGTCGCTACTGGAATGCCGTTTCTCGGGTTGAACACGTTATCGATCACTGGTGTCCCGCCTGCCGGCAAATAGGTATAGCCGACAAGGAAATTCTGCGTCATGTCGCGATGGTCGGCGCCGGCTAAGATTTCGTGCCTGTGTCCCAAGAGATCGAACTCCTTGCTCAGAAACAACTCGCCCGCATAGGTGTCGAACCGGCTCTTCCGAAGGGCATTGCTGAGGGAGGAGTCGCCGCTCGGGAGAATCCCGCCGCCGGTATAGCTATACACAGCATTCTCGGTGAGATCAGACTGCGAGTACTTGCCCTTGACCGACAGTTTGATGTCGTGGATGAATTGATGATTGTAATGGAGCTCGCCGTTGTAGCCGGTAAAGTTGGTATGGGCGCCCACCCCGGCGCCACCCCCAAAGTTCCGCGTGCGAGGGACGTTGAGCATGGTCCCATCGCTCGCGAGCGGCCAACCGGGATAGCTCGCGCCATCGAATTTCTGATAGGTGCCAACGAGAAGCAACCTGCCTGCGCCGTTGAACAGGTCGAACTCGGCGGATGGGGCAACGGTATATTGGCGGTTCGGTGTGAAGTCGACGAAGTTGCCGCCGTCTTCGGCGGCGAAGACCAGACGACCCCGAATGTTTTCATGCTTCGGCATGACGCCATTGACGTCGATCATCCCTCTGTAAAAATCATAGGATCCGAAATTGGAGGCGACGGTCGCAAAGTTCGAGCGCTGCGGAGTTTTCGTAATGCGGTTGATGACGCCGCCCGGATCGGCGGAGCCGCCGATGATGGAGGCTGGACCCTTCACGACTTCATAGCGCTCCACGATGCCCCAATCCGGCGCGAACGCGCAATCAGTCGGCAACCCATTGACCTTCATACCGTTAAAACTGCCGCCAAAGCTACAGACTTCGAATCCACGGATATTAATGCCTTCAGACCGCCCCAATCTGGTGTTGCTGCGAGATAAGCCGCTCACGTGTTCCAAGGCGTCTCCCTGCGAGCGGGACAAGGTGTCTTTGATCAGATCCCGCGTGACCACGCCGATTGAGGTCGGCGTCTCATCGATGGACATGGTGCTGCGCGTGACGGTCGAAGCATGGTCCGCCTTGTAGCCATTCACCGGCGTGGTCCAGGTCGGCCGCTCCTTCTTTTCTTTCACGACGATCTCCTGGACTTTTACCGGCTTAGGCTGATCCGTTTCCAAAGTAACAGAAACCGGTGGACCCATGTCTTCGGATCGGCTGACCGATTGCAAGACCACGGTCTTCGCGTCGGAAAATTGATGCTGCAACCCGGTGCCGGCCCGCAATCCTTGCAGCGCCTCTTCCGGCGTGTAGTCGCCTTGGACACCTGGCGTACGTCGGCCCGCAACAAGGTCGGAGGGATACATCGACTGAATGTTCGTTTGCCTGGAAAAAGCGATCAGCGCGCTTTCCAAGTCTCCCGCCGGGATGTCGAACCGTTGTATCGACCCGCCCTGCGGTTCCTCGTTCGCCGCCAATCGAATGGTGGGAACCGGGCTGCGAAAGACCTCTGTCTTTCTGTCCAGCCGCCAGGCATTGCGTGGATCGGTTCTCATGCCGAACGGATCGCGATCCTGTTCCGGTTCGCGTGGCGTGGGTTTCCAGTCCTCCGCTCGGACCTCGGACGGTACGGCGGGGTGATAGATGCCCAACGCCAGGGCCGACAGGCTCGCGAGGAAGTTCCAGACGAAGCGATGTCGAGGGACTGGCTCCGTCGTGTGCGACGGTGCCTGTCCCGGTTCAAGAGGGGGACAGGCCCCGCGCGAAGACGCGCCGGAAAGGGGCCAGTCCCCACGGCTTGCCAGTGTGCTGCTGTGATGATGGGTAGGTTGCTTCCGAGCCATTGAGACGATTCTCCTGTTGGATTGACACAATCGCTCCAGATTCCGCCATGCAGAGTCTCGTGCGTAAACACGAGCAGCGGAACGGTACATACGAGGGGTAGGACGACGGCGAGGGCCGGCACCCTCAGGTTGCCGAAAAATTTTTTCGTGTCAGCGCAGTTGAGCCCAGCTGACAAGGAGGCAAGTGGGCAGGCTGGCATGAACTTGTCGAAGTTCGTCGAATTTAACGGTGAGACATGGAGACCGGCGCGCGTTCGACGACAATGAGATGGTCATGGACCCGCCGCACGCGAATCGGCAACGAGGCTTGCAACGTGTGCATGGCCTGCCCGATATCTTGGATATTGAAGACGCCGCTGACCGGAAACGCGTCCAGACTTGGATCGAGCAGCCGGATGTCTTCCGTCCCGTAGCGGGCCACCTCCGCCAAGACCTGCTTGAGCGGTTGCGACCGGAAAATCAGTTTCCCCTCTTTCCAACTGCCGACGGCGCTTTGATCGAAAGCGACGATGCCGGACAACAGGCCATCCATTCCATAAGAGATCTGCTGCCCGCCATGCAACATGACCGGGTGCGAGACGGCACCATCGGTCGCATGGGCGTCGACTTCCACCAAGCCTTCCCATACAGAGACTTGCACGCCCTGCGCGGACTTGGTCACGATGAACTGTGTGCCGATGTCGCGAACCGTCCCGTTGGCGGCCTGCACGGTGAACGTCCGCCGCTCGTCATGCGAGACGGTGAACCAGGCCTCGCCGCGCTCCAGCCGGATCAGCCGCTCGGCACGGGACATCCGCACGGTCAGCTTCGTATCCGTGTTCAACGTCACGGTGGAGCCGTCCGTCAACGTCTCTTGTCGCGGCGCACCTTTGGCTGTTTCATATGAGACGGTTTCGGGCAGACCCGTCCACCACCAGGCCGTCGCGAGCAGAAGCACCAACACCGACCCGACGGTGGCCGCGTGGAGCCACCACAGCCAACGGGATCTCGATTGACGGTGCGCGGCGTGGTTTGCCCAGAGCTCTTCCGCCTTGGCGATTTCGCCCTTCAACAACGATTCGGTCCGGTCCAGAACATTCCACATCCGACACAGCTGTTCGTACTCGCGCCGATGCTCAGGCTTTGCCGCCAACCAGGTCTCCAATTCCCCATGATCGCCATTGGTGGCTGACCCGGCATGCATGCGGACGATCCATCGAACGGCTTGTTCGCGCACGGATACTGGAAGAGGTGTCGAGGTCTGATCAGTCATAGAGGCGGTGCAATCATAGCCCGCCATGGATAAGACGAACAAGGCAGCCCCGACCCACAGGTACGAGACCGAGTAGAGTCGTCAGGTCGCAGCCGCCGTATGAAACGCTGAGAGGGTCTGTCGGTCCAAAGATAGACTCACAAGACATCCCTGAAGCGTTCTCGGCAATGAGTGGTCGCCTTCATGATGTGCTTTTCCACCATGCTGACGGAAATGCCAAGCTGGGCCGCAATCTCGGCATGGGAGCGCTCCTTGAACTTATTCAACAGGAATACTTGGCGACAGCGAAGCGGCAATTCAAGAATGGCCTCTTGCAGAAGACGAATCTGCTCGCTTGTTTCCACGATCGATTCTTGATCGGCAGGCGCGACGAGCACGTCTTGGAGGCCTGCCGACTCCAACGACTCTTCACGCTGCCGTCGCCGTTTTCGAAACAGATCGACGGTCAGATTGATGGCGGTTTTATACAGAAACGCCCTGGGTCGTAGGATGGAGTCGCTTGGGTTCACGGCCAATACGCGCAGAAAGGTTTCTTGCGCAACATCCATGGCCTGGTCGCGCGAACGCAGCTTTGCCGTCAGAAACCTGACAAGCTCGTCGTAATACCGTTGAAAAATGACAACACGTTCTGCCGCAATTTGATGTGCCACAGGGGCTGATTTCTTTCGACTTGTACGATCATTGGGCCAGACACAAATCGAACCTGTCCGAACGGCGTTTACCGACGCTGATTCGGATTCAGGCCGCTGGGCGGCATCCCGCGGATTGCCGAATGGTGAATGGCCACGAAGCGCCCGCAACGCGCACACTTAATGACAAGATCGTCCCCCTGCCATCGTGCGATGAGCTTGCCGCAGCGGCACCGGACATCTGTTCCCGTGGCCGGCGAAACGCATCCCTTCATGTCACCATCCCGCGTCATTCTCTACTGCACCATCGCGACCGATCATCACATGACTGCAGACACCCGCCCTACTTGAACGTCAGTTTCTTCAGTTCGGACGCCGCCAGCTCCACTTCGCCGAAATCGGATTGCCCCTTAAAGCTGCCCGCGATGGCCAGCACAAAGTCGCCGGTCTTGCCGTCCGCCAGCGTGATCGAGACATTGGGCAACGAACCGTTCCCGGACGGCTTGAGATCGATGAACCTGATGCTGTCGAACTTGATTTTGACCGTGGCCGTCCCTCGCTTGACCGGCACTTCTTTCAGCTCGTGAGGAACGAACGCCGTCTCGCTGATTTTTTCTTCCCAGTAAAAAATCACGTTTTTCAGGTCCGTCTCGATCCCCTTGGCATCCGTCGCGGAGGCGTGAAACGCCTTCTCCGCTCTCCCATCCGCCTTACTCTGAGCCCAGGCCGAGCTGCTCGGCATCCAGAGTGCTCCAATGACAAGCACGGCCTGAGCCAGACACATTGTCGTCCCAGTGATCGTCCAGCGATTCATGATAGTTCTCCTTATTCCATATGCGACATTACCCATCCAACCGATAGTTGATGGGGATGAGAATCGTGATCTGTCGTTGACCGAGCGGGTGTTTCAGTCTCAAGGGTGAGGCTTTCTTCATCACCGCCATGGCCTCTTCATCCAAGACCGCCCGGCCAGAGGTTTCGGCGATCTGAACCCCCAGCACTTCTCCATTATCGCGAATGACCGCCGATACCACGACCTTACCTTCCCAATGGTTCATCCGGGCCAAAGCCGGGTACCGTTTCAGTTCTTCAATACGGCCCCAGAGCATATCCCTGAGCCAGCCGTAATCTGCCCGTGTTTCGCGATGAAGCACCTGCCGGTACTCCACCTGACGATGCTCCGTGTGTGGAGCAATCGATTCCACAGGCGCACTCTCCTCGATCACGGGTCGTTCCGACGATTCCACCGGTGTCTCTACGACGGACGGCGAGGTCACCGGTTCACTTTCCGTCGTGGCCACGGCGGCATACGCCATGACCGGCTCGGCATTCGCGACCACGTCCTTGACCATCTGCGTCGTTTCCACCGGAACGGTAACCTCCTGTTGCGCCGGCGGCTGTTCGGCGATCTGCTGTTTTGGCTGTCGGATGGGAGGACTCGGCTTGACAGTGGGGGGAGGCGGTTGCACAACCGGTTCAGCCGGCTGCGACTCCGTGCGCGTCGGTGCTTCCACCATCGAGATCTCCCATTGAAACAACGATGGAGGAAGAACCGGTGGCTCCATAGCCTTTACCATGAACAGCGAAGCAGCCAGCCCCAGGCCATGCAGCAGGACAGACGTCAGCCACCCTCGTGCTTGGTCGAACCCTGCGCTCGCGCCACTGCGATCGAATGCCGTGGTGATCATGATCGAAGCACCTCCAAACTCACCTGTCGAAACCCAAGCCCCCTCACCTCATCCACTATCCCCACGAACCGCTCCAAGACCGTTACCCGCCGATCGTAGAGCCACCGCTCCACCGCCACGGCCAACGCCCAGAGGCTGAGCGCCACCAGCAGCCCGATAACTCCATAATCCACCACATGCTCGAGTGCATCCATCTTTCCTACCCTCGTTTAGACATCAAAAAAGCCCATCGTCGCCGTACAGGCAACCATGGGCTCCGGTCTTGATCGACCTCTGGCCTCTGACTGAGACCATCAAGCAGAGGCCGGTCTCAGTTGGTGATTTTGATAATTGCTATCAGTACATGACGCGGAACGTTTCTGTCAATCCCCATCCTCCTACGTTATCTCGATGAGGCGTCAGCACCCTTCACGCACAGTCTGGGGAAAACCCTGTTCCTAAACCTAACTTGTTAGATATGAAGCCAATTCATTTATAGATCTACACGCAGATGGAGAGACACAGCATCCCATAAGTTAGACGAATCACACCCTCATTACCTCACCTGCGCCCAGAACAAGAGTCGCCTCGCCACTACCAGCTCCGGTCAAGAACACGGAAAGCTACGACAATTCCAGGTGATAGCGGTCCAATGTCGTCGCCTTCTGTCGTTCCAGGTTGGACAGCGATTTGTTGTAATCGACGATGGCCCGTAACTCATTGCCTTGCGCAGTCGCGAGATCCCGCTGGAAATCGAGGACAAATCGCGTGGTGCTGAGTCCTACCCGCAAGCGTTCCTGCTCCGTTTGCAGTTGTTTCTCGGCTAAAATGCGCGCCGAGCGGGTGGTTTCGATCCGCTTGAAGTCGGTCTGCACCCGACGCACCGCCTCACGCACCCCGAGAATAATTTGGTGACGGACGCTCGCCAGGGACGCCTCGGCATTCTTCGCTTCCAGTCGACGTTTGTTGAAAGCGCTGATGGCCGAGCGGTTTCCGAGTGGGTAGCTGAACAGCAGCCCCGCACCGTAGTTATAGAAATCGCCGCTGAAGTTTCTGGTGAATGCCCCGCCATAGTCGCTCCCAAGCCCGGACAGACCCATCGTGCCTTGAACGGAGAGGGTGGGAAGCAACTGATTGCGTGCAAGTTGTTGATTCAACTCACTGGACTCAACCTGCTTTTGGGCCTGGACGATTTCCGGACGCCGTTCGATCGCCGCCTCGATAGCCTCTTCGAGACTGAGCGACTCGATATAGGTGATGGGCGCATCGACGGGGGTGAGCCGCACTGTTTGCCGCAGCTCGGCTTCACCCGGGTTGAGCAGCGTCCGCAGTTGATCCTCTTCATCCCGAATGGCCTTCTCGGCAATCAAGATTTGCTCCACTCGTGATGCCACGGCGGCCTCGGCTTGGAGCACATCCACGACCGACATAACGCCGGCTCTGGCCTTGATGCGGTTGGTGGCGAGCAGTTCCTCGGCAGCCTTCAGCGCCGCTTGGGCGACCTTCACATTCTCCCGGGCGTACACCAGCTCCCAATAATTTTGTTCGACCAACGCGATCACCGTCATG
Organism: uncultured Nitrospira sp.; assembly: GCA_902500755.1. Lineage (GTDB taxonomy): Bacteria > Nitrospirota > Nitrospiria > Nitrospirales > Nitrospiraceae > Nitrospira_D. The sequence goes on from CABVRV010000047.1 coordinate 15,142, forward strand.
ACGCGGTCCCGAAAAACATGTTGCTCGACGACCGCGTTGTTTTGAGCGACGGTGATGAAGGTCTTGTTGACCGCAATTCCCGCATTCTTGAGCAACGGTTGGGTCACGGTGAACGACAGGCCGCCGGTCCAGGCGGGATTGAATAAGAACCCTTCGGCGAGATCCTGGTTCACACTGTTCCTGGCGGGGCTGTAGTTCATGTCGATATTGCCGCCGGTCATGAGATTCTTCGAGGCATCGACGGACAGGGAATGGTTGCGCTGGTCGAACTTGGTAATCTGGTCCAGCTGGAAACCGGTTGCCCCGAATACCGGACGATTGAGCGGATCGACTGTCCGGAAATACCGGCCGTTCACACTCAGCGTAGGGTCGAATTTCGCCTGTTCGATAATGATGTCGGCCAGGCGGCTTTCCTTCGTGTGGCGGCTGATACTGATGTCGAGATTGTTCTGCAGCGCGCGAAGGGCCGCATCGGTCAGTGAGATAGATTCACGCCGCTCAGCCGGAATCGGCTGGGACACATCAAGACACCAGCTCTGAGCCGGTGAGCACAGACACCATATCCCAACGAGTAGGAAGACCGTGAGACCACGGTACCCTGGACAACAGGTGGACGATTCACATACGGACGGGGTTCGTGTCATGGTTCTATTCCTGAGCACCGGACATAGGTTTGCGTCCCGATAAAATGGTGTAGCCGGCCGGCACCAGGACGAGCGTCACAAGGGTCGACACCAGCAACCCTCCGACGATCACGACGCCGATCTGACGGCGACCGGCGGCTCCCGCGCCGGTGGCCAGCACGAGCGGCAAGGCTCCGAGGATCGTCGCGCAGGTCGTCATCAGGATGGGACGAAGCCGCAGAGCGGCTGCTTCAATGACCGCCTGAGCCGTATCGAATCCCCGCTCACGAAGCTGATTGGCGAATTCCACGATAAGGATCGAATTCTTCGTGACCAGCCCGATCAGGATCACCAACCCGATTTGACTATAAATGGTGAGGGTCCCGTCGATCGTAGCTAACGCCAGCAACGATCCCGACAGGGCAGGAGGCACCGCGAGCAAGATCGTCCAGGGATGCCGAAAACTCTCGAACTGCGCCGCCAGCACCAAGAAAATGACCGCCAGCGCCAGCACGAACGTCAGATACAGGTTGCGATTGCTTTCCGCGAATGTCTTGGACTCTCCGGCATAGGCCGTCCGCATGCCGGGCTTGATGATCTCGCGTGATGTGTCATCCAGATAGTTCAAGGCCTGCCCCAGCGTGAAGCCGTCGGCCAATCCCGCGCTGACGGTGACGGCCCGCATACGATCGAAATGGTTCAAGGCGTCCGGAGCCGACACTTCCTTGACCGTCACGACATTGTTGAGCTGCACCAGCGCCCCGTCATTCCCCCGCACATAGAGCCGACTGATATCGGATGGTTTCTCGCGATGCCGGTCGTCGACTTTCACGATCACCTTGTACTGCCGTCCGTTCTGCATGAACGTGTTCACCGGTCTTCCGCTGAGCAAGGTCTCGAGCGTCCGCCCAATGGACGCGACGGACACACCGAGATCCGCGCTCTTGTCGCGGTGCGTTTCGACGGCGAGATGCGGCGTATTCATCGCCAAGTCCATTTCAGGCGTCACAAAGCCGGGATGCTTGGCCAGCCGCGCCACCAGCTGATCGGCGGTCAGCTGCAGTTCTTGATAATCCAATCCTCCAAGCACGAACTGCACGGGCGTTTTATCCGACCATTCTTGAATAGAGGGCGGATTCAACACATAGGCCTTCACGCCGGCCAACTTGCCGACTTCTTGATTCAGGCTCGCGACGATCTCCTGCTGACTCTTCGCGCGGTCGTTCCAATCCTTCAACGTCACCCAACTCTCGGCGCGGTTGACCTTTGCCGGACGATCTCCGAGCGCCACCACCGTATAGATATGGGCGATCTCAGGGACCGCCTTGAGCAACGATTCCAACTCCTTGGCGTAGGTATCGGTATACCGAAGGGTGGCGCCCTGTGGCGCGGTGAGGAAGCCGGAGAACCATCCGGTGTCTTCGAGCGGAGCCAATTCGGCCGGGAGTCGGTTGACGATGGACAGGCTCGCCAGACTGGCTCCGACCGCGACGATCACGACCGCCGCCCGCGCCTTAGTGGCCCATGCCAGTCCTCGGCGATAGCGTTCGGTGACGTCTTCCGCCAGTCGTACGACGAACCGGAACCGGCTGTCTCCGGCTTCTCGGCGAAGCAACCGCCCGCACATGATCGGGGTCAGCGTCAGCGCCACAAAACCGGACAAGAGCACCGCCGAGGCGACGGCAATGGCCAATTCGGCGAACAGTTGGCCCGCGACGCCGGTCAGAAAGGCGATGGGGACGAACACGGCCACGAGCGAGATGGTCGTCGCGATGACGGCAAAGGCAATTTCGTTCGTGCCCTCGATGGCGGCCCGCATGGGAGACATGCCGGCGACGATCCGACGATGAATATTCTCCAGGACGATGATGGCATCATCCACCACGAGTCCCACGGCGAGCACAAGACCCAGCAGGGTCAGCACGTTCAGCGAGCACCCGGTCACCGCCATGACCGTGAAGGCGCCGATGATCGAGGCCGGGATGGCCACCGCCGGCACAAGCGTCGCGCGCGCGCTCCCTAGAAAACAGAAGATCACCAGCACCACCAAGGTCAACGACAGTCCCAAGGCGACATACACCTCGCGTAGCGACTGCTCGATCGGCATCGAACTGTCCCATGCAATCGTCAGATTCATTCCCTCCGGGAGTCCCGCCGAAATTGAGGGCAGTTGCTCTTTGACGGCGCGCACCACCGCCAAGGTATTGGCCTTGGACTGCCGAGAGACGGAAATGCCCAAGGAGGACCGGCCGTCGAATCGTCCGAGTTTCCGGGTGTCCTCCGCGCCGAGTTCGACGCGGGCGACATCTTCCACGCGAACCGGATAGCCCTCACGGTAGGCCACAATCAGCGATTCGAATTGTTTCGGCGACTGCAAGGTTCCCTTCAGCGAGACGCTGAATTCCATCTGATCGCTCTCGACGCGGCCGGCCGGGATCGAGGCATTCTGATTCCGGATCGCGTCTTCCACGTCCTGAACGGTCAGGCGACGGGCGGCGAGCCGGTCGGGATCCAACCAGATCCGCATGGCATAGCGTCGTTCCCCGTCGAAATAGGTCGCCGATACGCCGGGAATCATCACCAGCCGCGCCTTGATGAACCGGTCGGCGATATCGGACATCTCCAGCTCGGAGTGACGGTCGCTGGAGACAGCCAGCCACAGGATTTCGGCATTCTCCGCCGCGGCCTTTTCGACATGCGGCTCAAGAATACCCAGCGGCAGCAACGGGCGGATCTGAGCGATGCGATCGCGGACGTCGTTGGTCGCACCGTCCAAATCGCGTTCCAACTCGAATTCGAGCGTGATCGTGGATACTTCCTCGCGGCTGCCCGACGTGATCGTCCGAAGCGCCTGAATGCCGCTGAGCGAGTCCTCCAGCGGAGTCGTCACGTCCGACTCGATGACGGATGCGCCGGCACCCGGGTAGACCGTTCGAACCGAGACGATCGGCGGCTTGATGTCGGGATACTCGCGAACCGGCAAGCGGAGGAAACTCAAGAGTCCGAACAACATCAGCAAGAGCGTCATGACGACGGCGAACACCGGCCGATGGATACAGGTCTCGGAAAAGCTCACGCCCACACTCGATCGTCCTGGGAGAACACGCTCATATCGGACACGATGTTCGGCTGCTACTCGGATGGTTTGACTGAGACCAGCGCGCCGTCGCGCAGTTTGTGGGTTCCGGTCCGGACCACCAGATCACCCTCGCTCAACCCTGCTCGCACCTGGACCATGCCCCGTTCACGCGCACCTAACGTGACCTCTTTCAGTCGGACGGTCTGTTCTTCGACCCGAAACACCATGGTCTTCTCCTGCCGCAGAAACTCGGCCTCCTCCGGGATGAGTAGCGCACGGGGATCTTCCCCCACGGTCAACAGAACGGTGACAAAAAGACCGGGACGGAGGGTGCCCTCGGGATTCGGGATGACTGCGCGAACCGCGATGGTCCGATTGACGGCATCGACTCGTGGATCAATGGCCGTCACCTGCCCCTCGAATGTGGTGTTTGGAAAGGCGTCGGTCGTCAGCGTCAGCGTCTGACCCACGTGCAGGCGACTCAACCAGGCTTCCGCCACCTTAAAATCCACATGCAACGTCGTTAAATCTTCCAGATTGACGATGTCTTGGCCAGGCTGGAGGTAATCGCCGACCGAGACGCGCCGAAGCCCCAGCGTCCCATTGAAGGGGGCACGGATGACGGTCTTCTTCAAACGAGCCGCGTACAGGTGACGGTTCGCCGACGCCGCGTGCCATGCCATCCTGGCTTCGTCCATCTGTTGAGCCGGCACGATGGCGGATTGCTCATCGGTAATCCGCTTCAAGCGCTCATAGGTCACCAGCGCCATTTTCTCCTCCGCCGCCGCTTGCGTGACTTGCGACTGCAGCTCTTCCGGATCGAGTTCCACCAGCGGAGCCGCTCGCTCGACCACCTGTCCGTCCTGAAAATGGATCCGACGGATCACGCCGGCAATCTCGGGCCTCACCGTAATCGAGGCGATCGCCTCCAGTGTGCCGACCGCTTGGATGGATTCGGTGATCGAACCCACGATGACGGGGGCGACTTCCACGATAACGCGGGGTTCCAGTTCTGGAACATGAGTCGAAGACTCGCTTGTTGACCAGTCTCCGAGTTTGGCTGCTACCATCACTAACAACGCGCAGATTCCGATTACTCCAACGATGGTTTTCGATTTCATATCGACGGTCTTGGCCGGTGTCTATGGTCGAATTGACACAGCTTCAGGAGGACGTATATAAGACGGATGAGCGGCCAGAAACCTCACCTGCGAATTTCGGATGCCGCCTCACGAAGAGTCGAAGGGACAGTTTCCAAAACGTCTACGCGAAAAGGTCTTGAAGGGGATGGCCGAAAGCCTCCCAGAAACGACCTCCCAAGCCCTTTCTTACGTTGGATAATGCAGGTTAATCATTCAGGAACAGGTCGGCGCTGACCTTGAAGCGCTCCCACAGCTTACAGATGTGATCCTTGCTCAACGTCCGCTCGCCTCGCCGGCGAGATCGGGATGCAGAAAACTCTGCCGTGTATCGCGCAGACTCTTCCACTCAGCGTGCGAAACGACATGATACCAGCGCGTCAGAGGCTGCTCGGCGTCCGGATGATCTTGCCCGAATTCTCGGAATGTCTCTTTTAATAAACCAAGAAAGCCATTTTTGACAAAAGTGCGATTGACAAGACAATTCGAGGAACTGCGGCAATTTCTCGGTGCAGCTTTCTCCCTCTTGTTGCCGACTCAATACAAATTATTCCGGTAATCTCGCTGCAAGCCATTTTTCATCAGGCCAGGCATCGCCACCGCCACACGCAGCAATTTCGCCTGCAGACCACGCGCTCTGCTGAGTTTGACATGCTCAGCGAACATCGTTGCAGGATCAAGGCCCTCTGTGGACGGTATGGCCGGCCACAGCTGTGCCCGAACCAGGGCAGGACTCTCGGAAAGGACCGGCATCGGCCGGTCGATGCATGTCACAAGCAGCGGAGTCTTACCGAAAACGGAAAAATTGGCGCGCATCGCCGCATTGGTGCTGAGTCGCGCGGTGCCGGACAACGTGGCGACCTGTGTACAACCAGGAATCACCAAAGCCGCTGCAATACGCGGCTGGACAAGAATGTTGCGGAAACTGTCGGTGCGGCGGTTACCCGGACGATCGGCAAACCATAGCCGGCCGTCTTGCAGGCGGATCAGCGCACCCTGCGGATCACCCTTCGGGCTAACATCGGCACATCCCTGTCTATCAAGTGTTGCAAGCACCATGAAGCGGCTCACGGTCAGAAAATCCGAGACATCGTCGGGAACATCGGACCAAGGCGACGCAGCCCAGAAGTTTGAACGCAACAATGCCTTCGCACAATGCATATAACATTCTTCCACGGCGATCTCGATCTCCCCACTGCTAACGGCAACGACGCGACCGTTCACCCTCAGCGTTTCACCAATGTGGGGCACCAGAAACAATGCTCCGACACCACGTCCTTTGCGGGCAAGATTCGGCTCGTCCAGCGCGATCGTAGGCAATCTCAGCCTCGTGGCATCGATGGTATGCACAAAGCCAGGCTGGCCTCCCGCAAGCGTAACTCCTATGTCGCCGTCGTCACCGATGGCGGCGAAGAGCAGCGGCGACGCAGCAATCCATCGCAATGCCCCTTCATCGAGATGATCGATGACTTTCAAGTTGATTGGTCCCGAGACCTTACCGATACAGGCCTCCAGCGCCGAGACAGATTCGATTGCGTCACTCACATCAGTCTCCAAAACAAATAGGGACGTATGACGATGCGCCCGTCGATTCGCGGCAATGCCCGCGATGCGTTTGGATTTCATGTGCAAGTCGCATCACAGCACCGGCTGGGTTGGTACGAACTGAGCCTCAAGATCACATTATAAAGTGGGCGAGTGAGAAACGGCGCGGGCGGCGGACCACAGGACGGCAGCAATGGGTGCGGCGAGTGCGACCCAGGACAGCGCATCCCAGATGCCGTCGCCCACGAGAGCCGACACCAACCCAATGGCGCTGACAATGCCCAACACCATCGGCACCGCCCAGATCTGCTTGGTTGTCTGTGGAATACTCATCAGGACCTCGCACTCGGCTCCAGGGGAAAATCGCTCTCTGCAGTCCCATCCGTCTGCATCAACAGGTTCTCTGCGGAATTCTTGCGCTTCTGCCACCAGAGATACAGCCCGCTGACCAGGACGATAATCGTGACAGCATCCAGCAGCGCCCAAATGATCTTCAGCGGCATCCCGCCATAGTCGCCGAAGTGCAGCGGCTGTGACAAGACGAGCGCGGTCAGATACCAGGGAAGCGGACGGCTATCGGTCAGCTGACCGGTCTCCGCATCGATCAGAACTGGTGTGAGAAGTCTGGATGTCAGAGGCGTCTGCCCGCGCATAAAGACCATGTAATGGTGAAGGCCTGCGAAGGGTGTTCCGGGAAAGGCAATGAAACGCACGATCATATCCGGCGCCGCCGCTTTTGCCGCCCGTACGGCCTCATCTACCGGACGAAACGTTGCCGGTACAGCCTTATCTTTCCACGGCGCAAGCATCCCTGCAATCTCGGTCATCTGCCAATAGGCCAAGAGAGGACGATCCAGCGTGTTGACCACTCCGGTGATGCCGACGACGAACACCCACAACACGGTCACGATACCCAGCAGATTATGGAGATCGAGCCACGCAATTCTAGCGCTTCGCTCTCGGCGAATCGCCCCGAACGGCAGTTTCCGCATAAAGGGGCCATACACGATGACCCCAGATACAACAGACGCTAAAAATGTCATCCCCATCGCGCCGAGAAACAAAGTTCCGGGCAATCCGGCGAACAGATCGACGTGGAGTTTGAAGATGACATTGGTGACTCCCCCATTGATGGGGACGTCATGGAGAAAGGCACCGGTCCGTGAATCGTACATGTAGCTCCCGCTGTTGTCGACGGACGCCGCAGACTCCCCAAGCGTGACGAACCAAGCCGGGTGCTCGTCATCCAGAATAAGGAACTTCACCTGGTCGTGCGGGAGCCGCGTCTGGGCATCGTTTACCAGTTCCTGCAGATTCACTGGAACAGGTACAGCTTGCTCTGGCGGTTCCACGGTCTCGTCCAACCAGACGGCAAGCTCGTCGCGAAAGACCAGCGGCAAGCCGGTGAGACATAAGAGCATCAAGAAAACGGTGCAAAGCAAACTGGTCCATTTGTGGACAAGATACCAGCGCCTGAACGATTCGATCTTCATCTCGTGCGTAGTGGGTCAGTAAAACTCCAGCTTGACCGAGCCCAGGACGGTGGTCGGCGCGCCAGGAAACGCGGCGGAGCCTCGTCCCTGACCCCCGCTATAGAAATACTCCTGGTCGAGCAAATTCTGCACGTTCAATTGGGCAAGCAGGTTCGTTCGGGTGAAAATCTCGGGCTTGCGATAGTACAGCGCGGCGTCCGTCCGCACATAGCCCGGCAGTCCGAATGAATTGGCGAGGTCTCCAGCCCGATCTCCCGCGGCAAAGAGGCCGATGCCAGCCCCGAGTCCTTTCAATGGGCCGTTCTGTAGGTCATAGGTCGTCCAGAAGCTTCCGGTGTGTCTTGCAACGAGCGGGAGTCGATTGCCGACCGGAATGGTCGTATCCGCCGTGATGCGCGCATCCGTATAAGCATAGGTCGCAATGATTTTCCACCCCGGGGCCAGTTGCGCCGTCACGTCGAATTCGACACCTTGGCTGCGTTGCTCGCCTGTCTGAACGAAAAACAGCGAATTGGTCGGATCCACCGCAAGCACATTCGTCTTCGTGAGCCGGTACACGGCCACAGTGGAGGTCAAAAGGCCTGGTACGATGTCGGCCTTGACTCCGGCTTCATATTGCGTGCCCATGGACGGATCAAATTGATTCCGCGCGGCGGTAAACGGACCGAAGTTCGGAATAAAGGACCTGGTAAAGTTCGCATACAACGCGAGTTGCGGAATCGGGAGATAGGTCACGCCGACACGCGGGCTGAACGCGAAATCTTCCGCTTTCGTTTCCGCTCCTGCGACATTGCTGTGTTGATAGAAGTAATCGCCGCGGGCGCCGATCAAAACGTGAAGGTTATCGAGCAGCGAGATCTGGTCTTGGGCGTACCAGCCGATCGCGTTCGCGAAACTGTGGCTGAACGGTGTTCGGTTCAGCGCGGGTACGGGCGCGTCATAGACCGGATTGAAAATGTCGATCGCACTGGATAGAGCCGCTGCTTGATCATACGACGCGTACTGCCTCCCGACTTCGGCCCCGGCCAATAGATTGTGCCCGATGGACCCGGTGGAAAATTTGCCGATCACATCGTTCCGCCAATAGTAGCTGGAGACGGGAGCAAGTTGATCGAAGATAAACCGCGCCATTGTCCGGTTGTCCGGCAAGAGACCCGCCGCAACGGTTCGATAGGCCGTCGCTGTCGATTTATCCATCCTTAATCGGCTCTCGATCCGCCAGGTGTTGTTGAAGCGATGTTCAACCGTGAGTCCGGCTCGAGCCTCTTCGAATGCCATAGTATCGAACCGCTCGCCCAGGAAACGCCTGTCGGGCAGGGAAGCCAATCCCCGTCCAATCGCTGGGATGCCGAAATCCGGGGTCCGGCGATCTCGGATGTATTCTCCCTCGATTGTAATGGTCGTATTGTTTCCGGCAAGCCAGGTGAAGACGGGTGATATGAAATAGCGCTGTCCCCTTACGATATCTCGAAAACTCTCCATATTTTCATAGGCGCCGTTGATGCGGAAGAGCAGCGTTTTGCTTTTGTTCAGCGGACCGGTGACATCGATCATGGTTCGGTAGTAATTGTAGTTGCCGATGATTTGACTGATGGAGGCATACCGTTCCGCCTGTGGCTGCTTCGTCAGGATGTTGATGATTCCTCCGGGCTGGCTTCGTCCGTAAAGGACCGATGCCGGCCCTTTGAGCACCTCAAGACGCTGTATATTGGAGATGTCCCGAAAGGTGAGCGACTGATTCTGATCTTCGTTGCGAAGAAAATTCTTAAAATACCCGCAAGGGAACCCGCGACAATAGGCCACATCGGCGGCGATACCGGATTGCCCGACATCGCCCAAGGCCACACCACTGACATTGCGCAGCGCCTGTTCGACATGAATGGCCCGTTGATCCTCAATGACTTTTTGCGTCACGACTTCAACCGATTGCGGCACCTGAATCAGTGGCGTGTCGGTGCGCGTGGCTGTATTTGCCTTTTCCGCGACGTACGACGTCGTGTCCTGGTCACGCTGGCGCACATCTTTGATCAGAATTTCCGGCACTTTGACAGGCTTCTGCATTTCCGCCGATGGTGACGGGAGATCCGGTGAAGACTGTGGCTGTGCGGGAGCGGGCACCACTGTGGCGGGGACTTCCTCCACCAAGGTGATCGTGACAGCGTCTGTAAATCGATGGGTCAATCCCGTTCCACCAAGCAGGAGGCCCAAAGCCGCCTCCGGTGTCTGCATTCCGGTGACCGACGAGGAAGATCGTCCCTGGGCCAGTTCGGCCGGGTAACTCACTTGCAACCCGGACGTTTCCGCAAAAGTGTTCAACGCCGACGCCAGGGACTGCGCGGGAATGTCGAATGCCATCGGCGCACGACCGCTCGTTCCCGACGGTATGGACTGCGCCCATGACGGCGACTGGGTCAAGACGGTGAACAGAGTCAGAACCAGTATGATCCGTACACGCTGCACGCTCGCCGTCATATGTCCTCCTCGTCGGTAGTACGCCGGGTTATCATTTCCCCGGCCAATCGTAGACGGAGGAGGAACGCGCTTCCTCACATAGGGGGAGATACTTTTTTTTCGTGAGGACTAAAATAAGACGACGATGTGGTCCGTGACCCGCGCCATGCGAACCGGGAGGGTGTCGGCCAGCGCGAGCAGCACCGCCATGGGATCGGTAAGAGTGTAACTCCCGCTGACGCGGATCTCGTTGAGTGACCTGTCCCACACCTGAATCGTGCCGGGATGATATCGGCGAAGTTCTTCGATCACGTCGCCCAGCCGCGCATCCTCGACGACGAGACGGCCTCTCAGCCAGGCGGTGGTCTGTTTGACGTCCACCTCGCGCACAGTCCCCGCTCTGTCCGTTGTCACGGAGACTTGTTGACCGGCCGTCACTCGCATGGCCGGCCAGGCAGGCCGGAGTGGCGCCAATTCCACGATCCCTTCTGCAACCGTCACACGGATGCCGTCGGGCTCCTGCCGGACGACGAAGGCTGTTCCGACCGCGTGAGCGGTCACGACGCCGCCGTCCACCACGAAAGGCTTGTGCTGATCGTGCGCCACTTGAAAAAACGCTTCTCCTTTGAGCAAACGCACCCGGCGAATCGACTCGTCAAAGGCTTCGTCGATCGCGCTTTGCGCATTCAACGTCACGCTCGAACGATCGGAAAGCTGCACGACGCGCTGTTCTCCCGTCGAGGTGCTGTGGTCCGAGAGGAGTCGTACAGGAAGGTCCAGTTGCAGGCCGGTCAAGACGACCAGCCCGGCGATCATGGCGGCGATTGCGCTCTGCGTGAGCCGGAGCGGTGACCGGCGACCGTCCGGACGACGCGACTCCATACGGATCGACGCGCCGGCCGCCCGTTTCGCCGCCGATTGCAACACGGGATCGTCCCAGAGCGCGACAACCTCTTCATACGCAGCGGCATGCGCGGGAGTCCGGTTTCGCCAGGAGTCAAACGTGCGCCGCTCTTCGGCCGAACAGTCCTCGGATCGCAGCCGCGCGAACCACGCGATTGCTTGATCGGAAAGCGACGAAGTGGAATCAGTAGTCGGCGGTTGGACGTGCTCGTCGTCGGAGTCCAAGTTCATTGCGGTTCAGCCATCGCGTGAGGAACGGCGGCAGTATACCGGGTGACGGATATCCCTGCCACTCCCTCACATCATTCGGCGTCATATCGCTGAAGTATCCCGCGGCAGTGAACCAGCGACCGCATGATGAGTTTTTCCACCGCGCTTTCTGTAATCGACAGCCGATGGGCGATTTCGCGATAGGAACACTCCTGAACACGGTGCAGCAGAAATGCCTCCCGGCATCGCGGCGGAAGGGTCTCAATGGCCCTCGACAAAATTTGGAACCGTTGCTTGTCGGACAGAGCCTGTTCGGCAGATGGAGCCTCGGAAGGCCTCTCCAATGACACCTTGACCGTGTCGCCTCCCTGCTGTTCAAATTTTCCCTTTCGGAGGTGATCGATCGCCAGATTCTTGGCGGTTCGGAACAGCAGCGCACGGGGAAATGCAATGGTCGTGGATCGCCCCATGTTCATGAAACGCACGTACGTGTCTTGCACGAGGTCGGCCGCCGCCTGCTCGCACCGCACGATTCGGCGGATTGCCCGGGTGAGCTCGTGCCGATGATTATGGAACAACTGCTCAATCGCCTGAGCGGTCATGTTCATGTGCGTTCACCTCTACGGCTGAAAACGACAGAGCCCACCGGCATC
>CABVRV010000048.1 GCA_902500755.1 uncultured Nitrospira sp.
CGGCACCGAGGATAGACCTCCCAGAACTTGGTCTCGATCATCTCCTTTGTCGGCTCGGGACGGTCTTCACCGGGTTTCACCGTCTGTCCAAATTTGGCTAAGCGACGGACATAGGGATACTGATGGCCCGTGAAGAGCTTATACAGCCATGCGGGAACCGTGGGTTTTCCAATCGAGTCCGTCATACTCACTACATGGTTACGCAGTCAATTGCCTGTAAATGCGGGGCAGCCTGGCCGGAAGGGATTCGACGCTGCTGATGACGCAATACCGCGCCTCCGCATACATCCGGCGCACATAGCTCTCCGCTTCTCGGTCGATCGTCACGCAAAAGGTCTCGATTCCCCGATGTCGCGCCTCGCGCAGGGCTGCCTTTGTGTCTTCCAGGGAGTAGTCGTCCTTGTAGTGATCGTCCAAGGGCCGTCCGTCGCTCAACAGCATGAGAATACGGTTCTTCACGTCGCGCTTCAACAACTTGGTCGTGGCATGCCGAATCGCCGCTCCGTCGCGATTCTGATGACGCGGAGCCAGGCCCCCCAGCCGATGCGCCGTCGATGCGCCCAGCCGATCGTCAAAGTCTTTGATCGTGAGAAAGTCGACCCTTGCTCGTCCTTGGCCGGAGTAGGCATACAACCCATATTGATCGCCCAGGGCATCAAGGGCTTCGCACAGCAGCACCAGACCTTCTTTTTCAATATCGATCACTCGCCGCCCACTTCCAAGCTGCCGGCTCGTCGATCCACTCATGTCGACAAGAAAAGCCACGGCTACGTCGCGCTCTCGTTTTTCTCGACGGATATAGATACGATCGTCGCCTTCCATGCCCGCCCGTTGCTCTCCCGTTCGTCGAACAACAGCATCGAGATCCACCTCGTCCCCGTCGGGTTGCCCCATGACGCGACGAAACGCCGGAGGACGCAACCCTTCGAAAAACCGCCGCAGTGACCGGACGGTACTCTGTCGGGCAGCTAACGTTGCCGTGACGAACTCGTCAGATCCAAGGTCCGCTGGTCGTTCAACCACACGGCACCAATTGATCCGGTAATCTTCAATCCGATAGTCCCACTCAGGATAAAGGATGGCTTGTCCTTCATGCGCCGTTTCCTCTTGCAATGGGTGCCCGTCGGCCTTAAGTGTCAGGCATTCCTCCACCACCGACGGCAATGAACGCCCCTCACTCAGCCGTCCGCTGTTTCCGATCTTTTGCTCATCGTGCCGGAGGTTTCGTGTCAGATCACCCTCGGATTGTGCCGGAGGTTGAGATCCTCCTTGCAGTTGTTCCTGACCCCATGTGATGTACTCCGGGTTCATTGAGCCGCGATAGGCCACATCGAGCATCGGGCGATATTGATCACCCGGTTGCTTCGGTTGCGTGTGTTCAGACTTTTGGTCCAAAGGCTCCTCATGACGCTCCACAGGGATCATTTCGCCACGGGTAACTAACAGTTCTTCCAGTCGCACATAGACGGCATCGACCACACGTACAACGTCCTCCGCCGTGGCCGTCATCTTCAGAACGGCCTGACTCATCCCCCAGAGGATGGAGACTTCCTCCTTGACTGTCTTAGGTACTGCGGCAGCTTCCGTCTCACCCGTCGAGAGCCTCAAAAGGCCGTCGACGACCAGTTCCTTGACCGTCACACCCTGTGCGGGATCGCGTGGAGTGATGTCTGCAGCCAACCGCGCCAAATCACCCCGAAGCCCAGGATACTCGGCCTGCAGCAAAGATTCGATACGCGCATCCTCCAGCACAATCCACAGATCCCTTACCAAGTTTGCCCGGGGGTACAGCTGAAACAAGGCAGATAGTGTCTCGGGGTTTGCTTCCTTGGATCGACCGTAGCGACGTCGTACGGTTTCAACCAAATCGGCGAGCGATTCGAGTCGAAACCCATAGGTCCCGAACTCTAAATGCCCAGCCTCATGCGCCGCCATAATCAGATACAGGCGTTCGTTCTCCGCAGCCGTCGGATACCGACGCAGCAGCGCCGGCAATGAAATGGTCTTTCCATCTGCACTGACGGTCGCACGCGCTGGAGTGGCCAACGAATCGGGAAGCGCCGTCACGGTGACATCGGTTCCACAGAGTCCCTGGACGAACAGCTTGAGCCTTCGCGCGACCTGTCGAAACGGCACTCCGCTCAACGCCTGCTCGACCGACGCCAACGCTTTCTGAGATTCCACCGAAAAAAAGGCCTGTGCTGCGTCCGGACTGTAGCCCACTATCTCCATTCCGGTCGTGAACCAATTCTCAAATCTTCGAGCGGCCTCAGGACCGTCCCCGAGCAGTTGGACGAGTTCCGGCGCACGACGCAGATAACCAATCGTCGCCTCCGCATGCTTCTCGGCAAGCAACGACCCGTACTGCAACAGCTTGATCCGCCATTCCACCGACGGCACCGCCCGCAAGAGGTCCGGAGATTCAGCCAGCCACGTGATGCCGGACTCGGGAGAGTGCTCAGCCAACAAGCGGCAGAGGGACACAACCTTCGTTCGAACAGCTGGATGTTCAATATGGCTGAGAATGGCGGGACTGGTCCTGAGAAATTCCATCGTCGCCACGTAATCCGGCTTCCCGAGGCTGTTCGGCACAATTAATTTCATGCCTACTGTGGCCCAGTCCCGCACGCTCTCCAAAGGCAAAACGGAGGCAAGCTTGGAGATCTGCCTGATGAACTCAAGCCCGACGACCACGTTGATTTGCGTGAGTTCAATGCCGATGTCGAGCCAGGGGCGCAATTGGATTGTGGGGACGTCCGACAGAATCTGCGGAGCATGCCGAATGTACTCGAGCGCTACGTTGGCATCTTGCTCGGCCAGTTCCAGACCCATTGTCAAGACCTCTGCGCGCGCATCAGCCGATTCGATGAGCCCAAGCACCAGAGGGCTATCCTTGAAATATTTGAGCGCAGACGCGCCGGAAGACTCAGCGAAGGCAACTCCTAGATCAAGCCACAGAAGCATGTCCCCCAGCCTGGCGCGCCGGTCAAGTTCAGGGAGCGCCGCCATCGCCGCGCTGGCTGTTTTCTCTGATAATTCGTGGAGTTCCTCAAGCAGAGTTAATACTCGCGCTTCGGCATTAGGCTTGTTCGTGGCCTGAGGCAAGCGGGTGACAAGCGTCTCCGCGACCGCCTTGCCCAATTCGGAAGCGAGTCGTTGGTGCAAGATCTGCTGAATGGACATATGCATCCGATTTGGCTATGAGAGCCGGCCGAAGAGCTGGATTGTAAAGCAGCGAATTTCCCTTGTAAACTAGCGGATCTGCCTTTCATTGCTCGTAGGAGGAGGTCCATGGCTGAACCGACGCAGGAAAGCCTCGAGAAGATCCGGAAATTCGTACAGGGGTTTGCTGAGAAAAGTGGGACTGTGATGCATCCCAACCCTGCTGTGACCGAGGCAGTCGTTAACGGGTTGGCGATGCACCTCGATGAACTCGGGAAGCCCCTCTGCCCATGCAATTTCTATAAGGACAAAGAGGCTGAAGCCAAGCTCAGACGGTGGATCTGCGCCTGCGATGAAATGCAGATCTACAAGTACTGTCACTGTCTCCTCTTTGTTCGTGAAGATGGGATGCCGATCACGGAATACTTGCCGGACGGCCACGAAGGTCGTGAGAACTATGGCATCGTCACGGATCCGACACCGGACAAAGGTCGCGCGCTCAAACACAAGACCGTCTCATCTCCAACCATTCCAGACGACTCCTCTGCGGCGTCACCTTCCCGGACATGACATGGCCGCAGACCAAGCTCCGTTGGTGGTTCGCCTGTTGGCTGCTGATCAGCACGTTCCCATGTCCGCCGCTACCGGCGGCCGAGCCGCCTCCAGCAACTCCCCCGCCACTGAATGAGAAGGAGCTCTTCGCTTACAAGCCTAAAGGGCGGGGAACGGCGACCGGTCAAGTGTTCCTCAGCTCACCCTCCGGCAAGGCCGTCACCCAGGCGGGTGTCCTGATCTATCTGATTCCCAGGGTTCACTATACACGCGACTGGTTTGACCGAAACGTGCGAGTGAGTGCCTGCATGTCAAGAGGCGACGCCCCATCTCCCGACAGCCCCGCTGTTCCCATTTCGTCTTTTGAGTGTCTTCGGGGCGTTCTGTCCCAGCTTCTGACGGACAAGCGCCTCGTCCCCTATCTTCGTACGACGCGGGCAAACCCAACTGGTCACTTTTGGTTCACGAAAATTCCCGCCGGACGCTATTATATAGTCAGCCTTCTCCAGGGAGGCAGCGGGGCGCACCAGGATGAGCGTTCGAGTGGAATTGCCTGGGCTACGCTGGACTTGGACGCAGGGGAGAAAGCCACAAACCTTGTCGTCACTGACTGTAAGAGTGGTCTCTGTTGACCGACGGCGCCCCGGCCACCGTCTGGTCTCGCTGAGCGTTCATCCAGGAGGCGTAAGGAGAACCATGCGAATTCTCTTAGTTGAAGACGACGCGGATCTCGCGCAATTCATCCGGAAAGGGTTGAAAGAAGAGCACTACGCGGTTGACGTGGCAACCGACGGTGAGGAGGGATTGGAGCTCGCGTTGAACAATGCGTACGATCTCTTGATTCTCGACATCATGTTGCCCAAACTCGACGGCCTCACCCTTTGCCGCCGCATCAGAGCCAAGGGGAACATGACGCCGGTACTGCTCTTGACCGCGCGCAACACGGTGGAGGACAAGGTCTCGGGCTTTGACACCGGGGCGGACCAATTTCTGCCGAAACCGTTCGCCTTCGTGGAACTGTTGGCCCAAATACGGGCGCTCCTGCGTCGAGGCAGCACACAGCAAATCGTCCAATTGCAGGCGGCCGACCTTAGGCTGGATCCGGCATCTCATCGGGTCTGGCGGGCTGGACAAGAGATCGCTCTGACGAACAAAGAATACGCACTGCTCGAGTTTCTGTTACGGAACAAGAATCGTGTGCTGACGCGAACCGCGATCATTGAACATGTGTGGGATATCAGCTATGACCCCATGACCAATATCGTCGACGCCCACATTCGGGCCCTCCGCGCAAAGATCGACCGGGACTTTTCCCCGCCTTTGATCGCCACGGTACGCGGCGCCGGGTATATGCTCGAAGAGCCGGACGCGCCTACATGAAATCTTTGCGCAGCTTGATCAGCTGGTCTACTTTTGTCTTGATGGCCGGACTGCTCCTGTTCTCCGCACTGGTGTATGCCGCGAGTGAAGTCTTGCTTCAGCGCTTTGTGGATGGACGCCTGCTCGTCTTGGCAGGAACATTAGCGGAGTTTGTGGAGCGGCAGCCCGAGCTCTTCAGCCACGGCAGCAAAGATAGTGCGCCAACCAAGGAATTGACTCAGAGCGCCACGGAACAGCACGTCTTGCCTGACGTCACCCATGCCCTTCGGGTCTTTTCCGCCGATGGCTCGCTTGTATGGAGGAGCCCTCACGCAGCCGGGAGGGAGCGACTCCCGCCGCGCATATTCGAACAGGTCCGCCTCAAGACCCTCCTCTTCGAAACCCTGAAGGCACCCGATGGGATACCGGCGCGTCACCTGTTTCTCTTCGTTGTGGGTAAGGATCATGTGCAGTACGTCCTACAGGCAGAAGCGTCCTTGTTGCACTACCAAGAGACTCTGAATGGTCTTGTGTTTCTCCTGGCACTCGGGTCCGCAGCGACGTTGTTTTTCGCGTGGGTCGGCAGCCACTGGCTATCCAAAAAAGTCCTGTCCCCGATCGACGCCTTGTGCACAGGTGCCGAAACGATGTCGGAAGCCGACCTTGGAAAGCGACTGCCGATGGATTCACCCTATCAGGAATTTCGTCGACTCACTCAGGCCGTTAATGCCGTGCTGGATCAGTTCCAGCGAGGCAGTGAAGTCCAACGGAACTTTTGCGAAATCGCCGCCCACGAGATGAAGACGCCGCTGACCATCCTGCAGGGAAACTTGGAGGTTGCGCTGATGAAAGCACGGACCGTTGAGGAATACCATGAAGTGCTCCTCAACAATCTCCAGCAAGTCGAACGACTCATTGCCTTAACCCGTCCCCTGTTGACCCTCGCGAAATTCACTAGCAGCAAGCCTCCGGTCAATCTCGTGCCACTCGCGCTGGAGCCTCTCATCCAAGAGATCGTGGAAGAGCTGACGCTTCTGGCCGATGACCATCAGATCACGTTGAGGTTCGAATCTCAGCCGGTTCCCCCAGTACTCGGCGACGCTCAATGGCTCAAACAAGCGCTCATCAATCTTCTTGATAATGCCCTGCAGTACACACCAGCCGGCGGTTCCGTCACGGTTCATTTACAGACGGTCAATCACGAGGTCGCTATAGCGGTCGAGGACACAGGGCATGGTATCGAACCGGAACATATTCCCCATCTGTTTGAGCGATTCTACCGGACCGATTGGGCCCGGGCGAAGGATACCGCCGGGACTGGGCTTGGACTCCCCATCGTGAAGGAGATCATGGAAGCCCACGGTGGAAGCATCGCGGTCACCAGTGAGGTCAACAAAGGCTCCATCTTTACCTTGCGTTTACCGACGCTCACTCGGCAAACGTTTCCTATGTAACGGGCTCTCGATCCCACTCAAGATTTCGTCTGGTACTAGACACACGTTCATATACCTCTTCAGACGTAGTTTTCCGCTACACATCCATGAAGAACTCTTCATGATCCCCTCATGGAGCCTTCATATTGGGGGCGTATACATATAGAAAAGTGAAAGGGGGTGAACAACTACTATGATTTCCTTTATCGAAGGGTTTTTATTGTTCGCCATATTCAGCGTGCTGTTCGCCATGATGCAGACCGCGAGTCGGTAGCCAGACCGACTCCTCGGTTAGGTGGGAAGACTTGGGGGGAGGATGCTTGTGGTTGGACGGTCGTGTTCGCGTGTTAGTAATGTGGGGCGGAGGACGACAGAGGAATGGCCGATAGAGAGAGCGACTAAAATAGCCGTTCTATTTTCTCTCTTTCATGGCTCGTTCAACTTCTCGTCCCGCCTCTCGAGCCTTGATCGACGCGCGACGATCGTGTTGCTTCTTCCCCTTTGCCAACCCCAGTTCAACCTTGGCCCGACCTCGCCCTGAGAAGTAGATGCGGAGTGGAACGAGCGTGAGACCTTTTTGCTGGGTTTTGCCAAGAAGCTTGTTGATCTCCTTGCGATGCAGAAGCAGTTTCCGGGTCCTGATCGGATCATGGTTCATGAGATTGCCGTGACTATACGGGCTGATGTGGCAGTGGTGAAGAAAGACCTCCCCTTCTTTGACGCTGGCGTAACTGTCTTGTAAGTTTACGCGCCGATCGCGCAGCGATTTCACCTCCGTGCCTTTCAGGACCATCCCCGCCTCGAACTTTTCCTCGATAAAGTAATCGTGATAGGCCTTCCGATTCGTGGCCACGACTTTGTACTGATCTTCTGTCTCTTTAGTCATAGAGGGGACCAGCGCCTTGATCTCGTTCTTGGATACCGCCTATGATGCCCAACATGGGCTCTGGCAGGCTCGATTCTTTCGGCAGTATCCTCTCGGGAGTATCCAAACGACTTGGTCTGGAACCGAGGTTGATCGAACTTCGCTTACAACATCGCTGGCACGATCTCGTGGGCGAACCCATGGCGAGCCATACTTGGCCGGCTCAGATTCGCTTCAAGAAACTGTATCTCCTCGTCAGAAATCCCGTCTGGCTGCAGCAACTGACGTACCTCAAACCCGCGCTTTTGACGAAGTTACAAGCAGAATCAGGACCAGAATGTGTGACCGACATTGCATTTCGCGTCGGAGAGATTCCCGATATGACCATGGCCGCAGCCGACCTTCGCGCCGCCAGCCTCCAGGCCCCTTCTCTCACTGACCTCTTGCCCGACGTGGTTTCGCATACCGCGACGATCCAAGACCCTTCGTTGCGCGAGCGATTCAGAGAGGTGATATCGACATATCTGGCTCAGGTTCATCCTCGACCGGCAAGGGATCCGTCACAAGCCCGCTGAATAGAATCCGTGTGTCGTTGGACATGTTTCCATTGTGAGGCATGGGGCCGGTGCCGCCTTCCTCATCCTGATCTTGCAATCGATAGTACCCGCGCATGGATTGTATGTAATCCTTTATTACCGCCGCATCGCCCTCCAGATATTTCGCCAGCACCTCTGGATCGGTTTTGAGATGGTCGTCGAACACATAAATCACGATCTGCCTGTACCGTCCTCCGGGATCCCCCGCGGTTGTGGGATAGATTTTCATAGGACCAAAATCGCGCGTCTTATGGCCGACCTTTCGAAACCGCTTCAGTAATCGTTCGATCTGTTCATCTTGAGTATCCCGAGGAACATAAGTCGCCACGAAATGACCGGCCTGAGACCCTACCGTGTAGGGTGGAATCGAACGGTCGGGACGGCTGAGATACATACCTCCCCAAATCAGTGCGAAAGATCCCACAAACACAGTGAGCGCAAATTTGACGACAGTATCCAGCGGCTTCTTGGTTGTGCGATCAGCGCGAGGCATTGGGAAAATATTCGATTGGATACAGGGTCGGCTCGCCCGGGCTCGGCTAAATCTCGGGGGTGTCGTCCGATGGCACATCCTCTCGTTCGACGACTTCCGCCAGTCTGGCGACGCCCACGACTCGGTCTCCTTCACCGTCGAGGTCCAGAATGCGAACACCTTGGGTATTCCGGCCGATCTCGCGGATGTCGTCCACCTTGCATCGGAGCACTTTCCCCTGCGCGGCCATTAACATGATCTCGTCGCCGTCTCGAACTTGCAGAAATCCAATGGCAAGGCCGTTTCGTTCCGTCGTCTTCACGCTGATAATGCCCTTCCCGCCACGACCCTGCACGCGATATTCGCCGACCGGTGTCCGTTTCCCGTAACCACCCTCCGTGACGGTTAATATGGACGTGGTGGAATCGGGCGTGATGGTCTCCATGCCGATGACTTCGTTTCCCTCTTCCAGCGTAATCCCCTTGACGCCATAGGCGGTCCGACCCATCGGCCGAACTTCTTCTTCTTTAAATCGAATCGTCATCCCCTGTCGTGTTCCGAGAAGGATCTCTCGCTGCCCATCGGTCAGCTGCACCCCGATCAGCTTGTCGCCGCTCTCCAGCCCCAATGCGATGATCCCGCCCTGCCTTGGATTGCTGAACGCGGACAATTCCGTCTTCTTGACGATCCCCTTCTTGGTTCCCATCACGATATACCGATCATCCCGAAACTCTTTGACCGGCAAGGTCGCCGTCACCTTTTCATTGCTCGATAAAGCCAAGAGATTGACCAGCGCTTTGCCTTTCGAGGCCCGGCTGGCCTCAGGAATTTCATGGACCTTCAACCAAAACACTTTTCCCGCATCCGTAAAAAAGAGAAGCGAATCATGGGTGGAAGCGGTAAAGAGATCTTCGACGAAATCCTCCTCCTTGATGCCCATGCCGATCTTGCCCTTCCCCCCTCGTCGTTGGGCTCGGTACAGCGACACGGCATTGCGCTTGATGTATCCGGCGTGTGAGATGCTCACGATCACTTCTTCTTCTGCGATGAGATCCTCCAGACTGATCTCTGCCTCTTCTTTGACGATCTGCGTGCGGCGCTCGTCCTTGTAGGTCTCGCGAATTTCAGTCAGCTCGTCTTTGATGATGGTTCGGACCAGTGCTTCGCTCGCGAGCACGGACTTTAGGTATTCGATCTGCTTCAGCACTTCCTGGTACTCTTCGACGAGCTTCGTCCGTTCAAGCTGCGTCAGGCGTTGGAGCCGCATGTCGAGGATCGCCGTGGCCTGAATTTCGGTGAGGCCGAATTGTCGCATCAACCCTGCCCGCGCTTCGTCCGGCGACCGTGACCCTCGGATGAGAGTGATGACGGCATCGAGATTGTCGAGCGCGATCTTGAGTCCTTCGAGAATGTGCGCCCGTTCCTCCGCTTTTCTGAGCTCGAACGCCGTTCGTCGCACGACGACTTCGCGTCGATGTTCGAGGAAGTGATGGAGGATCTGCTTGAGGTTCAGAACCTCAGGTCTATTGTTAACCAGCGCGAGCATAATGACGCCAAACGTCGTTTCGAGTGGAGTATGCTTGTAGAGGTTGTTCAAGACCACCAAGGGGATTTCGCTTCGCTTCAGCTCAATGACGACTCGCACTCCTTCGCGATCAGAGGACTCGTCTCGTAAGTCCGAGATCCCTCTGATCCGGTCTTCTTGAACCAACTCGGCGATCTTCTTGATCAGGCTCACCTTGTTGACTTGGTAGGGAATCTCCGTGACGATCAGGCGCTCCCGATCGGTTCGTTCATCGGTCTCCACCACAACTTTCGCTCGCAACGTGAGGAGGCCTCGCCCAGTCTCATAGGCTTCCTTGATGCCGCTCACGCCGTAAATGAACCCGGCCGTTGGAAAATCGGGACCGGGTATTTTCTTCATCAACTCGGCGATCGTCACCTCAGGATTCTCCAACAGGAGGAGCAATCCCTCGATGACTTCGGTAATGTTGTGGGTCGGGATATTGGTGGCATAGCCGACCGCAATGCCACCGGCTCCATTGACCAGGAGATTCGGCACTCTGGTCGGCAGGACCAACGGTTCCTGCCTTGATTCATCATAATTAGGGCCGAAGTCGACCGTTTCCTTGTCGATGTCAGCCAGCATCTCTTCAGCCAGTTTGGTCATGCGCGCTTCGGTGTAGCGCATGGCTGCCGGCGAATCGCCGTCCATCGATCCATAGTTACCCTGGCCGTCGACGAGGAGATAGCGCATGTTGAAGTCTTGCGCCATGCGCACCAGAGTGTCATATATGGCCGAATCCCCGTGGGGATGGTAGTTCCCCATGATCTCGCCCACGATCTTGGCCGACTTCCGGTAGGCCCGATTAGACGCGAGGCCCATTTCGTTCATTCCGAACAAGATTCGGCGATGAACCGGTTTGAGTCCGTCGCGAACGTCAGGGAGCGCCCGTCCCACGATCACGCTCATGGCATAATCCAGGTATGACGACTTCATCTCGTCTTCGATCGCGATGTGGCCTAAACGTTCATCAGGGGGCATTATGACTCCTCGACTTGCTCAACCGTTTCCACGTCCCATTCCATGACCATGCGGACCCGACGTGCTCGCTACACGTCCAGATTCCGGACCTCAAGCGCGTGCGTCTGAATGAAATTGCGACGCGGTTCGACCTCGTCACCCATCAGAATCGTAAAGATCTCGTCCACGCCGGTGAGGTCCTCAAGCGTTACTCGAAGGAGGGTACGCGCCTCCGGATTCATGGTGGTTTCCCACAACTGCCCAGGGTTCATTTCCCCCAAGCCCTTGTACCGCTGAATGCTGAGCCCCTGCTTCCCCAGGTCCAAGATGGCCTTGACCAGCTCTTCAGTAGTCTTATACTGGTGCTCCTGGTTCTTCGCTTTGAGTCTGTATAGAGGGCGCCCCAACCCGATCGCTGCCGGGGTCAGCTTTTGGAGTTCGCGGAAGTCTGCCGAACCCACGAGTTCGTGTGTGATGGCCAACTCGTGGCCGACGCCGTTTGCATGCACTCGGCAGATGACTTTGTTCGACTGATGCTCTTCGTCGACCAATACGTCGAAGGCCGGGGTCACTTTTGGAAACACCACGGCCAGCGACTGCTTGATGTTTTCGACCGACTGTTGGAGTGCCGTACGATCCTTGAGCCGCTCGCGATCCAGTCCCGGTTCATCGACAAATGCGCGCAGGATCGCGGCCTCATATGGCTTCTTATTTTGACGACCAAGCAACGTTTCGAACGCAATCATCTTCTTTAGGATGGGCAGCAATCGCCGGCCGGTCACATACTCTTGGACTCCTTCCATGTAGAGTTCAACATCCTCTACGGCTAAGTCAGCCAAGTACTCGTTCAACGACGCCTCGTCCTTGAGATAGCGTTCCGATTTGCCCTTCTTCACTTTGAAGAGCGGAGGCTGAGCGATGTAGATATAGCCTCTCTCGATCAGTTCGGGCATTTGACGAAAGAAGAATGTTAAGAGCAAGGTCCGGATGTGGCTGCCGTCGACGTCGGCATCGGTCATGAGAATGATTTTATGATAGCGCGCCTTCGCGATATCGAACGCATCCTTTTCCGCCTTGTCGCCTTCTTCCCGCTTGCGGCCGATCCCGGTCCCCAGCGCCATGATGAGCGTCCTGATTTCGTCGCTGGACAACATCTTGTCAAAACGGGCCTTCTCAACGTTCAGGATCTTCCCTTTCAACGGCAGAATGGCTTGGAATTTTCGGTCGCGCCCTTGTTTGGCGGAACCGCCGGCCGAATCACCCTCGACGATGTAAATTTCGCTCAAGGCCGGATCTTTCTCTGAGCAATCGGCCAATTTACCGGGTAGGGAGCCTCCATCGAGGGCACTCTTGCGCCTGATCAGGTCCTTGGCTTTCCGAGCCGCCTCGCGCGCGCGGGCCGCATCGACGGCTTTGCCGATGATCTTTCGGGCGACCGGAGGATTCTCCTCGAAATAATTGCCCAAGGCCTCGTTGACGGCAGCTTCCACTACTCCCTTCACTTCGCTGTTCCCGAGCTTGGCTTTCGTCTGGCCCTCGAACTGCGGATTGCGCACCTTGACGCTGACAACAGCGGTTAACCCTTCTCTCACGTCGTCTCCGGTCAGAGACTCCATGTCTTTTTTGAGCAGATCGTTTGCGTTTGCAAACGTGTTGATCGTCCTGGTCAGCGCGGCCTTGAAGCCCACCAAGTGCGTGCCGCCTTCTTTCGTGTTGATATTGTTGGCGAATGAAAAGAGGTTCTCCGAGTAGCTGTCGTTATACTGAAGCGCCACCTCCAGAATCATGTCCGGCTTCTCGACCTTCACGTAGATCGGCTTATGCAGGGGCGTCTTGGCTTCGTTCAGGTGTTCGACGAAGGATACGATGCCGCCCTTGTACAAAAAGACCTGTTCTTTCGCCGGTTCTTTTCGCTCATCCCTGAGCGTAATCGCCAAGCCTTTATTGAGAAAGGCGAGTTCGCGGAGCCGTTGAGCCAACACATCGAAGCTGAATTCCAGCGTCTCGAAGATTTGTCCGTCCGGTTTGAACCGAACCTTGGTGCCTCGGCGCTTGGTCTTACCCATCGCCTCAAGAGGCGCGTTGGCTTTCCCACGCTCATATCGCTGCTCGAACACTTGGGCATCCTGCCAGATCTCCAGCTCAAGCCATTCCGACAAGGCGTTCACCACGGAGATCCCGACTCCATGGAGCCCGCCGGAAACTGTGTAGGCGCCTTGCTCGAACTTCCCGCCTGCATGAAGGACCGTCAAGGCCACTTCAGCCGCCGACTTGTTTTGCGTGGGATGCATCCCAGTGGGAATACCGCGCCCGTTGTCGATGACCGTTACGCTCCCGTCGATGTGGATGGTGACCTCGATCGTCTGCCCGAATCCCGCCATGTGCTCGTCGACACTGTTGTCGACGACTTCGTAGACCAGATGGTGGAGGCCATCCACGCCGGTGCTGCCGATGTACATCGCCGGTCGCTTTCGGACCGCATCGAGTCCCTCAAGCACTTTGATCTGGTCGGCGCGGTAGCTATCTGACTTGGTCTGAGACGGGTCTTCTATGGCCATCGTGTCCTAACAGCCTGGTAAGAGGCTACCCTTGCGTTGCTTCAGCCGAAGTTGCACGGCGATGAGCGCGAAAGCACGGCTCACCTGTTGCTACACTGAACCGCTGCGCGATGCGAAGATCGCGCTGTAGCGCCTGTTCATCATCACGACGCTAAACTTTGATGGGCATCACCACACACTTGAAGCCCGGACTTTCCGGCTCTTGAACCAGACAGGGACTCAATGGTGTCTCCATCTGAAGAGAGAGCGTTTCCCCATCCATCACATTGAAAACATCCAACAGATATCGGGCATTGAAGCCGGTATTCAACGTCTCGCCTTCGTATTGCGCGGGCAACTCTTCTGTGGCCTCTCCATAGTCCGGGCTGCTGGAATAGAGCGTCATCTTGCCGGATGCAAACGACACTTTCACCGCGCTGGACTTATCCTTGGATAATACTGATACTCGACGAAGAGCGCTCTCAAGTTCGGCTCGATTCACACTGATCGGTTTGCCGGTTTCTTTGGGAATGACCTGTTGATAGTTCGGATAATTGCCTTCCATCAGCCTGGACGTCAGGAGCAAACCGCTTTTCCGGAAGATCATCAGATTCTTTGAGAAGCCGATCAAAGGCTCACCGTCTCCTCCCTCTTCCAGTAGATGCCTGATTTCATGGGCAGCTTTTTTGGGAATGATGGCCTTCATTTCCAACGGCGTCCCTTTGGATCCGGCTTTTCCGACTTCTTGTTCCGCCACTGCGAGACGATGACCGTCCGTGCCGACCAATCGCAGGGATGTTTTCTTCTCAGTCCCCAGTAACGTGACGAGAAGGCCGTTCAAGATGTATCGGGCATCGTTGTCACCGGCTGCAAACAGCGTCTTCCGAATCAATTCCAGTAGTCCGTCTCCAGAGAGAGGCGTCAGTCCTTCGCGATCTATCGTCGGGAGGGCCGGGTACTCGTGACTGGGAAGACCCACGACTTTGAATTGGCTCTTTCCAGCTTGGATCGTCGTCCAATTGTTGTCTGCGGATGTCAGCTCGATGTCCCCGGATGGTAACTCTTTTACGATCTCGAACAGCTTTCGAGCCGAGATGGTCACGCCTCCCGGAGTCAGCACGGTTGCCTTGTAGAGGCCTCTCAACCCGATCTCGAGATCGGTTGCGACTATCTCGACTCCGTCTTGTTTGGCCTCCAACAAAATGTTCGACAAAATCGGCATCGTGTTGCGCTTTTCCACGACACCTTGTACGCGTTGGAGTCCTGTCAACAATTCATCTCGCCCGATGCGTACTTTCATAGCGTATTCCCCCGGCCAAGTCGTTAACTTCGAAGAATCTGTTCCTTCAACGTTTCAATCGTGGTCTGCAGCACGGCGTCGGCTTCCCTGGCTTTCGCGACCTGACGGCAGGCATGAATGATCGTCGTATGGTCCTTTCCTCCAAACTGTCGTCCAATCTCGGGGTACGATGAGTCGGTCAACTCCCGACAAAGATACATGGCAATCTGTCTAGGCTGCACAAGCGTTTTGCTCCGGCGGCGCGATTTCAGTTCCGTCAACTTCACGTGGAACTTGGTACAGACCGCCTCTTGAATATCATCCATTGCGACAACCTTTTTCTTATCGCCGATGAGGTCACGCAGGAGGTTTTTTGCGAGTTCAAGGGTAATGACCTGTCCGGTTAGGGATGCATACGCCCCTAGTCGAACGAGACTCCCTTCGAGCTCCCGGATGTTGCTCTTCATTGTAACGGAGAGAAACTGAATGACATCTTCCGGCAATTTGACGCCCTCGTCCTCCGATTTCTTTCTCAAGATTGCGATGCGCGTTTCCACGTCGGGGGGCTGTAAATCCGCGATAAGTCCCCACTCGAATCGCGATCTTAGGCGCTCTTCAATATCCGGCATGTCCTTTGGAAACCGATCGCTGGAGAGGACGATCTGTTTATGCCCTTCGTACAACGCGTTGAATGTGTGAAAAAACTCCTCCTGCGTTCGTTCCTTTCCGACGAGGAATTGGATGTCATCGATCATAAGCATATCGATGTGTCTATAACGCTTCCGAAGGTCCATCATCTTGTCGTACCGGATGGAATTGATCACTTCGTTCGTGAACTGCTCGGTGGTCAAATATGCAATGCGAAGATCGCTATGCTCAGCCACATGGTTTCCTATGGCGTTCAGGAGATGTGTTTTCCCAAGTCCTACCCCCCCGTAAATAAAAAGCGGGTTGTACGTCTGCCCTGGTTGTTCGGCAACCGCCATACATGCCGCGTGTGCGAATTGATTGCCGGCACCGACGACGAAATTCTTGAATGTATATTTTGGATTCAGTTGGATCCCACGGCGGTTTTTCGTTTGATTTCCTACCCGCTGGAGGGTACTAGGGGCCGACTGTTCATTTGGCGACGGCACCGCCTTTTCACGGACGGTGAAGGCCACCGTTGTCTGTCCCCCTCCTCGAGCCGTTGATACAGCATCAGCGAGGAGAGAGGCATAGTGCGCATCCAACCACTCCCCAAAGAATTTATTCGGGACCCCGATATGGGCGGTCGAATTTTCTATTCTATCGAGGTACACCGGCATGAACCACGTGTCATACACCTGCTTCGGTACCCTACCTTGAATGTACTGAAGTGCCTCTTCCCACACAGTGTTTACACTCATAACCCACTCAAATTTCTATACACAGGATTATTCACACCTGTGGATAACTATTTTTCTTTGTATGCCGTCCAAAGCTGAACGATAGTGCATAACCTACTTATTTATCGAAGTGCAGAGTCGCTAATATCTCGCTTAGCGAGATCCCAAGAAAGATTCTCCACACGTTATACCGAGTCAGAAACAAGGTGTCCCCAAACTTATCCGTCTCTCTCAGCATGCTTTTCTTATTATAAATTCAACACCTTATCTCTTATCCTCATTCTTCACGTTACTACTCCTAATCCGACTACTACGAATTTTCTTTATCTAGAACATTCGGAGTTACAGAGTGATAACCTTGTCAGCTTTAAGCAACAACATCAGCACCTGATCATAGGATAAGTTCTCCTCCAACTGAGGTGGTGAAACAGTAGTAGTACTTTCAATCTTTCCAGGAGGAAGAGTATTGTCCAAGGAGAGCACCAGCCCAGAATCCTTCTTTAAACATACAGAACGAGCAATCAGTGGCGAGGAAGGACGAGAGATATAGACCGTTAGGGACATGCGTCGAAACCTCAACTAGAAAACGAGCGCGTTATCCATTGATCGAACAAAAACTCCGATGTTTTCATTCGTTTGATACTGGATTTGAAACTCACCGCGGACTTTACGCTGATCCGCTGTAGACTGGAGAATGAAGGGAATTTTTAGCTGTGCGATCGATGGGAGATATTTTTCAAGGATATCTACATCAATGATGTCGTCTATATCTTCACCGAGAAGGCGAAAAGCTTCCCCAAGAAGAATCACAGTCGTTTGATGCGATCCCGCAACCAGGCCGAGCGCAATCCTCAGTGCTTCAACAGGCCTGTGTGTTTTGCGAGGATCTTCTTGAATGACAACCGCGATATTCTTAGCCACAAAAGATTCGTATCGTGTCAGGTAAATGATAGGAATGGCTTACAGGTATCAATAATTCCCGAAAGCACCACTAGCCCACAGAGGGACATACTTGGATCTGCGTCCGTGGTCGATACCTGATGTTGCTGGCAACCATAAGCACAGACAAAAACCTTTGCACCAGCGTGAGCGAGCTCTTGATATCGGTCGGTGGGCATGTTTTTGACACCTTCATCAATGAGGTAGAGGTAGACTTCATGACCAGCGGTGAGAGCGGCCTGGGCCAGTCCGTAAACCGTTGAAGCACTCGCATGCGACGGAGGCAAAGCTAGGAGGAACCCGATCTTGTGTGAGTGTCGTGAATCCACAGGAATTTATCTTAAATATTCAGCAGGTTAGAATCTATCAGACCTACAGAGAGTAAGAGGTTTGAAGGGGAAAGTCAATGCGAAAAATGGCCCCTTATGAGCTTCTAAGAAGCGGCTGAATCGCAACTGGAAGTGAGGATAGAGGGAGATCATACTGGCTTTTCGTCACCATGTTTCGAAGGATAGCAGTGTCTTTCTCTACCTCGTCGTCACCGAGGATGAGAGTGAAACCACAGGCAAGCCGATCGGCTTGTCGTAAGTGAGCCTTCAATGTCGAGGAACGAAAGTCCGACACAGCCTGAATTCCAGAAGTACGAAGGTCTTCCAGAGCAGAGAAGCCAGCAACTGAGCCTTGGTCGCCAAACGCAGCGACATAGACAACGACATTGGCGGTTGTCAGCAACGCTGACTCTGGGAGTAACATTGCGATGCGTTCCAGACCAACCGCGAAACCCACAGCTGGCGTCGGAGGCCCTGACAGGGTTTCGATGAGACCATCGTACCGTCCACCTGCCCCAACTGCGTTCTGAGCTCCAAGATTCGTCGCGGTAACTTCGAAAGTCGTCAGGTTGTAATAGTCCAACCCACGCACTAGTCGATGATTCAAGGAATATGGAATGCGGATGACATCAAGACCGTGTAGAACCCTGGTAAAGTATGACCGAGCGGCTTCGGAGAGTGAATCAGCGAGTCGAGGAGCCGTCTCCGTCATAGCGCGACACTCAGAGACTTTACAGTCAAGAACGCGGAGGGGATTAGCCTCAATCCGACGCCGGCAATTCGCACACAGGCCTGATTCATGCTGTCGGAGATATGTCACGAGGTGAGGAC
This sequence comes from uncultured Nitrospira sp., assembly GCA_902500755.1. Lineage (GTDB taxonomy): Bacteria > Nitrospirota > Nitrospiria > Nitrospirales > Nitrospiraceae > Nitrospira_D. Next base: position 18,246 of record CABVRV010000048.1, read on the forward strand.
GATAAGATTCTCGATCGGCGGTATACCCGAGGTTATTGATTTCCAACGTGAGACCCTGGAGACCGAGGTCACTGAGGAACCGCCACAGGAGAGCGATCACTTCGACATCTGCCCGGGGATCAGCCATCCCAAGTGACTCCACGCCGAATTGGTGAAATTGCCGAAGCCGCCCAGCTTGAGGGCGCTCATGCCGAAACATCGGCCCGAAGTAAAAGTATTTCTGAGGGACCGGCACGGCGGCCCGATTGTGCTCGATATAGGCTCGGACTGTCCCAGCAGTCCCTTCAGGGCGCAGAGTCAGTGAGGTGCCGTCCCGATCTTGGAACGTGTACATTTCCTTCTCAACGATATCGGTCGATGCACCGATACTCCGCGCAAACAAGGTCGTCACTTCAAAGATCGGAATGCGAATTTCCTGAAATCCATACCTGCCCCCCCACCGCCTGGCAGTCTCTTCGATAAGGCGCCAACGGGGCGTCTCTTCCGGTAACAGATCCTTCACCCCTTTGATGCCCTTGATCATGAAAAAGTGTTCAGCTCCGTTAGTGCGAAAAAGTGCTCATCTCGGGATTCGGCGGACTATAGCGGCGCTTTCTGCGGCAAGTCAACGGACCTGAGCTTGCGCCATTCTGACGTGAGAGGTATAGTGCGCGGCTTACAGTTCAACGAGGATGTGAACGGCCCTCTATGAGCCAGGATCAATCAGGTCGCCGGGTTGTCGCCATCGCTCCTATGCCGCCGGAGAAATCCGCATACGCACTGGCGCGCTATAGCCGATCACCGGACTCCATCGAAGACAGCATCCGGTGGGTCCATAGTCACTCTTCGGAAAAGTTCTGGGACCAGTTTTATTTCGATTACGGTCATGCGTCGATTGCTGATCTCGGCCACGTCATCATCTGTTTTGAGGAGATTTCGGAATTGGCCGCCATTCGCCTGGAGGACGAGCCGCTCTGGGACGGGCAGGCAAAATCGAGCCGCTATCAGAATTTTGCCTCGAGCCGATGGTTTGTGCCGGGCCAGATTCGAGGGAGCGAAACCGAGGCGCTCTATGAAGGCGTTCTCCGCAGTCTCTCTGAAATTTATCGATTACTGCACGATCCCTTGATCGCGTATCTCTCTGAGCGGGATCCACGACCGGAATCCATGAAACCGGCCGATTATCAACGGACGATCGCGGCGCGGGCGTTCGACGTCACCCGGTATTTGCTTCCTCTTGCGGCAAAGACCAACGTCGGGCAAGTCGTCAGCATCCGGACGTTGGAAAAGCAGATTACGCGTTTATTGTCTTCTCAACTCCCCGAGCTCCGAGGGGTCGGGGAGGATTTGAAAGTGGCTTGCCAACGTGCGCCGGTGAATCTGTGGAGCGAGCTGTGCGGTCAGACTTCCGGCGTGAATGATCCACTGGCGCCAACGCTGGCACGGCACGCAAAGGCGAACGCCTATCAAGAATCGGCCTACTCTGATTTGGCTCGCCATGCGAAAGAGGCATTACGTGGCACAGGGTTGGATCAGCCTGATGCATGGGGTGCCGTCGAGGCGGTCGAGCTGATTGACCCACATCATCCGCTCGACGAAATCGTTACGACACTCCTCTATCGCGTGTCGCAAGCTCCGTACCGGAAGATACTCGACGTCGTGCGAGCGTGGTCCGAGAAGGAGAAGCAGGCGACCATCGAAGTGGCCACAAGACAACGCGGGCCATACGACGAACTCATCAAAGAGTTCCGCAGCGGCTATGCATTCAATTTTGATATTCTGATGGACATCGGCGCCTGGCGCGACATGCACCGCCACCGGCGGTGTCAGCAAGTGCAGCAAAACTTCACGACGGTTCACGGCTATGACGTCCCACCGCTGCTCGTGCATGCGCGGTTAGATCAGGAATACCGGCAGGCGATGGACGCGGTGCGTCAGGACATCGAGTTGCTCAAGAAAAAGGATCAGGAAGCATCACTCTATGCCATTCCGTTTGGCTTCAAGGTGCGCTGTCTGTTTAAAATGGATTATGCCGAGGCGGAATATATCGCCAAGCTCCGTTCCGGGGTGAAAGGCCACTGGTCCTACCGAACGGTTGCCTGGCAGATGAAACAACAACTGGCCAAGAAATTTCCCTTTCTCGGCGAAGGTATCCAAGCGACGCCGCCTGATGTCGAAGACGCGCTGACTCGCTAAGATCCTTGCACCGCGCATGAACACCCATCAGCAACAATGCGAAGCCGCCATCGTGGCCGGCGCCTGGGACAACGTGTACGCCGAGTCGATGGCCTGGAGTCGCATCCCGGAGGGGGCAAAGGACCCGCGTCCTCTGTTTGCGCGCAACGTCGCGTATCTCTTGCAGGGTCGGTTTGCCGATGCCTGGAAAGCCCATGCGCTCTGCCTCGAAACCCAGCAGGACATTGCAGCGGTGGGGAGTTGGGTAAACGATCTGCTCGCTCGACATGTGGACTGTGGTTATGCCCACCTCATCATGGGTCTCTTCCTTGCGCAATCCGGTCAATCCGACCAGTCTGTGCGGCCATACACGGACGCGGCGCGGTTGCTTCCGCAATCTGCCTACCCGCATTACTTTCTTGCGCAGATTCACGAACGGGCTGGCCATCCTGAGATGGCGATCAAGGCGTATCGCGAAGCCGTCCGGCTAGCCCCGGACTATGGACCGGCACGGATGAATCTCGGAGTGGCCTATCAACACCAGGGACGGCTGGAGATGGCGATCAAAGAATATCGTGAGGTGATCAAACTCACCCCCAATGATTCGGCAGCTCACTCCAATCTGGCCTGCGCCCTTGCCGAACAGGGCAAGCTGGAACCAGCCGTGCAATCCTACAAGACGTCGTTGAAGCTCAATCCTCAGGACGCCGAAGTGCACTTTGCGCTGGGAGGCCTCTACGAAACACGCGGTCGTCTGGACCTGGCGCAAAAGAGCTATCAAGATGCGCTCAACGCCGATCCGGACTTTGGCGCCGCCCATTCCGCCCTCGGGTGGCTTGCGTTAGGCAAACACCAACTCCAACAAGCGGCGGACATCTTCAGCCGGGCGCTCAAGTGCAATGAGGAAGATGCGAGCGCGTACCATGGCATCGCCGAAATCTATGCGATCCGAGGCAAGCGGCAAAGCGCCATGGAAAACTATTCCAAGGCGCTGAAGTACTATCGCGATCCGGAGAAACGAAATCAGATCATGAATCAGTTGTTCCAAGAAGGCCAGGTGGGGGATTGAGGGGGTAGGACACCTTCCTTCTCCGATTCCTACAATGCGAAACTATTGCCCCTGCTTGACGGTATCGCGCTGCTCAGGATAGCATCCATATTGGAGCCAATATGGAACCATCAGGGAGAAGGCCATGGCGACCTTGACCATCAAGAATATTCCAGAGCCGTTGGTGAAGCGGCTCAAACGGCAGGCAGCGGCTCAGCACCGCAGCCTGAATTTTCAAGTCATCTCCTATCTGGAACAGATGACACAGAGCGTGCCTGTTGATGCCGACACATTGCTGGCAAGGGCGCGGGCCATTCGCCAAATCCCAAAAGGGACGACGTTGACCGACCGCCTCCTCAACGAACTAAAAGCGTCCGGTCGGCCATGATTGTGGCTGACACTAACTTGTTGATCTATCTCTATGTCCAGGGGGAAAGAACGGAAGAGAGCGAAGCCGTACTTAGGCGCGACGCCACGTGGACTGTTCCGTTGCTGTGGCGTTCCGAATTTCGGAATGCGCTGATCGGCCTCGTCCGAAAAGAGTTAGTGGCTCTGGATAAAGCACTATCCATGGTCGAGGAGGCAGAGCGATGGTTAGCCGGACGCGAATACAGTGTGATCTCTCGCCATGTCTTGACACTTGCCGATCAGTCCGGAAGGTCAGCCTATGACTGCGAGTTCGTCGCCCTGGCTCAGGATTTGGGAGTGCCTTTAGTTACCAACGACCAGCAGATCCTGAAAGCGTTCTCCAGCATTGCTGTCTCACCATCGGCGTTTGCAGGTCGAGCGTGATGGAAAACTATTCCAAGGCGCTGAAGGACCATCATCCATCGCGATCCGGAAAAAATCAGATCATGAATCAGTTGTTCCAAAAAGGCCAGTTGGGAGATTGAGCGCGTTTGTTCCTTATAGGTCCAACTTGAGTGTAATGAGGAGGGGAACAGATCCTGGCTCAGCATCACTCATATGTTCGTCGATATGATAATGGTTCGCTGCCGTCTTTGCCTGCTCTTCACTGAGCTCACTCAGCCCAAGACATAAGTCACCAAGCCACGTTAATCCAGCCCGGTTCCCCCAGATCTCTACCTCCCCATCTTTATACTCTACTTTCAGTTTTTCAATTTCTACCATGGAGATACCTTTCGAAGAGTCAATCAATCAATACTTCCCGAGGGTGTCATAGACCGCATTGAGAGACAGCAGGCTGCGAGGAGATCCATACGTTATCTTGAAGCATGAAACTCTAAATGAGGTAGGACGAAGTCACCGGTATTTTAACGCCTAATTACAGTTCTCGGATCGCGCCCTGAAGCACCGTAATCTGCGTGGTGGGATCACCCGTTGCCTTCAGTTCGTTCCGCATCTGCTCCTTGAGGTAGGATGAATAGCCGACGCGGTCGATGAGGAGGTCGAGAAAGCGTTCGGCCGGTAACAGGCTTTGTTCCTTGAGTTCGTCGATGGTCTCGTCACTCACGGGAACATAAGTGCTGCCGATATGGAAGACCACATTGTAGTGACGCCCGGTGGCGATCCGTTCGAACCTCAAGCCCTTCACAGATTCCCTCCCAGCAAGGCGCTCATTCTAGACAAGATCCAGTCTCGAAGACAAGGGCAACTTCCGAGCTTGTTCGGTGGACAGTGCTCCTGAAGGCCATTTATGATCATGACACCGTGAGGGCTCGCTGCGTAGATGATCGCTGTTGTGATGACCGCACATGAACTCATAGAAGCCTGGAGCACTAGCCTTGAAGCCGAACGAGTCCGTCTGGCGGAATCGGCGGAGGAAGCCCCTATCCTAGCGTCACAAGGACGGTTGCTGCAAACAATCGGTGGGCTCCATCTGTACGAATTTGTTGTTCCTTCTAATGTCGCCCTGCGCGGTGATCTTCCAGTATCGGTCGTGCCAACCGATGAGCTGGAAACGACGGAGGGAATCGTTCTCCACCAGACCGGCAACAGCGTTCTTATTCAGCTCGTCGATAACCTTGGAAGCGACATTCCTTCGGTCACGCTCGTTCCGGACCTGGCAGGTCTTCATAGCACATCTGCCGGCCGCCTGCGGGAGATGTTGGCAAAACCCGACCTGTTTCACTTTGGGCCGACTGAGCGGTTGGTTTCTCTGCTACAGATGCCGGAAGTCGACGCCCGGACAGTTCCCGCCGCCTCATCAGTCTTTGCGACCGTGTGGATGGATGACCGGTCTCAACGTCGTCAGAAGCTCGCGAGCCTCGCGATTGAACTCATTCGCGCGAACAAGCGCATCCTCTTTCTCAGTCCAAGCCATCACGAATGTGATGAAGCCGTCGGGCAGGTCGCGCGAACGATCAAAGCCGGTGGTCTGAACTACAGAATGTGGGTCACCCGGTATGAACTCTCCGTAACCACGCAGGCCGGCGGCATCTACCTTCATGAAGTGGGCTTCGAAGCGCAAATGCACCAGTTTCTTGCAAAGTCACAAGCCGACAAGGCCTCCTTAAAGGGTAAATACGATCGCTTCCGAGAGTTGGCGCCGCTCCTGGCTCACAAGGAAGCGAAGCAGAAAGACTTGGATGAGGTCCGCTCACTCGAATGGCGTCTCGTGACACAGTTGAGAGAGCTTCAAGTGCGGATGGCTGATATAGAGGGCACAATCCAGCAGTTCGAGACCCTGTCGCTATTTCAGCGCTTGGCCATGCAAGCCCTCGGGAAAAATGCGGAGTCTCTTCAACAGTACCGTGAGCTGTACCAGCGGCAGATGGATCAACTCGACAAGGAAATCGATGTTGCCAAAGGACGCATCCAACGCCTTGTTCCGGAAGCAGCCGTTCCCAGAGGGAAACGCGCTGAATTCGACGAACTGAAGGAGTACATCGCGAAACTGGGTGGCGCAAAGAAGGTCCGCGAGCTGATGGCAGCTGAGGAACATCCGAACCGCCAAGCCTTTCTCCAGAACCGACGACTCGTGGCTGCGACACCTACCCGGGTCGCGAGCGACCCCTTGTTCAGTCAGGTACGCTTCGATGTTCTGATCGTCGATGAGGCGCCGAGGATTGCAGCACACGCGCTGCTCGCGGCGGCAGGCCTGATCCGCGAGCGAATAATTGTCAGCGGCGATCCGAGAGAGATCGCGAGCGCCGGTCAATGGGTCATCTCTCAAACAGTCACCCAGACCGCACAGTCACTGCTCCATCGCCGCTTGCTTGACGTGAGTGAGGAGAATTCAGGATAATCCGACTCCCCGACCGTTCATCGCATTCGGGGATGTTCAAAAAGGCCGTTCAGCGAGGCCGCAGTGAACGAAAGGTTGAGGCGTACTCTTCCGGTACGTTAAGACCTTGAGTGAAACGAGAACGAAGCTGGCGGTTTTTTCAACATCCCCTAGGGCCGAAGTGGCGAAACTGGCAGACGCACTAGATTCAGGGTCTAGCGCCCGCAAGGGTGTCCGGGTTCAAATCCCGGCTTCGGCACCAACCCATCTTCCCATTTCGCTTCAAGGGGTTCGAGCGTTTCGAGCCCCTCGTGGGTGACCCGCGAATCCCTCGATTCAGAGTCCGATTTGGCGAAATTGTCATGTTGCAACTCCCTTTTCCAAATGCCTCCCGCTTATGAAAGCCCGTGGTGATACCTAGACGCTGACTCTTGTATGCCATCCGATTGCATCTTCTGCGGCCAACGCCCCATCGACAGGAACAAGGAACACGTAATCCCGTTTTGGTTAATCGAAATGACTGGCGACCCCAATCGTCAGTTGAATCTCCCTTATTTCGCCAGTATCCGTGAGGGCTTATCGGATTCCTTCGCTTTCAAATCGCTGGTGTTTCCAGCCTGTGAAAGTTGCAACTCTGGTTTTTCCCACCTCGAAGAGGAAGCTAAAGTCATTGTTCTAAAGATGCTTCGCTTCGAGGAAGTGGATAGCGTTTCGATTAATACATTCTTGGACTGGTTGGATAAAGTCCGGATCGGCTTGTGGCTAGGGACTCTAAACCTCATTGGAAATCCAACCGGCATTGTGCCGAAGTTTCACATCGCCAAACGCTTAGCTGCAAAGGACAGAATGGTTGTAATTCATAGGTGTGAAGAAGGACCAACAGGGCTCGGAGTTTTTGGTACGACTCTCCCCATGTTCTGGCATCGCCCTGTTTGCTTCAGCTGATGATAAACCACCTCACATTCATGAATGCGTCTACCGATTTTTTGATTTCTAGACGACTAGGCTTTCCCTTTCCTACAAAGATAATCCTAAATCCGGATGGATCTGGAGAGGCTCAAATGAGAGGTGGAATGGAGCGGTATCTTTTACCTCTCATACGCACACCTCACGAGCCGGGTGGTACAGAGATCTTTCAACCCATGTTCCATCATTCAATGAGCCCAGGAGGTAGAGACAGCTTCGGTGGCCTCTACGAAACAGAATACGTTAAGCGCCACAGCATGTCCTATTCGGACGGATTAGGAAAAATCATTCTTCAGAAAGAACGCTCAATTTCCTTTTATGAAGGCAGCTCCATTAAATGGGTACCTCAAAAAACATATAAATTCGAAGACGTTCTACGATTTGTCCCAATCCAAACTCTCCTCCTACAAAACTACCTTGCCGACGCGGAATGCATAACTAATTCAAAGGATAGACTATTCTTTTCCTGTCTCAAGAATCGGAACAGAGAGTTGATTGAGTACACGAGAAGGGCAGAGATTTCTCCGTGGCAGTCTCACTAATGGCGAGCCAACTCGCAAACGTATGGCGGAGATTATGGAAGTGGAAGTCCAGAATCCCGGCCTTCGCCGTCGCTCGATCAAACGCATGGCGCACATCGTTGTAGCGTCGGCCATCCAGATCATGGAACAACCACGGCACATCGTGCCAGGTGCGTAGGCCACTGCAGAGCGACTATAGGGTTTCAGTGAACGGCAGCACCTGCGCCTTGCCATTCTTCGGCCCGTTCAGCCGGATGAACCTATGTGTCATGTCGATGTCGATACAGTCCCAGGTGAGACCGAGTACTCTCTTTTCCGCATGCCTGTATGAAGTGCTGTCAGGACAATCGGCCTGAGCCAGTCCTCACAGGCTTGAAGGATATGCTCTGCTTCAGCTTGGACGTTCTCAC
>CABVRV010000049.1 GCA_902500755.1 uncultured Nitrospira sp.
GGAAACAAAAGCGCGGCTATCACCGAGTGTGATCACTCTTGTGGTTTTGAGAATGCCATGAGTTCCAAGTCTTGTGGGTGACACTCTCAACCAGTCCCGGGGGCGACGCTGACCAGCTCACCTATCGGCATAAGCGGTTGCGTCAGCGAATCGAAAGCCAGCTCGGTTATCGCGGCCTTGAATACTACCAGGCCACTTGCTGGGCTGTTTGCTGCCCGCTCACAGCCTTCGCGACCTCCCGTTGGATAATCTCTCAGCCTCCCTCTTTGAGCGGTCCTAGGTACTCTGAGAGGTGCGTGCGCGCATAGGCCACGGCGTGCGGGTTGATCAGGTTGAACGACAGGTTGGTGGTCGGCTTTGGGTTCTTCGTTTCCATTACAGCATTACATCCCTGTCGTCTGGTCAAAGCCTATCGTCTGTCGAGGCGACAATTCTTGTCAAGACTGCGACCGGCGACTGCGGCTATTGCATAAATGGATTCTGATCGCGGTCGCTTATAAGGATTCTCTCACTGGTACGATCGTATAGCAGGACTGACCTTCCGCTTATTCTGTCTCGCTCGGTACCACTCCATCTCATGGCACAAGTTGGGGAGTTACCACTGCAAGGTCTTTAAAACTCGCACCAGTGTTGAAAGTGCTGAATTTACCTAAAATCAAATCCTGGCTTCGGCACCATGGGCTTTCGGAGGGGGTCTGATGGCGTTGTCGTTTATCGGACGCACACGAAACTTACTGTTCGAAGTGGGTACATCTTGGGGAGCCAAATCCTAACCGCCCGGTGTCTGCTCCCTCACGGCAGGGGTTATCTCACCTTCGGGCAGAAACAGCCTGAGCAACTACTCCTCGCGCCCCAACACCGCTCTTCAATACGATCTCACAGATATGATCGAGTCGCTCAATGTGCTCATAGGCTGCTCAAGGGTCCATTGCAACCGCACATACCCCATGATTGGACTGGCCGACGATATCAAATTCAAGCGTCCCATCTTTCCGTACATTCACACACTCGGCTGTGACATCAGCCAATTCTCGAGACAATGCCGGGAGGAGAGGAACGGAACGTCCTACTCGCGTGTAACGTGAGATTTCAGGAAATTCGGCACTGACGGCCTGTAAGGCTAGGCCTGCATAGATCGCGGCTACTACATGTGTGGCATGGACATGCACCACGGTTCGTGTCCGTTTTGAATCTCGCTGCAAATTCCAATGCATCCAGAGTTCACCCGACGGCTTCTGTAGCTCGGTAACTTTCAGCACCCGCAGGCCGGTTGCTGGATCGATAATGATCTCCAATCGAACAACATGTTCCGGATGCACGATCGTCTTCCGCCAACCGGATGGCGTAATGTACAGGAGTCTCCCCGTCTCCCTTTTTCATACTAATGTTCCCGCCCCTCGTTGTAATCCACCCTCTCTCATAACAACGTCTCATCACATCTCCGATAGCCGTCAGCATGATTCCTCCCTGGAAATGGTAAGATAACTCCGTTATCAGTATCTTCTACGGAGTACCGCTCGTGCTTGAAGCAAACCACCCCGAATCGGGTCCGATCGAGACCCACAGCGTACCCTACTGAATGCAATGATAAACCCTTCCATGGATGAACTTGCTGCCTCCTTTCAGCCACCGCTTCCTCTCCAGAATGCCCATCTCATGACGCTCATGCCCCGGTACTGGCCGCGGGATACGTCGCTACCCGGATTGCCACAGGAAGAACGACTGTTCTCCGTAGAACCGCATACGCAGCTAAAAGGGTACTGTCATTGGCAAATCGACCGTACATCGTCTCCCACGGCTATCTTAGTTCATGGCCTTGAGGGCTGCAGCGAATCTCGTTACATGCGAGGTATTGCGGCCAAGGCCTATCGGGTCGGCTTCAACATCATTCGCATGAATCAACGCACCTGCGGCGGAACCGAACACCTCTCTCCAACTCTTTATAACAGCGGATTGAGCGGGGACTATCGCGCGATCGTCGACGAATTGGCCAGCCGTGACGGGCTCGACCGGATCTGGCTCGTGGGCTATTCAATGGGCGGCAACCTGGTGCTCAAGGCGGCTGGTGAACTTGGGCAGACTCAGTCAGCCCTTGCAGGAGTCGCCGTCGTCTGTCCGAACATCAACCCAACCGTTTGCGCTCGCGCACTAGAAGAGCCTCGTAATTGGATGTACCATCGCCACTTTGTAACCAGGTTAAAATCTCGACTTCGACGAAAAGCGGCTCTGTTCCCAGGACAATGGGATCTCTCGATGCTTGATCAAATCACCACCATCAGTGAATTTGATGATCGTTATACCGCACGAGACGGCGGCTATCGGGACGGAGCCGACTATTACAATCGGGCAGGAGCGCGCCACGTGCTCGACACAATTGCCGTTCCTACCCTTATCATCACCGCACAGGATGATCCGTTCATTCCTTACTCGATGTTCACGGAGGCGAAACTCCAGCGGCATTCACAGATTGTTCTGGTGGCACCTCGCTACGGCGGGCACTGTGGCTTCTTCCATCGGAGCCGGAACGGCGAAGATTCCTACTGGGCTGAGAACCGAATCCTTGATTTCTTGCGAGAACGAACCTAACCCAGTTGCAACGCATGTCCCCCAGAGAGGACCATCCTACTCTGCGTTGCTTGATATGAAACACGCTCTTCTTCTGAATTGAGGTGACTTAGGCAATCACGTTCTGAAGGTGGGATCGAACATCTTCGACGTAGGTCTTAAATGGATCCTGCATGGGGAACGGAGCGCGGCCACGCACTTGAAAGATCGACCAATTGATAACGTAGGCAGGAAACAATTCGTCTGATTGTGCACCGTAATCTGATTCACTGCCGGACCAGACATTGAGGAGATGTTTCACCAACGCACTGCGACCATAGGCTCGTGTATTCTTTGGAGCTTCCTCCATCGCGATGCGGATCAGAGCGTCCGTCGTCACACGAGGAACACGCCCCTCTTCCAATAATCCGTGGTACAATCCCTTGGCCGGATTCAGGTTGTGATACTCCAAATCTAAACTCTTCAACACAGGATCGGTCCAGTCGACCTGTTCCGCTTCTCGAAAACAGTCCAGCAACCACAGCTTGGACGCCCAGTCGACACGCCCAACGAGCTTCTGATAATCGCCGCGCAGGTCATGGAGCACCGATGCCCATTGAGCAAGGACCCAATCCGTTTCTTCATCCTGCCCCCTGCAATGCCGGACGGCACAGTCAAGAAACCGTTCTTGAATATCCACAGCCGACATCATCTTGTGAGACTGCAACTGCACCAGCCAGCGCCGTTCTGGATCCTTGGAAATCTCTTGGAGCGCTTCCACCGGCTCATCGATCTCCAAGTCTTGAGGTGCATGCCCTTCTTCAATGAGCTGCAGCACGAGGCCTGTCGTCCCCAGCTTGAGCGCCGTCGCATATTCAGTCATGTTGGAATCACCCAGCAACAGATGCATCCGTCGGTATTGATTAGGGTCGGCCAACGGTTCATCCCTCGTATTCACAATCGCCCGATTGTGCTGCACCCATTCGAAGAAATCGTTCACGATATAGTCGGCACGCTGGGAGATTTGGAAGGGCAGCTCCGATGCATGCTGGGTGCCGAAAGCCGGACGTGGAACAAGTAACCGATCCATCTGAATCCAGGCATCCTGAGGGGCTGCGGAACCGACGCGCCCAGAGCCGGTAAAAATCTGCCTGGTCACGAGAAACGTCACAAGCGGAACCATCCCGCGTCTCGAAAAAGGGAACCGCCGAGACACCAGGTAATTCTCATGCGAGCCGAAAGTCGCATCCGTCTCATGGTCGATGTTGTTCTTGATCAACGACACCTGGTCACAGAACCCAAGAGTTTCGATCGTTCGCTGCAATAAAAGGTCTCCGGCACGGTCCGACGCCACCACATCCATGAGGGAATGACATTCCGGCGAAGCATACTCCAAATGCCCCATGTCCAAATAGATTCGTCCGGCGTTGGTGAGAAAGCCTCCATTGCCAGGAGGCTCGTCATGCCCGCGATGGTGCAAGTCCAGCACACCGCGCCGCTGGACCTGGAAGAGATGGTCACGAATCTTATGCGCAAACCACGTCGGGGAATGGTCCGGTCGATCCTCGTGGATCAAGAGTCCGTATTCAGTCTCCAAACCGAAGATGCGATTCAACATGCTGTTACGAGAGTGATGGGCTCAGATCTTTAGGAAGCATTGTTTTCAGTTCATCGATCCCAAGGGCTCGGTACTTGGAGGGTCCTTGCACATGACGATCAAGCAAGGCACATTCGACCGTCTTTTCGGCAATACACCGCTGCAAATAGGCATAGAGTGTCTCAGAGTCCGTCGCCTGCTGATCAAGGCCGGCCCTCACCTCATCATGGCCCTCTCCGTCGTCCAGTACGCGTCGTTGTGCTCGATCACCGACCACCCACGTACGAATCGCCGCACCTACAGCGTCCTCGAGAGACGCAATAGATTGTTCTCGGAGATATCCAGCCATCTTCTGCTCGACCGCCGACGTCGCGGCAAGCACCGCATACTGGCTCTTTTCCTCAAAAGTCCCGTCGTAGTTGATCGTCAAGAAACTGTCTTTCCCGGCTTTCTGTCCTAACTCTGCCAGCAAGATTTTTACGATGAAGGGGGCTTTGAACACCTCTTCGAACGCCTGCTTGATTGTCGGCGCCATGCCGTACTTCACCAGCCGGCTTCCGGTCACATCAGAGGCGGAGCGATTGAACCCTTCCACGTGAGCCATCTCCAACAGATTGAAGCGCAGCTTCTCAAGATCGGCCGGGTGACCCATCCCTCCCAGGGCGAGACGATCGTAAATCTCATAGAGCTTGGGTGTGCCCTTGCTCATCGTCATGAGCAGAATGCCGCGCCCGCATGTGACGCCGACGACAGGAGCCCCCTCCGTAAACTGCTCATCAAGATAGGTCCGACGATTGCCAACCGCTTCGACCCATTTATACGGTTCTTCATACATGGCGGCTGACCTTGACTTCGAATAAGGGTTTCAATTGCGCGTCCGGCATCGTGCGCACGCCGGAAGCGGTGATGAATTTGATCACGGGATAGAGACCAGCTTCTCGGTTGACTCCTCCAGTCGCGCTGTCAAACTCCGCAGCGCTCGTCAAAAGTCGCAAGGCCTGAACGGTGGCCTGCTCTTCAGGTATCGCGCTCAACGGCTGTTCACCCCATGTATTCACGTAATGCAGGATTCCGCGAATGGTCGGTGAACCGGACCCGGATACCGCATAGTCCACTCCTTCGAACTCCGCACCGAGAATATCGTAAAAATAGATCTTTGCCGTTTCCTGTCCGAAATCATATCCGGCGAAGATCGGCGCCACAGCACCCGTACCCGCCAGCGCCGCCGGGACATTGTCTTTCAGCAATTTCGAGAGAGCCCTGAGTTTCCCCTCAAAGCTAAGCTCCTGAAGCTGTGTCCGTCGATAATACTTGAACGAATGTTCAAGGATACGCCCCATTTCATACGCGGTCGCCGGCACTCCGGCGATCGCCATGACGCTATGCCGATCGATTTCCAATACCTTGTCAGTGCGGTCGTACATCACCATATTGCCGGCTGTCGCACGCCGATCCCCGGCGACCAGCACTCCATCGCGGTACTTGAACGCAAGAATCGTCGTAGCTGTTGTCAGTTCCTGCCCTCGCGCAGCCTGGCCAGGCACGCCAAACACATACCCCTGTTCTCTCAATAGCTGATAGAAATCGCTTTGCATACCCATTCGTACCTCGTGAGACGTGAACCGTGAAAAGTAAAAGGTTTATATGCCCCCTCAGAAACGATGTTGGCTCTCGACCTTTCACCTCTCACTTTTTACTTTTCACACTATTCACCCGTCCGCTGTCGGTACCGCTCTGCCTGCTTCGGATCAACTTTACGCATTCGTTTCATCAGATTATCCTTATCCGGCGATCCCGTCTCCGGACGACGGGGTCCGTCTCCTTCTTCCGGGTGAGGCGACTTTGGCATGGGATCGACCGGCCCTTCGCGTCGTTCAGGCATCGTACTGTATCTCATACCTGTTTATCCCTTTCATTATTCCACACCGTCAATGCATCAGCCGGTGAAGACGCCTGTTGGAAGATCTGGGCACATCGTCGCACGGCGCCAGGGGCAAAAAGATCTCCCATATCGAGCGTTCGTGACCGAAGCCCGCCGGCAAACTGAATTTGTTCCCACTGAATAGACTTGATCTGATCGGAAAATCGCTGCACACAGAGTCCACGCAGTCCGGCACGCGTATCACTAGGACCGTTCTGGATCGCTTCTTCAATCATGTGGTCGGTCGTGATCCGCCACGCTTTCCCTTCCGCTTCAAGCCCCAGATAGAGTCCCTGCACAGGATTCACATTGTGGTATTCCAGGTCCAAACTGGCTAACCAAGGATCATCCCAACCAATGCGCTCTTCCCGCATAAACGTCTCAAGCAACCACTGCTTGGTCACCCAATCCAACTTCCCGACTAGCTGCGAGCGGTCTTGCGTCAAAAGGTGCAAGACCGCTCCCCATTCTTTCAACAGCCAATCCGTTTCCTCGTCCAGGCCGGCCAATACCTGCCGTGCCGATTCGTAATAGTATTCCTGTATCTCCAGTGCAGAGAGCCTGCGCCCATTCTGCAACTTCACTGCGACCTTGAGGTCAGGATCTCGCGAGAACTGTTTCACGGCAACCACCGGTTGATCCAGTTTGAGATCAGGCGCAGCTCCTCGTTCGATCAGGTCAAGAACAAGGCGTGTCGTCCCGACTTTGAGCGCCGTCGCATACTCGCACATATTGGCATCGCCGATGATGAGATGGAGTCGACGATATTTCCGGCGATCCGCGTGAGGCTCATCTCTGGTGTTGAGAATCGGACGGTTGTGCATCGTATCAACCCCGAGCTCTGCCTCGATAAAGTCCGCGCGCTGCGAGAGCTGATACAGCCCTGGAACATGTCCCGACTCTTGCGCTTCAGTGCCGACCTTCCCCGCGCCAACGATGACCTGTCGGCTTACCAGAAACGGGACGAGGCCTGTGACCAGAGTTGAAAATGGAACGACTCGCGAGACAAGGTAGTTATCGTGGCATCCGTAGCTGTGGCCGTGAAAATCCGTGTTGTTCTTGTAGAGCCTGACGTGGTCTCCTCCCAGCGCCCTATTGCGGCGCTCAGCAGCGCGAAGCACGATGCGTTCCCCAGCCCGATCCTGCGCAACAAGATCCCGGAGAGTCCGACATTCAGGGGAGGAGTATTCGGGATGCGTATGGTCATTGTAGAACCTCGCACCGTTCGGCAATACAAGGTCACTCTTCATTTCATGGTATGAAAATGGGCGAGCCGCATCCACCCTTGCAAACTCATCTTCTTCCTTATCCTGCTGCAAGCCGGAGACACGGAAGCCACGGGCATCTTCATGTGGGTCTTCTCCGGTGTAGTCCCACCGCCGCTCGAAGGACGCGACGACATGTGCTCGAACCAATTCCATTGATTCTACGACAGGATCAACTTCGTCCACGTCATCGCGTGTGATGCCGTACTCAGTTTCGATACCGAAAAGATGCATAATCTTCAGCTGACATGCTTACACACAACGGCTGACAGAGTCGAATCATCTGCATTTTGTCGGCTTGTTACCTGTCAACCATCTCTCAAATAATCTGATTCACGAGACGTTCTTCCGTCTGCCGTCCTCGGCGAAATGAGGAAATGCCGACGACCTGTTCCGGGTGATGATCGAGCAGCTTCAACCATTCCTCAGCTGCATCATCCGGCGGCAACATCTCGCCCTCGCGGAACTCCTCCGAAACGGCGTCCAAGAGGTCTTTGGCCAGCAGTCCGGCCGTTTGACCTGACTGAATCGCTCGGTCGATGGCTTTTTCTTTGGCACGTTGGACGATCGATGCCAAGATAGCTCCGCTCACAAGATCGCCCTTATAGAGAACCTTAGATTGGCCGCTCCTGAGCCGGATTGATAGTACCCGGTTGTCGTCCGCTCTGCGGAAGATGGATTCGATGACGTCTTGGACCAGCACGCTCACAGTCCGTGCCGGCTCAGCGCCTCGCTCGGTCACCGACGCTGGATCCAGCGGCAAGTCCGTCGTCAAATACACCTTCAGAATTTCAGCGGCTGAGTCCTTATTCGGTCGATCCACTTTGATCTTGCGGTCGATGCGGCCGGGTCGCAGCACGGCCGGATCGATCAAGTCGGGACGGTTGGAAGCGAGAATAATGACCACATCGCGTAGAGACTCAATGCCATCCATTTCGCTGCAGAACATCGGCACGAGCGTGTTTGAGATATTGAAGGAACGCATGGCGCGTCGCGTTCCCAAAATCGATTCCGCTTCATCGATAAAGATGAAGGGCAGCGCGCCGCCCTGGCGCCTTGCACGAGCCTGCTGGAATAGATCACGGACGATCCGCTCGGATTCCCCAAGCCACATATTCAAGATTTCCGGGCCTTTTACATGGAGAAATGCTCCGCTCGTCACCGGTAGCCGTTTATCCACATCGGTCGTGTCCCCGAGCTTAGCCTCGCTTACCAATTTAGCCAGGCTACCGGCTGCCGCTTGCCCAATGAGTGTTTTTCCACATCCGGGGGGTCCGTAAAGAAGAAAGCCCTTGGGTTGCGAAAACTTGTACCGCTCGAACGTTTCCGCGTGGAGTAGTGGATATTCAATCGCCTTTCGAATCGCAGCAATCGCCTCGTGTTGCCCGCCGATCTGTTCCCATGTCACCTTGGGCGTTTCATCGAGCATATGCCGACCGGCATTGCGATCCACAAGTTTCTCAATCGCGATGCGATGACTGGGATCGATACGAATTTCATCTCCGGCCTTGAGGTCCACACCGATCAGGTCGGTCGATCGCTGCAAGACCAACGATTGTCGGCCCATTTCCTGCTCAAACCGTAACCGCCCGTCGGGCATGGCCTCAGCCAGTTTCAAGATGGGCCCGTTTCGATCGTACCCTAGTGTTTTAATTACCGCGTAGGCTTCATTGACCAGAATCTGTGTTCCAATCTTGAGATCAGTGTCTGGCACGCGAGGATCCACGTTGGCGTAATACTCAGCCCCACCAACGACGATACGGGCGAGTCCTTCTCCCGGCACATCGACCAAGATACCGATACGATTCGCCGGAGCCGTGAGCTTGGCGACCACCTCGCTGACCTTTTGGAATTCCAGTTCACGCTGTTGAGCAGTGGCCTCAGATAGCATGACAGCATGACGCACCTTGTACAGCAACTTCTGGCGAGGGTCGCCCTCCGCAAAGGAGGCCAGACATTGTTCGATCAGTCCAAGTGGATCGATGTCGGTCTTCAGCGATGGTGCATCGCGTCGATCGTTGGGCATATCCTGGCCAGGAGATCTGTGATCACTCATAGGTTCTCCTCAAGAAGACTGTCCTGGATGATCCTACCATACGCTCGTCTTGAATTGCCGTCGTGCTAATTGACGGCTTGAAGGATGACCGACACTTTCTCACGCCGATTTCCGCGCAGTATCTCCACGCTCACGTGATCACCGACTTTGTGTTCTTCCATCACATCCATCAGATCATCAACCGTAGTCACCGGCTTTCCAGCAACCGAGACGATGATGTCGCCGAGCTGGATCCGGCCGGTCGCAGTTTCACGGACACCTTTCAGGCCTACGCGATCAGCCGATCCACCGCGTGTCACCTTGCCGATGATCAAACCTTTGATTCCCCACCGCTTCGCCATTGAATCCGGCACAAGAGAGACGCCCAACCCAGGACGAATGAGTTGTCCGTGTTTGATGAGTTCCGGAACGATACGATTCACGGTATCGACGGGGACGGCGAATCCAATTCCTGCATAAGCTCCGCTTGGACTCACGATTTGCGTATTCACGCCGATCAGCCGTCCGACACTGTCTAACAAGGGGCCGCCTGAGTTTCCAGGATTGATTGCCGCATCGGTTTGGATCACTCCTTCGATCGTGCGGTTGGACATCGACTTGATCGTTCTCCCCAGGGCACTCACGACTCCGGTCGTGAGCGTATGATCAAGCCCAAAGGGATTTCCAATCGCGAGCACCTTTTGTCCCACGCGCAAGTCATGGGAAGAACCGATCGCTAACGGCTCCAGTTGACTATCCGGCGCCTGAATTTGCAGCACTGCCAAATCATGGTCGGGATCGGCTCCAACCACCTTGGCTTGGTACTCCGTACGATCAGCCAGTGTCACCTTGATTGAATTGGCTCCGTAAATGACGTGAAAGTTCGTGACAATATGGCCTTGCTTGTTCCAGATGAAGCCTGATCCCGATCCTTGTGGAACCTCCATAATGTCGAGCGACCAAAAATCCCGCTGTATGGCCGTGTTCGCAATGAACACGACGGATTTTGTCGCTCGCTCGAAGACAGTGGTGGTCGCCCGTTCGTCGGGTCCTAATTCCGCGGGTGCCGGGGTCACTGGACGGGGTTTGCCTTCCGGTCCTTCATACACGGCGCCAAGTGGCTTGCCCCATTCGCCTGATGTCATAGCCGGCGCGGCCATCGTTGCGCTGAAAAGCAAGAGAAGGGGGAGAGCTTGTACGCGTCTATTCACCGAGGACCTGTACAATAAGTTCACGCGTTCTTGAGCGGGTATCGAAATCGACCAGGACGATTTGTTGCCAAGTTCCCAAAAGAAGTGCGCCGCCTGCAAAAGGAATAGTGATAGAAGGGCCTTGAAGTTGCCCTCGAAGATGGCTGTGACCGTTGTCTTCCCCAGGATTGACGGTGTTGTGCTGCAATCGGGGATCAGGAGGGATCACGCGATCCCAGAACGTTTTCGTGTCGGCGCGAATCCCCGGTTCATCTTCGATAATCATGATCGAAGCGGTCGTATGCTTGACGAACACCGTCACGATTCCATCTCGAACCTTCGACGCCGCGACGGCCTCGGCCACGGATTGTGTAATATTAGCGACGTCCGTGCTGCCTGCCATACGAATCGTCAAAGGAACAGATTGAACGGTCATCGGACCCTCTTGCCCACACAATTGCGAAGATAGCGGCGTTCACTTCTTGTGAGCGGCTCACCTCGTGCCTCTATGAGAATGGTATCGAATACACCCTCTGCCGACAACACCCGTACAACGTTCACAACCTTGCTGCTGAGGATTCCCTCTTGTTCCAGCTTCCCGAGATAGGTAAAGGCCTCAGGCAGACTTTCTTTCTTTCGAGCATAATAGTCTTGCCCGCGTCGCCGATTGCTGTAGGCTTCGAACTGTTCACACGCCACGAGGATTTCCGCCAACTGTTTTACCCAGGCTTTAGCCTTAGCCAGACGCTCCGGGTAATAGTAATACAGCATCACCTGTTGCATCCAAGGCTTCCACTCAACGCCAAGTGTCTTCAGTGTAGGCCTCACTGCCTGCAATCGCCTGAGAAGACGGCGAGCATAACCCAGGCGCATTTCGATCTGTTCGACCGCCCACGCATCCATCGGTACGCCGGAGGACTCAAGATCTCGACGGTGCAGCGAAACGAACGCTTCCGTCTCGCGCCCATACGGCGTCTTGGGGTGAATGGCACGCCACTCACGAGGCCTTGTCGGAATACCCCGGTGCCTAGCCCAAGACCAAATGGTCCCAAAGAGTCGCCGATCGAGTCCGGCGCGGCCCAAGTCATGTAGGAGACAGGCGACGTGATAGAGCTGTATTCGATCCTGAGGATGCCCCATGCGGTGGGCGACGGCTGCACACATCCTCGCCGTTCTGATCGCATGCGGACGATCGTAGCCCCGTATTATTCGTTCTGGGTGGTGCGGATGCGGATAGTCATAAAGTTTCATGAGGGCGTTGACAAGCGAACGCGAGATTGCGGGCGATCTCAATCGATAAGACCCTGACATGGCAATCGTAACGATCCCTGAGCCGTGCGATCAAATCGGCGCGAGGATATCGTCGGGCGAAACAAGGTGTCAAGGTAACTCTTATGGTTTTCTCGCTGAATCCGTGCAAGTTTGTTATGCTCAGTCGGTGTTATTACCTCGAGGCTAGGCGCTCATGCAGGTTTCGCGAAGAACGTGTTGCCTCATCATCGCCGCAACGATCTGTACTAATCCAACGATCGCTTTTGCTGGATCACTTGATCACTTAACAGACTTGACAGGGAAGATGCAGGTGAATGTCACCCTAAAAGGTCGTGACAACTTCACGAGTGAGTACCGGTACGATGTCAGTGTCAGAAACCTGTCGCCCGATCCCATCATCCTTGACTCACTCGTCATCGTGCTGGACAAAATTACCAATCTGGCAGGAGAAGATCACGAGGGGCTCACGGGGGAATCCTTCCTCAGACGATTCGACATTCTGGATCTCGATGGTCACACCGAGGACGGCAAACCTTTTTTTCACGTCCCGACCGGAACTTTGCGCGACCTCGTGCCACAAACCGATAGTCTTCCAGTCTCGATCCGGATCAGGAATCGGGATTACGTGGCGGTCTTCACTCCCTCGTTCCGAGTGCTGGGACAGAAACGGCCCCCTCCAGAGGAAAAGCGAGCGGATTCCCCCGCAACTTCCCCTCCCCCAGCACAGAAATCACCCCCTGCCGCAGATCGCAAGACGGTTGAGAAACTGATTCAGCTGTTGATCAAGAAAGGCGTCTTGACAGAAGAAGAATGGCGGAAGGCGAATCGCCCTTGAGGAATACGACCTGTACAGCATGCCTGGGAAGCTGGCCGCGACACGATCATTTCATCGCGAATCTTAGATTGTCCAAAGCCTATCTTCACGAGGACCAGTTTTTCCCCGGATGGACGGTTGTGGTTTTTCAGCGTCACGCCACCGAGTTATTTCACCTCGCACCGACCGAACGTTTTCAGCTGATCGAAGAGGTGAATCTGGTAGCGAAGACCTTGGCCGAGATCTACCAAGCCAAGAAGATCAACTATGAACTCCTTGGCAATCAGCTCCCCCATATTCATTGGCATCTGGTTCCACGCCTGGCTAATGATCCGGCCCCACGAGAACCGGTGTGGTCTGTACCGCATGACCCCATTGTTCTGACAGGTTCAGCTCGTCAAGAAACGATCGACCGTATAGCAGCCCCGCTTCGTATGACTGAGTCGAACCCACGCCGCGCTTAAGTTCCACGGGTGATATAATCTAGGTTTGTCGCCCTTCGCATGTGAAGTAGGAAAGTGTTGCGATGCACCCCGGATTGATATTCTTACTGCTCACAGTCTCCGCGCTTTTGTTGTCCTCACCTGCTACCCATGCTCATTCAACGGGAGAGCATGCTCCTGTGCTCCATGGAGATACCTCAGAATCTTTTGACCCGAGTTCAGAATTTGAGTTCAACGAGCGTGCCGATACGCTAACGGAGCTTGGGATATTGAGACAAGCAGTCCGTCTCCTGCCGAACGTCCCAGAGTACCGCCTGAAATTGGCCGACGCGCTTCTTCGCGTTGGCGACCTGGACGCCGCCATCGAAGAATGTCGCGCAGCCATCAGGCTCCAGCAGGACGACGGGCGCGCACATCTTCAGCTTGGGCTCCTGTTCTCCGCCAAACAGGACTGGCGTACGGCTGCCTCAGCTCTGACGGAGGCGATCCGGCTGGAGCCCAATCTTCCTCATGCACACTACAGCTTGGGGCACATTCACTACTCGCTGGGGGATGTGACGGCTGCGGTGCAGTCTTTTCGACAAGCCCTTGAACTCCACCCTCGTTTCCCCGATGCACACTATCGTCTTGCGCTGTTGCTCAGGGTCATAGGGCAACCACAAGATGCTGCACACCACATGGAAGCGGCAGCGATCGACGGCGTACCTCAAGCCAGATTTTTCCTCGGCAACGCCTACAAGGATGGACAAGGGGTTGAGAAAAACCTTGGGCTTGCAATTTATTGGTGGATGCAGGCCATTGAGCTCGGTCATCAAACGGCCTATGATTCATTGTCCAAGTTGCGGCGCCAAACTCTCGCTCCGGGATTGATCACCCAGCGTCGAGCGGAGCTGCTCAAAGGCTTTCAGTCCTACCGCACCAGACTGTGGAGCGACTACCCGGACATGCATCGCGTCAGTGACCGCCAGTCGCTGGGGAAGGTCCTTCTCGGACAGGGTCGTGGAGAAGATGCGTTTTGGGTGCTGATAAAGGAATGTGCCGCCCTGGGTGAAGAGGCCCACGCTGAACTAGCCGCACTGTATGAAGCTGGATCGGTTCCCTTTCTGAAGCCGTTCGACAAGAGGATTATGGCTTGTTTCGAATCCACCGCAGCTGATGGATTTGTCTCCGCCAAGAAAATTTTGGCTCGTATCTATGCGAAGGGGCTCGGTCTGGATACCGATACTCTAAAAGCAAAAGCTCTTCTCAAAGATCTTCCAAAACAAGAGACAGAACCCTTGCTCGATGCGCTTGGCCTCCATTAGTTGTATGCTGGATCGACAGAAACCTTGGCGCCTGTTCGTCACGTCGGTTCCGCTTCAGTCGCTGGGCATCGGCCTGCTGGCCACGCTTCTCTCAGCGATACTATGGTCCTTAGTCCCTGCAACTTTTACGGCGCTGGATCACACGGTCTATGACACCTGGATGCGCCACCGCACCACCATCCGCACCAGTCCATCGTTGGCCATCATCACTCGCGACCCAGTCAGTGAAGAACGCTTTGGACCCGGCCTCTGGGATCGCGCCATCCTTGCTCAGGTGGTGACTGCAGCTCATGAGGCAGGGGCGTCGGTTATCGGCATTGACCATCGACTCAACCATGCGAGTCCCGCGCAGCTCGGTGGAGTCTCAAGTGATGCGCTCTTCCTTGAAGCTCTTCGCATAGCTTCACCGGTTGTCCTGATTCATGAGACCGATTCTCTTCTTCAATCCGAGGCCGTGATCTCTACTCACGTGGAGCTCTTGAGAGATCTTGATCATGTGTCTCGTCGCATTGCCCTGTCCACGAGAGTTGGTGCCCTAACCATCCCAGCCTTCGGCTCCGTCCTCTACGATGTGTTTCGCCGACACAACGCCAGGCCTACGCAATCCCTGTCCAGCATGTCCGACGCAACCATTCTGATCAACATGGTCGGTGACGGGTCACTCACGGCTCTCCAGCCGATCCCGTTGTCATCGGTTTTGGCGACAATGCACGGGCATGACGAGGAACAGTTGACCACTTGGTTCAAGGATAAGATCGTCGTGATCCAGTCAAGTCCGGCACACCCGGAGACATGGCTCCTTTCCTCCGGCTCCTCAGTTGACGGCGTGACCGCTCATCTGCATCTTCTGAATGCCTTGCTCACCGGTCAACGAATCAGTTCACTCGACTGGTTAGGTCGTTTCGCCATCACAACATTGATGGCATGGCTGGCGGCTTGGAGTGTTCTACGATTTCGAGCGCCCCTTGGCTTTTCTCTGGCTGGTGTCGTCGTCGTTCTCTATGCCATTCTGACCGTTGGCCTCCTCAGCATGGCCTCCCTCATGATGCCGGTCGCCTTGCCGCTCACGGCTTCACTGTTCGTCTTCATCGGCACCGTCGCATGGGGCAACCTGACGGCAAGCCAACGTCTGATCTTGCTTGAACGCGATATGATCCGCCTCCAGCATGAGTCGGCTGCCGTCAGAGAGGCTCTTGTTCTCCGTGAGGATCGATCGGAAGCCCTGCAGGAAGATTTAGATACTGCGATGGCGACTATCGCCCATTCATCGAACCAACAGGAAGAGCTGACAAGAACGACTGATCTTCTCCGAGTACAAATCACAGAGGCTCAGAATCAGGAGCAACAGGCTCGTCGGCAGCTTGAGTCACTGGAACGACAACTCTCTGATCTCAGGGCCGTAAGCTCCGTGCCCGGTACCATTGGGGATGCTGAACTTGACCTACTTCAAACCGAATTCCGCCAATTCGGAATCATTACGCGCGATCGATCCCTCTTGCGGCTGTTTCAGGATCTCAAGAAGAGCGCCAAGTGGCCGTTAACAGTCCTTCTCCTCGGTGAACCAGGCACGGGGAAAGAACTGTTTGCTCGCGCGATCCATCGACTGAGCCCACGGTCAAGCAAGCCGTTCATCGCTGTGAACATGGCGGCAATATCTCCCGAGTTGTTTGAGAGCGAGCTCTTCGGTCATATGAAGGGAAGTTATACCGGCGCGACGACTGATCGTCGCGGCTACTTTGGACTTGCCGATCATGGCACGATCTTTCTTGATGAGATCGGCGACCTTCGGATGGATCATCAGAGCAAGCTGCTGCGGGTGTTGCAGGACAAGTCGTTCTATCGAGTCGGTGCGACCACACCAACGACCGTGGATGTTCGCATCGTGGCCGCGACCAACCGCGATCTGCAGAAGGGCGTGTCAGAGGGATGGTTTCGCGAAGACTTGTACTTCAGGCTGAATGGAATTGTCTTCCATCTCCCGCCCCTCCGTCAGCGCACCGGCGACATTCCGCTTTTGGCTGAAGTCTTCTTGAACCAGCTGGCTCAGCAGCTTGGCAAGCCGGTCCCGATGCTGACCAATGAGGCGCTTCGTGCGCTGATGGACCATGGGTGGAAGGGAAACGTGCGGGAGTTCCGTCACTGTTTAGAGCGAGCCGTCACGCTGAATGATGGCCCCCTATTGACGAAGGAATCCATCAGGCTTGATGGAGACAGCACTCTATCGGCAGGACGTGCGAGGCAACTTTTCCCGAACCCCGCCAGTGATGCCGCGGTCCTGAACTGCTTAAGGGAACATAACTTCGACATGCAAAGAACCGCCACGGCGCTGAGCTGGGACCGCAGTACGGTGACACAGCGCCTAAAAGGGCTTTGCTTCCAAGCCCTCGTCGAATCCGACGGTGACCAGGCTAAAGCCGCACTGGCCATCGCCGGCGACCCAAGTCACCTACGGACGGCCGAATTGAAACTGAGGGACTACTATGGCCATCTGCGGTCTGTGATCCATCCCTTCCCCACCGCTGAAGAAGCGATGATCGATTGCAGACGTCGTTTTAAGAACCTGCCGGAACGCCATTTCATGTCCGTCGAAACGCTCGTTCGGCGACACTTTCATGAGGATCAGTCAACGCCGCTAGAGTTTAGAGAATCCCCTTGAGCCCCGCATCTAGAGCAGCCGATCAGCGCTCAATTTTCACACTGGGCTCCTTGTCGCTCATTTTGGCAATGAGTTCGCCGCAGAGGCGCGCCATCTTGACGCGCCTCTGCCATGCACAGTGCAGTGCTTGACACACAACTTCAGTATTTTCTGACCTGACCTTGCGTGATATGCACTCGTTGCCGATCAAATGATCGGAAAGTAAACGAAACCGGCCGTTCCGCATACTCCGCAGTGCGCTTGCGCAGGATCTCGGTGGCGATCTCTTCGCCCAACCGTAGGCTGCGTGTATTGTCGGTGCGCCAATGCACACCACCCATCGAGCGACCCATGGCTACGTTGCTGGCAATCTTGTTCAATTCGCCGCCGACGGTGATCTTGTCAGCATCAGCCCCGGTGTACTCCTGCGGATCACAGAAAGCCTCTAGGTCAGTACCTTTCTTCCGGTATCCAGGCTGTAGCAGTGTCAGGGTCCCTCCCGGCGGATCACTCGGACTAGTCTTAGCAGTCGACGCGCTTCTATTCGCATTGTCAAAAACCGTCTTGAGAAGCTCATCTTCATCGAACCAGGCCTTTAGCACCGTCACACAAGCACCTGCCACAGTTGCGTGCCCCGCTCCATAGGCGGGATGGTTCGGCGAACCTGCAGAAAAAGCCATCGGTAAGAACAACGTACCTTTTGCCGTACCCCCATTGAGCGCAGCATTATGGTCTTTCACCTCATCGAGTGTGTCGTCGAGCTTGGCCTTGAAATCAGGCGTACCTGGGACATTAGTCGCTAGGCCGTAGTCGCGCTTCTTGCCGCCGAGGCCGTTGAGCTGCATCTGGATCAAACCGCCCATCACCTCTGGACGGCATCGCCTGTGTACCAGCCATTTTTGCCGCCAGACAACCTTCAGTGCGCGACTGGCTACCTCAGAGACGAGGGTCAACAGATCCGGCCCACCCAGCGTAGCAAACGCAAGCTCCCGGGAGTACCGGTTTCCTCGATACGGATTGCCCTCGTCGAGTGGCGCACCAATACCAAGCAGGAACAGCGCGGCGTTGAAGTAGGCCTGGTGCAGCGCATCACGGTTCACGAAACGCGCGATATCCCGCATCGTCGCGATGTAACGCACGGGGTTCCCTGCTGGATAGTAGCTCGCGCCACGATGCAACTGGTCCGAATAGTTGTTGCAGCTGCCGTAGTCACGGCCATATTTGTCCTTGCCGGTGTTTTGCGCCAGCAGCCAGTCGCCATGCGAGGTGAGAAAGTCCCGTTTTGCAATATATGGCACCTGTTTCTGATCGATGGTCTGCGTGCCAAAGCCGATGGGGCGGATGAAAAACTGGCTCACTAATGGACCGAATTCCTCATCATGCAGACCGCTCCGGAACAAGGTCTGCAAGTTGATGGTGGCGCCACCAGTACCTGGCGCCACGTCCAGCGGCGCGCGCAGCCTGCCAAAGTCGGTGTCTTGTCGAATCGCGATGTCAAACATCCTATTGACAGCGCGCAGAGCATCATTCGCTCGGTTGTTAAGGTTATAACCAAGCTGCGTATTGTGGGCAGTTAGATTCGCACAACCGGTTCCTGGCGGAGTGCGATTTGTCTGGAACGCCAGCAGCGGCGCGTCGCGCAGGAGGGCCATCCAGTAGAGCTCAACCATCTCGGCCATAGCTGTGAGCGAGCGACAGCCAGGGGCGGGTAGCATCTCCAGCGTCTTGGGGTCTGGTCCCAGGGACTCGGTCGATGCGCCGGCCAGGGGGCTTACGAATTTCGCAACCGACTTGGTCAAGGCATGAATCTCAGGCGTCGGCGACGAGGCTAAAACGAATGCTGTCTGAGGAACGGTGGCTGATGGGACCAGCGGTCCGCTTGGTACCTCATCCAAGTTGCGTGGGGACCCAGCTTCAATTTCGATACACACGCGCTCGAACGTACGGTATGCCGTAGGATCAACTTCTCCAAACTTGTTATGCGGCAAGGTCTTATGGAAATTGCCGATGAACGGCGCGTTCGTTTGGTCTGCTGGAGGGTCGGTTGCATTTACAACTTCATCTGATACGAGACTTTCATCTGAATTGGGGGTTGGGAATGGCATCAAGATCTCCTTAGTTCGATAAAATTAATTGCACGGCTGAACGGTAGTGAGAATGGAGTCACTACGCGACCGGGGCTCTGCGTAGCCTACACATATCGCCCCACTGTCGATGCGCATATAGAGCAATACTGATGCCAAGCTCTTCACTCAGGTGAGGCTCGGACAGTTTTTTCAGAATTGAGGTGCGATCCGCTAGATTGCTATAGACGGATGCGTCAGGCTTCAAGGGCGAAAAAACACAAGTAACATCTGTTCACTGGTACCGTTTTGTTATAACTTCGCTGTACTCGAATGAGGGACCGGAATACCGCTAAGCCCGTAGCACGACTTCATGCTGTGATGCCTCCAGAGAAATGTGAATCTGAAATGATACGGATGGTATCTGATTGGATACGCCTCATCTCAGAGCGAGTGCTTCCGTGTAAGAGAGTTAAGTACGCAAGAGTGGTATCCGCTTCTGATTGCTCTGAGACTACTGCGACCCGGACGATTTGATCGTAACCACTGCATCACGACAAATCTTGCTAGTCGTCCCAAGGGTATCTTGTACGGATCCTTTCACCGGAATCTCTACCTCGATACAGAATCTACCTACACTAAAACTATCTCCCAAGCATTTATCTATGGATTGTTCACTGGTAGCCGGTTCAAATCGATACAGCAGTAACCGTCTCATGTTTGGAGTTGAGCTACAGCGATTTACATGCAGACGATCTGACTCGCAGCACCGCTTCCTGCTGGAACCGAGTCTTGTAGGAGCTGATGAGCTCTCGAATGGCTTGTTCCTGATCGGGATCATCGGAATGAAGGAGACTGAGAACGTAAGAAGGCTCACGAATGACTTCGCCCGAGGCAGATCGCCATTGGCCTGAGGCCTGCCACACGGAAAGACCTTCTGGAAACCGTGGAGTCACGGTCTCATTGAGAAACTGCACCCAGCTTTCTGGTGTGACGTGACCGGATGGCGTTTCTGTTCCGAAGTACAACAGCTCTTGGACCGCACGTTGCCCTCCATCCCCGCAGGGCAAACCAGTCATCGTCCCGCACCCCACAAGTGAGATAAGAGCTACAACACCGAGTGCGCTTGAAATCATTTTCTGATCAGCTGACAGGTTTCCCTCCAATACACTGTTGACCGATTTTTCCGGTGCCTCACTATTGGTGTGCTCACTACTTTACTACAAGGTCGCTCGCCACTTGTTTAACTATGGCCTCTCCTAATTCAACATCATCGGTAGACGGTGATGGTTGCTCTCTCCGACTGTCCGACAAGATCCTCCGTAGCGCTTTGCGATGACGTTGCCAATGATTCTGCGCCACCGATTCCATCCGGTTATCGACTCGCTTGGACCATCCCCACACCAGCAGGCCGACGCAGCCATAAAGGGCACCGATGACGAGATTGGGATACGGACACCATTGGGTAATGGCGCTGGTTACTTGCGGGAATGGCGGCAAGGAATACCACCAGCCAAGAGCTGGAATGGTCGCCGCCACAAAGGTGTAGTACGACATCTTGCCGCTTTGCACGGTTCTTCGGATACTCTCCAGTAACGATTTATTCCGGAGTGGGACAGTGTGGCTCCCTTCACGCTGTGCGACCTCCTGCTCAATGCCCGACATGATCGTCTTCTCCGGCCAGGAACAATCGTCGTTAGTTCGAACAGCCACACATTGAGCGGGTAAATTGACCGGCGCATAGCTCCCTGTGCCGTTGGCGATACGCTCGAACACGCTGATGTGGATCTTGGGGCGACCGATATTGTGATCCCGACAGAGCTTGACGATGTCGCGTGGTTCCCAACGATAGTATGCGCCCAATCCTCCTCGAGCATCGTACAGTTCGTCATGCACATCGTGGTGTGTGCGGACGTAGTCGCGATCCGCCGGGATAAAGCGCAGCCCACAGCGCTCTGCCTCGGCCATCATCCAATCCAATGCCACTAAGGACATTCCGTGCTTCACATAACCACCACCCACGTTGGAATGCACACCGGCGAACCACACTTGATCGACTTGGGTCTCACGAATGTCCTTCTCGTTCCACAATTCCGGGTGGAAGGTTCGGCGGTCGTCGTCGATCGACAGCGCATGACAGGCACGGGTGATCCGGCTACTGGGAGTCAGTTCGGAAAACCGCATGGGGTAGATCCAATTGAACAAGTCACGTAGTTCTTCAAACGGCATTCCGACCGCTCCGACCGTATCCCACACGCCGACAAAATCAATCGTGACGGCTCCATTCGGCACGTGGACATCATCGATGACGGAGCAAAACCGTTCCCGTCGCTCTCGATCTTCCCGACCGTAATCGACAGTCGGTTGACCTTCACGCCGCTGGCTCTCCGACACACGCTTGAACGCCTCCCGTCGAAACGCCGTCCAACAGTTCCTCACGCACTCCTTGAGTGACTCGTACCTGACTCTATTGATATCGATAATTCCACAGTACTGGATGAGTCCAGATAGGGCCCGGACAGTATAGGCTCCGCGACTGAAGCCGAAGAGATAGATGTGGTCGCCCGGCTCATAGACGTGGAGCAGCTCGGTGTAGAGATCCCTGACATTTTTACTGAACCCGATACCGAACGCCCCAGTAAGCAACTTGAGCGGTGCGAGCCGTGACGTACCGACTCCATCGTCATAGAACGCCACTTGCGGTTTCAACGTCGGGTCGTGCTTATGCCCCTGAATATCCACAGCTTCGTAAAGTTTGAAGACATTCGTCCCTCGCGCCTTAATCGCCGTGTTCCCCGTTCCGTCTGAACAGAGCACGATGTTTTTCCCTGACATGTGAGCTCCTCCCCCAATCAACCTTGCCAATGTCACTCAAGCCAGTTGTCACGATCAAGAATGTTTGGTCACATGCTCCTGAACAGCAAAGCAATGTTCATACCGGTCTAGATCTTGAAAGAATCTCTCTGTAGAGCACTATCTTGCGAGGCAGTGGTAGGTCAGGTGGCATACCTCTGCCTCCTACCCGTATCTGTTTAGATAAGGGACTGTATCACAATGAATTCAAAACGGTTCCCACCAAGAACAACTGAGTTGCCTCAGTGACGCGGCAGGCGATTCGTGATTATTCTCTGCAGAAAGACTTGTGCGTGCATCGGCATGGTACGACCACCTTCGGCACGCCTGAGATGACGTTCGGCTTCAGCCGCCCTTGCCCGACATCTTCCTCGAACAGCATCGGGGCTGAGTTAGCCGATCAATGGGGCGCTGCGTCGGATCTCGCCACGATGCGTAAGGCGCTACTCGAATAAGGCACTAATCCGGATGCCTGTTGTGCGGCTGTAGGCTGGAAGTGAGTCTCGTTGAGTTTTACAGCCTTTACGATGATTGTGGAAGCCGGCGCAACATAGCAGGAGACGTGGTTTTCAAGTGAACCTCGATGGGAATGTGACAGCGCATCTCACGGCAATCGATTCGCCCCAGCCCTGCACCGCGATCCAAGCTGCCGCACCCTCGCTTGTCTCTCCGCCTGTTTGTATCGAAACTGATACGGCTGCCTGTATCCCTCAGATTCATTCCCCTTTATCGGCATGTGTTGGATGGAGGCCTGGAACATTCTCCTGAGCTAATGTTGTTCAATCTTTTTCACAACTTGAGACTGCTCATCTTGCAGAACAACTGACGCAACGATTATTGGCACACAAGTTGCTGTATGGCCAACAGTGACAATCATAAGATCGGCGGCGCCTCCGATCTTCAGCATATATAACCATTTACGATCATACGAAGGAAAGGAGATTATCATGTTTGAGGATATGGCGATGCTGAGCATCTACGTCTCGTTGAACGCAGCGATCATCCTGTTGGCGATGTTCGCGTGGCACATGTTCAGGATTGAGTCGCATTAGGTAATGGGCAATTGGGCGCTACGAGGAGCAACATGTTCGATCGTACTGGTCGAGAAGACAACGTGAAGGACCGTGGTGATCTATGACCCCGCGCTTGTAAGGCACGCCGGCTGTCCTTGGCGGCGTGCCGCACGTGCGTCTCCGTGCGTCTCAAAAAGAAGCGACTCACTCATACCTCAATAGTTAGGCCCGACCCTTCACTATTCAACGTGATTTGATCGTCTCGCATGGCTGGTGCACACTGCACGCCGACTCCCGGGGGGCCTCCCTCATCATGGATGAAGCACCGTCCCCATTACCGCTGTGATGACAACGCTCGTAGCACACCAACTCCCGGGACCTTTTCCATGCTCGACCAACTGAACCAATCTGCCAGCCTCCCCTGCCCATCTAGTCGGAGACACAATCGAACAAAAATCCTCAGTTGCATCGTTTTCCCAGACGGCGTATACGATAGGATCTGCCCGCTGCGAGCTCACTCGTAGTGAGCACAGAACAGTCGTTCCCAAAATTTCAACGGTCACATTTCTCGAGACGATCGTGGAGTCGCGGTCACCTATCATTCAGTCGTGAGGTGAGACATGAGTAGAAAGTTCGTCGCCTTGGCTTTTCTCGTCGCAGTGGCAGTAAACGGACAAGAACCAAGTTTCGCTGCCGATCATCAGTCCATGGCTGAGAGTCAGTCGACCGCCGTTCGATCGGAGAATGGTCAACGTTCTCTCCTAGCCATGCTCGTTGGGTTTTTGAGACCGGCCGATATTCAGCGCGCTCAGCAGGACAAGGAGCTCGGCTCATATATCCATCAAGTCGACAGCGATGAGACTGCTCCTTCGACTTCCATAGTTCCTATGACGTCCATTACCGTGGACACTCCCCAGGGCGAGATTTCGGAAGCCGACAAAGAACGGGTACGGCTGGAGCAAATTCAACAACTCCTCAGCGCCAAGGAAAATGAGCTGGCCATTCTCAGAGACAAGACGGCAACGGCAACCAATCAGTTGAGCGTCGAAAAGACCCGCGCAGACGCGCTAGAAGCGCAACTGACCCAAAAGGAACAGGAGCTCTCCGGCATCTGCGCCCAGCGTGACACGCATCAACAAATGTCGCAGGATCTGAATCGGACGAAAAGCAGTCTCGATCAGGTCAAACAGCAAGTGATCGACAGGGAACGAGAGTTTATCGTCGCCTACGAACATCTTGATGACGCGACGCAACGACTGGCTGCGAAGGAGCAAGAACTTCAGATAAGCAAGTCCAATCTCGATAAGATGACCCATACGCTTGCCGATCTCGACAGGGAACTCCTTGATCGAAACACACAGCTCACGCAAGCCAAGCAATTGCTCGCGAGCCTCGGACGGAGCCTGCCGAAGGAAGGCACTCAGCCCGCCTCCGGCAAGGGTCCTGTGCCGGGCCAAACTGGACCGAGCGAGCTCGGCAAAGTCAGCGAGAATCTGGCAACTGCCCTCCAGGATGAGCTCAAACAAGGGACGGTGGCGTTACGACAACGCGGCAACAAGTTGACCCTCGCATTGGCGTCCGGTGAACTGTTCGCCCTGGGGGATGCCACCATGACATCGACAGGGACGTCCTTGCTGGAGCGAATCGGGGCCGCCCTTCAACAGTTCCGTAACCAGCGCATAGAAGTCGCCGGACACACGGACAGCATCCCGGTTCGGAGCGACAATCGGAGACCGTTCCGCGATAACCTCGAACTCTCGCGCGCTCGGGCCCAACATGCAGGCCAAACCCTGATCGACAGCGGATTGGGCGCCGACCGAATCAAGACCGTCGGGTATGCCGCCACCAAGCCCATTGCCAGCAACAAGACAGCAGAAGGCCGAAGTAAGAACCGTCGGGTCGAGATCATTGTCACCCCATGGTCCGCTTCCCCGGGTAAGAGCAAGAAGGTTGAGCAAGTCGTGAACAAGCCCACTCAGCCAAAAGGAACGGTTCAAAAGGTCGTTAATCGTTGATACGGAGTAGGTGACCATGCAGGCTCATGATCTGCCGGCATGGTCACCTCGATCCCTGCCAAGCTCTTCATGCTGATCGATGGTTTGAGTGTCTGCCTGTTCCGTCAGTTCGCGATGAGATTTCCTTCATTGTCACGCCTATCCCGCACCGGTTCCTACCCTCATCATCTGTTGAGGTCTGGCTGATGAGACGTAGGCTCACGCTTTGCCGACCTGCAATGTTGCAGCTTCGCTGCTGATATTCACGACCGATTGCGCCCAGTCTGTCATGGAGAGACATGCGTCACTAGAAGATCTTGGGATGAGGAATGAGGATCGTGTCAGGGACACCTGAACGACATTGAAATCCATACTCCATAATCGGCAAACGCATGGCCGTTCCCCACATCACCGACACGACAAGACTGGTGGCTCCCCATTCCATTCTCGGCAGGCCATCTGGCGAGCACTTGAACACTTCCCTATGTATTTGTGGAGCACGTTGAGGACCAAACCGCTTCTCGCGATGCACAATACAAAATTCGACCTCAGGTTTACCTCGCTACAGGATAGAAAAGACTCCCGGTCCGAATGGCACTTACTTAACGGTTCCAGCGGTGAGGTGACGCGCAAACGGCCGATTCCAGTGATACGGTAGGAGGCTCAATACTTATCGATTTTTCACCGGAGGAGCGAGTCTGAATGTATCCGAAGCCTCACCCACGTGCGCAGCAACAACGACGCCTTCGCCAGCATATCCACCGCAGCCAT
>CABVRV010000050.1 GCA_902500755.1 uncultured Nitrospira sp.
TAGGACCAGCTGATTATGAGTCAGCCGCTCTAACCACCTGAGCTATGGGCCCGATCGAAAGAGTCGAACTCACGCTGTTGGCTGAATGAGCGCCATGTATGTGATGACGACCATCGCCCTCGGTATCAACATTCGTCTCCGCTCAATTTTGGATTCTAGGCCGACCCTTCGAGTGGAGTCAAATGACGCTATCTTGATCGGTGCAACACCTATAAACTCTCGACAAAGCTCCTGAGCTTTTTGCTGCGGCTTGGATGCCGCAATTTTCTCAACGCTTTCGCTTCGATTTGCCTGATGCGTTCGCGTGTCACTTCGAAATCCTGGCCGACTTCTTCCAAGGTATGATCGGTCGCTTCACCGATACCGAATCGTTTCCGCAACACCTTTTCTTCACGCGGGGTCAACGTTTCCAGCGCACTGTTGATCTGG
The DNA here is from genome assembly GCA_902500755.1 of uncultured Nitrospira sp. Lineage (GTDB taxonomy): Bacteria > Nitrospirota > Nitrospiria > Nitrospirales > Nitrospiraceae > Nitrospira_D. Next base: position 430 of record CABVRV010000050.1, read on the forward strand.
CGTTGTAAATCGTACCGAATCGCGGCCTCTAATGGAGACACGGCCTTCTTGTCTTCAATGAAATCCCCCAAGTGACTGTCTTCTTCTTCCCCGATCGGAGTCTCAAGCGAGATAGGCTCACGCGCGATCTTCAAGATCTTCCGAACTTTGTCCAACGGCAGGTCCATGCGCTCGGCGATCTCTTCGGGAAGCGGTTCTCGTCCAAGCTTCTGCACAAGATGCCTTGACGTGCGAATGAGTTTGTTGATCGTTTCAATCATGTGAACCGGGATGCGGATCGTGCGCGCTTGGTCGGCAATGGCCCGAGTGATCGCCTGCCTGATCCACCACGTGGCGTACGTGCTGAACTTATACCCGCGCCTATACTCGAATTTGTCCACGGCTTTCATGAGGCCGATGTTGCCTTCCTGAATCAAATCGAGGAACTGCAGGCCTCGGTTCGTATATTTCTTGGCGATGCTGACCACGAGCCGCAAATTCGCTTCGACCAACTCTGCCTTGCCGCGCTTGACCTTTTCTTCGGCAATATCAAGGTGTTTGACCGCATCCTTGATTTCTTCAGCCGGAGCGAGGGCTTCTTCCGTTTCGAGTTGGCGCACCTTCGCTTTTGCGCCTTGATAAACTTTTCGAATCTCGAGCAAGCCGTCTTCCGAGACACCGGTCTTTCGCTTGACGGCCAAGAAGTCCTGGCGGCTCCGGCACATCTTTCTCAGCAGCTCTGCCCCTGCCTCTCCGGCCACTCCGATGCGCCGTTGGCAACTGACCGCCTCTCGCTCAGCCGCCCTGATCTGGAGGGCAATCTCGCGGACACGCTGCACCATTCTCTCTTTCAACACGCCATGGAGATTGACCGATTCAATCTTATTCACCACTTGTTGGCGGATTGCATCGAACTGCTTCTTGAACTTCTTTTGTTTGACTGGATCATTACCGAGATGCCGGCCCTTCTCCGCGAGCCCCTTCAGCGCCAGGGAGACTTTCCGGACGGAGTTCAGCGCCTCTAACGTCTTGACCCGCAGCTCTTCGTAATCCCGTTCGACCGGCTGCTGTTCTTCCTCAAAGTCCTCTTCGGTCTCCTGAATCGGCACGATTTCGCGCACATCGATTTTGCCGTTCTTGAGCTGGTCCCGAAGCGCCAGGACGAACTCAATGGTCATCGGCATCCCGTAGATCACCGAGGCAATATCGAACTTGCCTTCCTCAATCCGCTTCGCGATTTCGATCTCACCTTCGCGGCTGAGCAGCGCCACACTACCCATTTCCTTAAGGTACAGCCGCACTGGATCGTCGGTTCGGCTCAGTGCTCCAGGTGTCAGATCAATCGCTTTTTCGTTGTCATCCTCGGAGTCAGACTCGACCTCTTCTGCGTCTTCGCTGACTTCGCCATCCGATCGCTTTTGCACCCGTTCCCCATCAGCCGTCTCGACGATTTCGATGTCCATCTCCCCGAACATCGCCATAATGCTGCCGAACTGGTCTGACGACACCACTTCGGCCGGCAAGGTGTTGTTCAGCTCGTCATAGGTCAGAAAGCCTTTTTCTTTTCCGATCGTAATCAGCTTCTTTACCTCACCGAGCAATTCTTGTTTCGGCATGACTACTCCTTCACCAGTGAAACCATACCAGCGGTCGGCGTGCCAGCTTTCCGCATCCGTATTTCATTGATCTGTCTGTTGAGCAAATCCACTTCATCGGCGCGACCTTCCCGCTCGGCCATTTTCAATTTCGTAATGAGCGCCCTCATCGCCTGCTCCGATCGTTTGCGGTCTAGACGATCCAGGCAAGCCTTCGCGTGCTCTGATTCGTCATCGAAATGATCGTCGCGAAGTGATACGTCCGTCACCAGGGCGCCGCAATCCGGATCATCCACCAATTGATCCAGGACCGGCTGGACTTGAACGCGACCATCGCGATCCACGTGGGCCAGCGCCACTTCGACGAGCTTGCGGCAGCCTGCGATTGAAAATTGCTCCGGCTTCAGACGTCGTATGTCGGTCGCCGAGAGCTTGCCGCGCAGTAGAAGAATGACGAGGTCTCGTTCTTCAGGTGCCCCCTTAAACAGCGCTTCCATTGGAGTGGCGGTGATTGCTTGGCGTAACTGTCCTGAACCAGGCTGTTGTTGCCGAGTGAGGACGGGATACCGTTCGATCAAACGCGATTGATTGATTCCTAGTCGCTCAGCCACGACTTTGAGACGCTCTTCGCGCTCAATCGGATGTTCGCTCTTCTGCAGAATGAGAAGAATTTCATCCACGCTGCGGATTCGCCCTTCGATCGTGCTCGACTCCGTCGTCTTAAGACTCTGTTCCAGCGCGAAGTCCAACAAGCTTGGGGCCTGTTCCTCCAGACGAAGAAAGGCGTCAAGACCTTCCTTCCGAACGTACGTATCGGGGTCTTCTCCCGCCGGGAGTGTTACGACTTTGACGCCTAGCCCGCTGTTTACAAACAAATCTAATCCTCTCAGCGCGGCTCGCACCCCGGCGGCATCGGGGTCGAACAGCAACACGACCTTTGACGCAAATCTCCGCAACACCTGCACATGGTCAGACGTCAAGGCAGTCCCCAAAGTCGCGACCGTATGCGTCAGCCCCGCTTGATGAAGCGCAATCGCATCGAAATAGCCCTCGACCACGATGACCGTCTTCGTTCGTGCCATCGCTTCTCTCGCATGGTCGAGCGCAAACAGCGTCTGCCCTTTCTTAAAGAGCACTGTGTCGGACGAGTTCAAATACTTGGGGGTCCCATCGCCAAACACGCGACCGCCGAACCCTACCACCCGTTTCCGCACATCCGTAATCGTGAACATCACACGGGCTCGAAACCGGTCATAGAATCCCGACTGGTTTGTTCGGGCAATCACCAAACCGGCTGCCGCTAGATCGCCTTGTGAAAATCCCTTGCCCGTCAACGCTCGCAAGAGCCCATCCCATTCGGTAGGTGCCACTCCGACTCCGAACTGGTCGACCATGCGCGATTGAACCCCTCGATATGCCAAATACTCACGGGCCTCGGAGCCGACTCGCTCATCCCTTAAGTTCCGTTGAAACCAAGCAGCTGCCGCCTGATTAATCCGCTCAACTGTCTGTGCCATCGCGGCCTGATGCCCGGAAGTCGCGGCTCTCTCCTCTACCTCAATCCCGACTGTACGTCCGAGATCGCGCACCACTTCGGGAAAGCTTGCGCCGGTAAGGCGTGAAAGAAAGGTAAACACGTTGCCACCGGCGCCACACCCGAAACAGTGGAAGATTTGTTTAGACGGACTCACGGTAAAGGACGGCGTCTTTTCGTGATGAAAGGGGCACAACCCTTTGAGATTCTGCCCTGCCTTGCTCAACGAGACGTGGTGACTCACGACGTCGGTAATGTCCACTCGGCCCTTGATGCGTTCGATCGTGTCATCGGAAATCAAACCTTGCCCCACGAGAGTCTCAGCTCCTGGAGTTTCAACTCGTATAACCAGCCGAGTCGGTGCTAAGTTGTCAGAAGAGTTGACCGTTCAGATTAACAGACAGACTAAAAACCTGTCAATTCTGGAATTCCATCAACCGGGAGGCCAACTCATGTGTCGGCCACCCATCACATGAAAATGGAGATGGAAGACGGTTTGTCCTGCATCTCTTCCGGTATTCGTCACGACCCGATAGCCGGAGTTCTGTAGGCCTTTCAGGGCTGCTACCTTGGCACAGCTCATCAGCAATCTCGCGAGCAAGACTTCATCCTCCAGCCCCAAATCTTGAACGGCTGTGACATGCCGTTTGGGGATCACCAGCGTATGGACCGGAGCCTGAGGATTGATGTCGTCAAAGGCCACCGTGTGCTCATCCTCCTGAAGGAGCTTCGCCGGAATCTTCTTCTCCACGATCTTGCAAAAAAGACAATCACTCATGTTGCCCTCAGGAAGCGAGGCTGAATACCCTTACAATGTGCCGATTGATTCTCTGATCAGTAGTCCGTGCGCTTTGAAGAAGGGCCGGTGTTCTACTTTTCGGTCCGCAACCCCGATGTTCCAAATCGCCGTCCCAACTCTCCATAGATGTCTTGCAGCGAGAGGTCGTGATACCCCAAAACCATAAGTGTATGAAAAAATAGATCGGCCACTTCGTAAACGATCTCCTCTTTCTTGCCCCCTTTCGCCGCCAACAAGACCTCTCCGGCTTCTTCGGCCACTTTTTTGAGAATTTTGTCATGGCCACCCTCGAACAACTTCGAAGTATAGGAACCAGCCTGGGGATGAGAGCGGCGATCCCGAATCGTACGGAGGACACTATCAAGAATTCCACCCTGAGCCTCTCGGGAACCTAACTGAACGAGCTGGCCCTGTTCATCCAGCCTGAAAAAGAAGCAGGCCTGCTCCCCCGTGTGACAAGTCGGTCCGACTGGTTGCGCCTTGACGAGAATGGTATCGGCGTCACAGTCGATGAATAGTTCCTTCACCTGAAGCGTATGCCCAGATGTTTCTCCCTTTTCCCACAGCCTTTTTCGAGACCTACTCCAAAAATGGACTCTCTTTGTGGCCACAGTCTTAGCCAGCGCCTCTTGGTTCATATACCCGAGCATCAACACCGTCCCATCGAGCCAATCCTGAATGACGGCCGGGAGAAGGCCTTGTCCATCGAATTTGAGCTGGTCTGTCGTAGCCAAGTTCGCCATGTCACGCGACCCCAGAGAACACGTCCATACGCACGGGAACTCCTCGGTCCCGCAAGTACGACTTGGCCTGAGAGATCGTATAGGTTCGAAAATGGAAAATGGATGCAGCCAAGACCGCATCGGCTTTCCCCTTTACAAATCCATCATGCAGATGCTCCAGAGTCCCGACTCCGCCGGATGCAATCACCGGAATCGACAGGGTTTCTGACACTGTAGCGGTCAGATCCAAGTCATACCCCGTTTGTCGGCCGTCCTGGTCCATACTAGTCAATAAAATCTCCCCGGCACCGTACTGCTCCATCCGTACAGCCCATTCAACGACGTCGACTCCGGTTGCAGTGCGTCCGCCATGCGTGAAGACCTCCCAGCGGCCAGCCGTGGAGCGTTTGGCATCGATGGCCACAACAATACATTGTGTGCCGAAGCGTTGGGCGGCCTCTTTCACAAACTCAGGTCGTCTGACAGCTGCGGTATTGATGCTCACTTTATCGGCTCCGGCATTCAGCAAGGCCCGGATATCGTCGAGCGTCCCCACACCACCGCCGACCGTCACCGGCATAAAGACCCGGGCAGCCGTCCGCTCAACCACGTCAATGATCGTCTTCCGATTTTCATGCGAAGCCGAGATATCCAGAAAGCAGAGCTCATCCGCTCCTTCACGATCGTACCCCGCTGCGGCTTCAACCGGATCACCGGCATCGCGAAGATCGACAAAGCTCACGCCCTTGACCACGCGACCCTCTTTGACGTCTAGGCATGGAATGATGCGTTTAGTCAGCATGGCGACCGGCGGACGCGTGAGAGCGTAGAGCGGTGATGGCAGTCTGATAGTCTAACTTCCCATCGTACAGCGCTTTTCCAACAATCGCTCCTTCGATCTGGGCACCGAGAGATTGCACCGCTCGCAGATCGTCCAAACTGGTAATACCTCCCGAAGCAATCACCGGGAATGGCGAACATTCAACGATTTGTTGTAGGGCGGACAGATTGGGTCCGTTGAGCATCCCGTCTCGTGCGATGTCGGTGTAGATCACCGCCCCGATCGAACAGTCCGAGAGCTCTTGCAAGAGATCTATCGCTTTGACTTCCGACACCGCTGTCCAGCCCTTGACCGCCACTCGGCCATCCTTGGCATCAAGCCCGAGGAGGACTCGGTGAGGAAATTCCCTACAGGCCTCTTCGAGAAACGTCCGATTCGTCAGTGCAGCGGTGCCGAGGACCACGCGCGATATACCGGTGTTTAGATACTGCCGTAACGTATCCAGACTTCTGATGCCGCCACCGACCTGGATGGAGGCGCTGACCGATCGCACGATGGACTGGATGTACCGCAAATTTTTAGGCTCGCCGTCGACGGCTCCGTTCAAATCCACGACGTGGATTAAGGTCGCTCCACTCTCTTGCCACTTGCGTGCGACGTCCGTCACATCGTCAGAATAGACGGTCTCGGCCGCCATATCCCCCTGGCGTAGCCGGACACAGCGCCCATCCTTCAAATCAATGGCAGGAATGACCAACACCTTACTGCCCCGCTTCCCTCCCGAACGGAAATTCCTTTAATACTTCATCGACGCCGTATTCTGCTAGTTCCCCCGCCGTCACGAATGCCCACCGTTGCAGGAATCCGATAAGGTCTTCGGTCATAGGCCGCTGCCGCTCATAGTACCTTCCAACCCAAAGCACTTGCCCATCCGCCGCCACCACCTTAGCCTCGAACCCAACTTTTGCCGGAGGACTCGCTCCCAGTCGACTACCGACACGTTCTTGGTATGCCGATACGACACCCAACAAGACGGCATCCACCTTCAGTCGTTTAGCGGTTTCGGCGGCGGATTTCTCAGGTTTTCCCTCTGTTGAGTCACCATTTCCTATAAAGACTCGAGCTGATTCACCTGGAGACAGCACACGAATGCCTTTCCAGTCCTGAAGATGCCCCCAGAACAACTCTGTTACTTTTTCGGCCGCATATCCCGGCACCGCCACAGTCTTCTTCGGCAGGGAGTCCGCTTCTTGTGGAATCCCCATAGAGATAGCGGACCGGCGGACACTATCAGGAACCGGAAGAAAGAAATCGTCATTGTCTCGGGCTTGAGGCGTCGCGATCGACGTAAAGGGTAGAAGGGCAATGGAACGAACTTGGTATCGAGACAGCTCAGGAGCTGACTTTGTCGCCACTTTTGCTCCGCTGCAGCCTGTCGCAAGACTTGCGGTCACAACAGCACTGATCACCAGGATTGTGCGGAACTGCCTGCCTGGGACCTTCACTTCCATGCTCCAAAATTTTTCACCAATTGCAATCCGACCGCCTGACTCTTCTCCGGATGGAATTGGCATGCCACAATATTGTCCTTCCAAATGCTTGAGGTAAAGGGCATCCCGTAGGTCGTCGTCGTGGCGGTGATCTGCTTATCCTGCGGGTCTACGAAAAAAGAGTGGACGAAATACCAATCCGCCCCATCGGCGATCTCTCCAAAAAGCGGACAAGACCGTTGGACATGAACCTGATTCCAGCCCATGTGTGGAACCTTCAGGGTACGATCCTTCGAAAAGGCTCGAACTTTCCCCGGCAAAATGTTGAGCCCTTCATGCCTACCGAACTCCTCGCTCTCCGTAAACAGCAACTGGAATCCCAAGCAAATCCCCAAAAATGGCTTTCCCGACTGAATCGCGGCCCTGATCGGCTCGATCAATCCATACTGCTCCAAGTGCGCCATGCAATCGCCAAACGCCCCGACACCCGGCAACACCACATGGCTGGCATTCTGAATCGAAGATGCATCGCGCGTGACGATGGCCTGGTGTCCTACGGCTTCAAATGCCTTGGAGACACTACGAAGGTTGCCCATTCCGTAATCGATGATGGCAATCATGGAGCAGTCCGCGCTTAGGAAGTCGTAACCATACCGCAACTGAAAGGTTCCTGCCACTGGCAATTATCAACCGGAAGCTGAAACTGCAGGACAAATATACTATCGGTTCTAGCCGAACACGTGAATATCATGATAAAAGATCTTTAATGATAGTCTAGAGGGAGGGCGCAATGCCGATCATTAAACCGATCTCCGATCTTAGAAACAAGGCCAATAGCCTATCTGCGTTGGTCCATAAGAGCGACGAGCCGGTCTTTATCACAAAGAACGGGGAAGGTGACATGGTGCTCATGTCGCTGGCCCACTATGGCAAGCTAGAGCGTCGCCTCGAACTCTATGAAAAGCTCGCCGTTGCAGAAGCGCACGTCGCAGCCGGAGACCGAGGCCGTCCCCTGGGCCGCGTGATGAAGAACCTCAGGGCTCGCCTGCGTGAGCACAAATAAATTCACCCTTCGGCTTCTTCCCATCGCTGAGCAGGATTTCTCGGACATCATTGAGTATGTGGCAGCAGAAAACCTGTCTGCCGCCCACCGCGTCACCGATCACATCGAACAGAACTTGCAGCGATTGAAACGGTACCCATTCCTGGGCAAAACTCCGGGCGACACCAAGCTGGCAAGGATGGGGTACCGGGTTCTCGTGGTGGACGAATATTTAATTTTCTACAAGGTGCGCGGGAAAACCGTGCTGGTCTATCGCATCATCCACGGAGCGCGAGACATTCTGCCTCTCCTCGAAGACCTCTAATCACTGAAGAGGTTCCAGCTCTCTGAGAGTTTCATCCACAGCAGCCATGAGTGATTCAGCCTGCCCAGCTTCTTTCCTCATTCATCAAATAAAGATATTCCATCAAGGGTTATCAGAAAAGACTATCCAGTCATTCCGGATGTCACGTTCGGTGTAATAATCCCATTTGTCAGTTCCAGGTCGCAGAAGAGAAACGCGATCAACCTGGATTTTAGCACCCTTTTCGTTTTGTCGAATACAACGGCCTTGCAGCCACGATCCCCGAGATAAATTGACCTAATTAACGTTGCCGGATTCATGAGAAGCTCATGGGCTGCTCAAAACAAGGAAACCAGCATCTGTAACGAGTACGGTTGCAGACGGGCAGGACGCTGACAGAACGCCAAATTCCTACAACATTCCCTTCGTCGAGAGCACTTTCCCCGCCAGCCGCTCTTCCGACATCGTCGCGTGATCGAGCGCCTTAGCGAACGCTTTGAAGATGGCCTCCATGATGTGGTGGGGATTGCGGCCATAGAGCAGATTCACGTGCAGATTCAGACCTCCGTGCGTCACAAAGGCCTGAAAGAAATCCTCAAAAAGGCCAAGATCGAACGCTTTGATTTTCCGGTCAGGTAAATTCACGTTGTAGACCAAGAACGGTCGGCCGCTGAGATCGATAGTGACTTGGGCCAATGTTTCATCGAGTGGGGCCGAGGCAAACCCAAACCGCTTGATCCCCGCCTTTTCGCTCAGTGCTTGGTGCAAGGCCTTCCCCATCACGATGCCGACATCTTCAACCGTATGATGTTCATCGATGTCGAGATCGCCCTTTGCCTGCACGGTCAGGTCAAAAAACCCATGCTTCGCCAGCAGCTCCAACATATGGTCGAAGAAGCGGATGCCGGTATCGATCTTCCCCTGCCCATTGCCATCCAAGATCCACTCGACACGAATATCAGTTTCTTTCGTTGCGCGGTGGATACTAGCCCGACGTGGCGCCGACCCGTTCTTCTTCATGAGAACCTGCTCTGGGCCGACTTGGCATGCGCATCAAAGCCTTCGATCTGCGCGAGGCGAATCAAAGGATCTTTGACTTTGGCCAGTTCTTGTTTTGTGTAATGAACGATGTTGCTCACCTTCACATAATCATTGACGGACAACGGGGAAAAGAACCGGGCAGTGCCTCCCGTCGGCAAGACGTGGTTCGGTCCTGCGATATAATCTGCGACTGACGGCGGTGTGTAACGCCCCAAGAAAAGCGCCCCAGCGTGACGAATCTTCTCCAAATAATCGAAGGGATTATCCACTGAGAGAGTCAAATGCTCCGCCGCGATTTCGTTGGCCACCGCAATCGCTTCATCGAGGGTGGGAACGACGAACGCCACCGCATGACGCGCAATCGACTTCGAAGCGATTTTTTCTCTCTGGAGTCCCTTCAGCTGACTCTCAATCAGCTTAGAGACATCTTTCGCCAAACGCTCGGATGTCGTGACCAGGAACACCTGCGCATCTTCGTCATGCTCGGCTTCGCAGAGGAGGTCCGCTGCCACATGGGCCGGCTTCGCGTCGTCGTCCGCGACCACCAGCAATTCACTGGGGCCGGCGACCATGTCGATGCCGACGGTGCCATACAGCAGCCGTTTCGCAGTAGCCACGTAGATATTCCCCGGTCCGACGATCTTATCGACTCGGTCGATAGTCTTCGTTCCATAAGCGAGTGCGGCCACCGCTTGCACCCCACCGATACGATAAATTTCGGTGACCCCGGCAATATCGGCTGCAACCAGCAAATAAGGGTTGATTCCATCCTTCTGAGGTGGCGTGACCATCACAATTCGCGAGACACCGGCAACTTTAGCCGGAATGGCGCACATCAGCACGGATGACGGATAGACGGCTTTCCCTCCAGGGATATAGACTCCAACTGCGTCGACCGGTCCCACGACCTGGCCCAACGTGGCGTCCCCTTCTTGATACATCCAGGTCTTGGTCCGCTGCCGCTCATGAAAGGACGTAATCCGCTGCGCGGCCAGACGGAGCGCATCACCCTCGTCTTTCCTGATATGAAAATAGGCATTCTTGATCTCATCCGGCGTGACGCGCAGGGCCTCTGCTTTCAGTGTGATTTTGTCGAACTGCTTGGTGTAGCGCAGGACAGCCTTGTCACCACCCCGTTCGACGGCCTGCAGAATCGTCCGCACGGTTTTTTCCACCGCAGCCCCGGTCGTGCGACCTCGGAGCGAGGCCTTCTTCAAGGATGGAAGAAAGCTGCGATCTGCTTGTGTGATAATTTTCATCAGCGAGCGACTCTTTTCTTCCGACTCGTTACGGTCGATGGATGGCCATTCCGGGATTCAATCCCCTGGCTCCGTACCGCAGATCGAAGCTTTCGAATCAATGCCATCAGCGGCTCTTGCTTCAGTCGAAAGCTCGCCCGATTGACGATGAATCGCGCCGACGACTTGGCAATCACTTCCACTTCGACAAGCTCATGAGCCTTGAGCGTGCTGCCGGTTTCGACCAAGTCTACAATCCGATCAGCGAGTCCCACCACCGGCGCTAACTCGATCGACCCATACAGCTTGACGATCTCAACCGAAACCCCGCGCTTGTTAAAGTAGCGCTCCGTGATCCGAGGGTATTTTGTGGCGATCCGCACCTTCGAGGACAGGCGATCATTTGACCCCTCTCCCTGGAGCGCGGCGACGGAGATTCTACACGCTCCGAACCCTAAATCCAATGGTTCGTATACGTCGCTTCCCTGTTCCATCAAGACGTCTTTCCCGACAATTCCGGCGTCTGCCCCACCATATTCCACATAGGTCGGGACATCGCTGGGGCGGACGATGAGGAAGGTCATATCGTTCTCGCGACTGACGAAAATCAGTCGTCGGCTATCCCCCGACAACCCGGTAATGGTATAGCCGGCACGTCGGAAGAGTTCGAGGGCCGAATCGATGAGTTTTCCTTTGGATAACGCGATCGTCAACATGGCATGTTTCTAATGGATAGCCCCGGCCGTTCGACGCCGAACATCGGCCCCTAAGGCCCCAAGTTTTTCTTCGATCCGTTCATATCCTCGATCAAGATGATAGACGCGCTGGATTTGGGTTGTCCCCTCTGCTGCTAATCCCGCCACGATCAGGCCGGCGCTGGCACGCAGATCGGAAGCCATGACCGGCGCCCCGGTAAGCTGCTTACATCCGGTCACTACGAGTCGATTGCCTTCCACACGGATATCGGCTCCCATCCGTCGTAATTCTTCTACATGCATAAACCGGCTCTCAAAGACCGTTTCAGTGACGACGCTGGTGCCTTCTGCAAGGCTCATCACCGCAGCCATTTGAGCCTGCATGTCGGTGGGGAATCCAGGGAACGGCAAGGTTTTCACGTCAGTGCCTCGCAGATTTCCGGGCATTGTCAAACGCACCGTGTCCTTCTCTTCCCGTATTTCCGCACCCGCCTCACGTAATTTCATGAGCACCGCTTCAAGATGGCCAGGGCGGCAGTGGGTCGCTGTCACATCACCTCGAGTAATGGCAGCCGCTGCCAGATAAGTGCCGGTCTCGATACGATCCGGGATTACTTCGTGATCTCCGCCATGGAGTTCTCGCACCCCCTCTATCGTGATCACATCAGTTCCTGCCCCGTGAATTCTGGCCCCACGCTTGGTCAGAAAATCGGCCAAGTCCACGATCTCCGGCTCTTTGGCCGAATTTTCCAGCACGGTCGTACCCTCGGCAAGTGACGCCGCCATCATAAGATTTTCCGTGCCAGTCACCGTCGGCGTATCGCTGTAAATGCGTCCACCTCGTAACCGTTTGGCTTTGGCGGTGATATAGCCATGGTCAATGGAGATGTCGGCCCCCAATTTGGTCAATCCGGCTAGATGAAGATTGACCGGTCGAGAGCCAATCGCACAACCGCCAGGAAGAGAAACTTTAGCTTCACCCCAGCGCGCAAGCAATGGTCCCAACACAAGCACAGATGCGCGCATGGTCTTGACGAGATCGTACGGGGCCTCTGTTGATTCAATCACATCAGCTTGGATGACCGCGCGATTGCCCTCATGGCACACCTTGGCTCCTAGAATTCCCAGGAGTTTCCCCATCGTCAGGACATCAACAACCCTCGGAACATTCGTGATGATACATTCCCCGCCCCCCAGAATCGTCGACGCCAAGATCGGGAGCGCAGAATTCTTGGCGCCGCTAATCCGCACTTCCCCGGACAATCGTCTTCCACCGACGATAAGGATCTCATCCATATCTGGATACCTAGCCTGCCCGCCGCGCGATTATGACTCGTTCAATACCAGCTTCGTCTTTGACGGTTTGAAGCCCCGTATAGCCTCCGGCCTGTTCTGCCGCCTGTCGCACGAGAGGAAGCTGTCCCTGGCCGATTTCCATCACCAGTAATCCGTCAGGAACAAGGTACTCTTTCGAGGCATGGAACAATCGTTCATGAAACTCAGTCCCTCGCTGCCCAGCGAGCAGAGCTAGTCGCGGTTCAAAATTTCGTACTTCTGGCTGGAGTTGTTCCCATTCTCCCTCAGCGATGTACGGAGGATTCGACACAATGACATCGACTGTTTCGAGCGTGATACGGTCTCGCAATGGCGATAAGAGATTTCCCTCGATCCATACAATCTTTTCTCCCACGCTATGCCTTACAGCGTTGCTCTTTGCAATCGCTAATGCTTCGGCTGAGCAATCGACCGCGAGAATTCGGATTCCCTCAAGGATAGTCGCAAGCGTCACAGCGATGCATCCGGACCCAGTTCCCACATCGACCAGCGTCCCACCTTCGGCCAGCCCCCCCTCCTTGAGAACCGCATGGACTAGCAGTTCCGTCTCTGGTCTTGGAATTAACACCGAGGAGGTCACGCCAAAGTCGAGTCCGCAAAATTCTTGCGTCCCCAGAATATACTGTAACGGTTCTCGTGCCATTCGCCTGGACACCAATGTTTGTGCACGAGCCACCTGTTCGGCGGTCACGGCTTGTTCCGTTCGACTGACTAAGGCATGCTGTTCCAGCTCGAGCGCGGAGGCCAACAACCACAAGGCCTCTTGGGCAACATTCGTAGTTCCAGTGTTATCCAGGGACTGTCGCGCCCAGGCAAGCAGAGTGCCGACAGTTTTCGGATCACCAGGCATGGAGGCCATCCGTGACTACACCTTCGCGGTTTCGGCTTGCTGTTGTTGAGCTTTCAAGGCCTGGACAATCTCATCGAGATCGCCTTCCATCACTAATTCCAGCTTGTGGAGCGTCATGCCGACACGGTGGTCCGTCACTCGGTTCTGTGGAAAGTTATAGGTCCGAATTTTTTCACTTCGTTCTCCACTCCCCACCTGGGACTTCCTGTTCTGCGCGATCTCTGCCTCTTGTCGTTCTCGTTCAGCTTCGACAATTCGAGCACGCAACGTCCGCATGGCTTTGGTTCGGTTCTTTAACTGAGAACGTTCGTCCTGACACGTCACGACTACACCAGTCGGAATGTGCGTGATACGAACGGCTGAATAAGTGGTGTTGACACTTTGTCCGCCTGCTCCAGATGAGCAAAAAGTATCGATTCGTAGGTCTTTTTGATCGATGTGCACGTCCACTTCATCGACCTCCGGCATGACGGCCACCGTGACCGTCGAGGTATGAATGCGACCACTGGCTTCTGTGACAGGAACCCGTTGAACCCGATGCACACCCGCTTCATACTTAAAATGACTGTAGGCACCCTTGCCTTCAATCAGCGCGACAATGTTTTTATAGCCGCCAATGCCCGTTTCAGACGCTTCAACCGTATCGACTTTGAATCCTTTTTTCTCGGCATACTTGGCGTACAATCGAAACAGCTCACCGGCAAACAGGCCCGCCTCATCACCGCCTGTCCCGGCCCGAATTTCTAGAACCAGGCTCTTCTCATCTCGCGGGTCTTTGGGAATTAAGAATTCTCTGACCTGTTCTTCCACCTCCGCCCGCTGTCGTTCCAACTCGCTTCGTTCTTCCGACGCCAATTTGTGCAATTCACTCCCGGCCGAGGGATCGGCGAGGATCTGTACCGCGTCGTCGAGCTGTTTCGCATAGTCCTGATGGAGCTCAAACAGTTTGGCAGCCGGCTCCAGATCGGTCCGCTCCTTACTGAGCTTGTGCAACAAGTTTGGCTGGCTGACGACAGACGGATCCATGAGCTGATCGGTCAGCTCCTGAAATCTCGACGCGAGGCCTTCCCACTTCTTGAGTAACGCGGCTTCCATTGCTTCAGACCCTACCCCACGAATGGTCACAAAAAAAGAGACCCTGCTTCACACACGAAGCAGGGTCTCTTTTATACTCGTGTGGTGCGCTACTTACCCTTCTTCGCGTATTTCTTTTTAAACCGTTCGACCCGTCCCTCGGTGTCGACGATCTTCTGCGTACCGGTGAAGAACGGATGGCAATTAGAACAGATATCGACGCTGATGTTACCGATAGTCGTACGGGTCTTGAATGAATTCCCGCACGCGCAGTGAACGGTGGCCTCTCGATAGACTGGATGTATGCCCTTCTGCATGATCTACGACTCCTTACCGAAGAATTACGATCGCGCTAGCCCATTCCCTAAGGGGCAGCACTTTATCTGAAGGACGCACAAGATACAAGCGTCTCTATCGATTCATCGACTGCAGGAACTCTTGATTGTTCTTGGTGCCACCAATCTTATCCATAAGGAATTCCATGGCTTCCATCGTGCCCAAGGGGCTGAGCACCTTGCGAAGGATCCACATCTTGTTAAGCCGATCCTTATCCACCAGCAACTCTTCTTTTCTCGTCCCAGACTGGCTGATATCGATGGCCGGGAAGAGGCGTTTATCAGCGAGACGACGATCCAGGTGAACCTCCATATTTCCCGTTCCTTTGAATTCTTCAAAGATGACATCGTCCATTCGACTCCCGGTATCCACCAGCGCGGTCGCCATGATGGTCAAGCTTCCGCCGTTCTCGATATTTCGCGCCGCTCCGAAGAAACGTTTGGGCCGTTGCAGGGCGTTGGAATCGAGCCCGCCGGAGAGCACCTTGCCGCTCGGTGGGGCAATGGTGTTGTAGGCGCGAGCCAGACGCGTGATGCTATCCAACAGGATGACAACATCCTTTTTGTGTTCAACCAGCCGCTTTGCCTTCTCCAGCACCATTTCAGCGACTTGGGCATGCCGCTGAGCCGGTTCATCAAAGGTGGAACTGATCACTTCCGCCTTCACTTGTCTCTGCCAGTCCGTCACTTCCTCTGGTCGTTCATCGATAAGCAAGACGATGAGGGTCACTTCGCTATGATTTTTCAGGATGGCTCGAGCGATCGCCTGCAACAACATTGTCTTTCCGGTTCGCGGAGCCGCCACGATCAATCCCCGCTGGCCTTTACCGATCGGAGTCGTCAAATCCATTACCCGAGTGCAATACTCTTCGCGGTCAAATTCCAGGTTGAGTCGCTCTTCGGGATACAACGGGGTGAGGTTGTCGAACAAGATTTTATCCCGCGCCACCTCGGGATCTTCGTAGTTGACCTTTTCGACCTTGAGCAAGGCAAAATATCGTTCACTTTCTTTGGGGGGGCGGATTTGGCCTGAGACAATATCGCCCGTGCGGAGGTTGAACCGCCGAATTTGCGATGGAGAGATATAAATGTCGTCGGGTCCCGGTAGGTAATTGGAATCAGGGGCGCGGAGGAAGCCGAATCCATCAGGAAGAGTTTCGAGTACTCCTTCTCCGTACACCGAACCGTTTTTTTCGGTCTGCGCCTGGAGGATCGCGAAGATGAGCTCTTGCTTCCGTAGGTTGGCGGCACCTTCTATTTTTAGTTCACGAGCCACATCATTCAGGTCGGCAATGGACTTCTGCTTCAATTCTGCGAGATGCATTACTTCCCCCTTAGCTACTGACATACGACTCCTCCCGAGATTTGGCTCGGTTACCGTTTAAAAGTATTCGCTCGGACTGGATGAGCATGCGAAACGTGTTTTACCTTGGCGATGAGCTTAGATCTTGGTCCGTTGGGTTGGGAAAACCTATGGAAGTTCGCTATCCGCTTCTTTATGTGGAGAACTGGTATCGTCTCAAATTTTTATGGCCTCTACGATACCCCCAGCAAAGCCTTTGTTCGGCTAACTAAATCCCAGCTTCGTTCTCACTGCTGCCTGGTTTGATTCGAGATAGATTCCGGAGTTGAATTCTTTGATGGAGAGAATCAGCTCGCCCTAGATGTTGGAATGATGATACCCAGGCACCACCCAGATGTCAACTGGCAACCTGAATTTGTACATGATCGCATCGGCCGCGTTAGGGTTGTTCAACGAATCTGAACTATGTTACACAGTGGGAGAAAAGGTATCACAATGGCACGCGACGAAAACGAAACCAGCCCTGACCGCGTCTTCTCCCTGTTTGAAGCGAACCAGTTGATCCCCCAACTTCAATCACACTTGTCGACTGTCCAGGGATGTAAAAACGTACTCATACGAACCCGCGAGGAAGTCGGCAAAGCCTCATCCAATGCCCCCTTAGGAGGCGGGACACCGGTGGGTGCACGCTACGTGAAAAGCCTCCAGGACATCAGCGCCAATCTCCACGCCATTCAGGAGATGGGCGTTGTCGTGAAGGATATTGACCTTGGACTCTGTGATTTCCCGCATATCCGCAACGGCCGCGTCGTGTATTTGTGTTGGAAGCTGGGTGAGAACGAAATTCGGTGGTGGCACGAAGTCACGACTGGCTACAAAGATCGTTGTCCGATTGAAGAACAGTCTATCTAGCCAGTTACCCCCGCAGTATCTTGCACCTAAGCACTGAGTATCGTAAGGATCTAGCGGTATGAAGTTTGTGATCATCGGCTATGACGGGCCGGAAGGCGAAGCCAAGCGGAAGGTCTACCGGTCCGCCCACTTGAGCAACCTCGAGTCATTAGATAGCCAAGGCCGAGTCGTCCTCGCTGGTCCTCTTACCGACAAAGCCGGAAGCTTGCTGGTGCTAGAACTCGACACTCGGGAAGATGCTGAAGACTTCGCCCATCGAGACCCTTACACGGTTCATGGCGTCTTCGATAGAGTTGAAATTCATCCGTTTATGCAGGTTTTCCCCAAACCTGAGTGACAAACCCCTCCCATACTTGCCATACTTGCCAGAAGAGCGACTTCAGCTACCTGCCTTTTGAAGCATTGTCCAACTTCAAGCAGAGCGGTATAGTTTTATTATGAACTTAGGGCATATTGTACGATCCCTATCTCTCCTCACTGTCTCTCTCGCTGTTTTCTGCTATCCAGCAAGTGCTTCAGAAGCCATAATTGTGGCTGAAGCGAGCTATGTGATGGGAGATGGTGACACTCTTGCCATAGCTGAAGAACGAGTGCTCCAGCGTGCGCAACGTAGAGCCGTTGAGGAGGCAGGACTGTACATCGAATCTACCTTCCGCGATGTGGAACGGTCTGAAGCAGGCATGAGTATCCAGACAAGTTCGTTGGAGATACGGACAATTGCGGCAGCGATCACCAGAACAGAAATTCTAGAAACACGCCGTTCTTTCTTAAACGATCGACCAAGCTTCTACGTCCGTATCCGCGCAGTTGTCGATCTCGACAACCTTCAAGCAGCGATCCAGCGGTGGCAGACTGAGCAGCGACTGGGCGACCATTTTCGCCGTCTTCAAAAGGAAAACGCGGAACTCAAGGTTCAGCTTGATGAGCTGAGGGCCTCTCGTACTGGAGTGCGGACCCTCGTCATTGAGCCGGTCGGTCGCACTTCTAACGTCCGTGAGCAGGCTCAGAAATTAGTCGAAAAAGCAATGTTGACACCACATCTTCCCCAAAAACTTAGCTTGGTCTCCCAGGCTGCGATGCTGGACCCCAATTCCATCGAGCCTCTAATCGTACGCGGCCAGACCTACTTGAGGCTCGCATCCGCAACGTACTCGAGCAGCTCCAGACCGAGCGAGTATTCTGAGTATGTCGATAATGCGCGAATGGATTTCGACCGCTCGCTCCGCATGGATCCTCAGAGTACTTGGGCACTTCTCGGGCAAGGCGATGTCAACACATGGCTCCATCGCCCCGAGCAGGCGGCCCACTCCTTCGAACAAGCGCTTGAAATAAATCCTTTCTTCGATCTGGCCCGTCATCGCCTCATCAACCTGTATACCGCCGAGGCTCGCAAGTTAGTCGGTCTGAAACAGTGGGACTCCGCCCTTACAACCTTGAAAAAGTGTTTGTCTCCATTCGTTTCGGATAGTTGGCTTCCCCACCAGAAAGAAGCCTATTTTCTCAGAAGCGAGATCTATACGGCGTTGAAGCAACCGGTCCTGGCGATCGGCGATCTTAGCGCAATCCTACGAGTCGACCCAGCCGATGGACCAGCCCTGCTAGCCAGAGCCAAACTGTACCAGGACCAACTTCAAGGACGCTTAGCAAAAGACGACTTCGAACATGCGTGCATCCTCGGCTCAGCAGAGGCCTGCGAGCAGCTGCCCTAACGGTTTCAGCACTCCGATTCACAGTTAACATCTTCCTGGCCTTTACAACGGATAACTACTGAGGACTCTTCCAAACACTGATTTGACAATCGAAAAGATCGATACCTATAATGCGAAGGGCTTTGCTATCCACGCCTTGCCACTCCTAATCAATTTCGTGGTGGGGGCAAAGGACCTAAGCTCTCCGCAAAATCATGGCCCGAAAGTTCTTTGAGGTGGGCCTTCTGAGATGTTGCGGAACAATGAGAGGACAGCTTAGAGTACCGCAGAGGATCGTATTTTCATCAACCTCAATTTTCTCGGAGTGTAGGATATTGTGATGAGCGACTATCGCGTGCTGCCAGGACCAGAACATTTTCTTCCACCAGCTGCCGCTAGCATGGGAATTCGATTACCGAATCCTGGAGAGGCCCACATTAACGGCGTGATTGCTCCAGAGGAAAAGGCTTATGAGGAAGCGGCTCGTCAGTTCTTGATGGCCAAGGTCCCGACCATCTTCCCCGGCCCCCTTGTGCTCTGGGCCTGGAATGAGAAGGCTGCAAAGAAAGCTACCGCTATTCGACATCTTTTTAACACCCTGAAGGAATGTGTTCAGGCTGGCCAGAAGCCGATGTTGATTCCCATGCCAGACTACCGGCCCAAATATCCAAAAATTAACCCCGAAGTTGAGATTAACCCGAATCATCCAAATTTGACCATCTGGCACAACAAGATCGACTGCTGCATATTTATCGGCGTGCATTGTCACCAGGCGAACCTCTCGCTCAAGATCATTCGCGGAGGAACTTCCTGCTATACTATCGCCATGTGTGCACAGGCCGGCCACGAAGATGCCATGCTTTCATTCCGTGATGCATCCGTCGATAAAATCATGCGATTGGCCGATACCGTTAAACGATTAAAGGGAACGGTCCAACCACGGTTGTCGACGGCTAAGAGCGGGGCTTCGAACTAACTAGCACGTTCGATCCCTATATGTTGAAAGGAGGCTGGGGCCATGGCAGAAATTAAGTCCGTCATTGGAACACAAAATAAGAAGGGCCAAACATATACCGATACATGGAAGATGATGAACGAGGCACCGCGGACGCCATCGTTCTACACAGGCAGCGAAGTCATTAAGGAAGCGATTCGACGAGCCAGCTGTGACGTGATGATCGCCTACCCGATCACACCACAGAGCGAAGCGGCAGCACTCATCGGCGAATTATTTGCCGAGGGCTATATCGGCGATTACTTCCGTGGCGAGAGCGAATTTGCCGTGATGTCGCAATGCGCCGGCGCCGCATTCGGTGGCGCCCGTGTGTTTACGACGACTGCCGGACCAGGAACGATGCGCGCCATGGAAAACTTTCCCATGTGGGCCGGGGCACGATTGCCCATCCAAATGATTGTCACCTGCCGAGGTATTAACTCACCTCTGTCGATTCAGCCGGACACGCTGGAAATCGCCTATTTGTTAAACACCGGCATGTTGGTCTGGCATGCGGAAACCGCACAGGACTTTTTTGACTGGATTCTTAAAGGCTATATCGTGTCGGAGGAGCCGGATGTGCATCTTCCTCTTGCCCTCTGCTGTGACGGGTTCTTCGTTACGCACACAAAAGACGTCGTCAACCTCACACCGGCCGACATGTGTTTGCCTCCGTACGATCCGTACCGTTCGCCTGTTCCCTGCATGGACATGGAATGCCCGCCGGTCCGCATGATGCGCGATCCGTTCGTCATGAAGAGCAATTACATCAGTTACGCAACCCACGCCAGCTGGCAGCAGGAAATCTGGGCCGCAATAGAACGCTCTCGAAAACATTCTATCCATTGGCTGAATGGTCTGATTGATACGGAGAACACCGATGCAGACATTATGATCGTCGCTTCTGGCACCGCGGTTTCACAGGGCCGTGAAGCGATCCGTCTGCTGGAAGATGAAGGTGTTCGATGCGGTCTCGTAAAAGTAAAAACGTTACGTCCCTGGCCGGAAGAAGAAATTCGAGAGGCCACGAAGAATGCGAAACATATTTTTGTGCCGGAGTTCAACGTGACCGGCTGGTTGGCAAGAGAGATTAAGGCAACCATTCCCAACCATGAGCGGGTACATGCAGGTCCCCATGTCTGCGGAGGCATGACGATGCCCCCGGAAATCATCGTGTCGGAAATCAAGACGGCCCTTGGGATGAAATCCTTCTCCCTAGCCGGTCGTGGAAGCTGAACTATATCGACTGTGAACCTGATCGCTCTCGCGAGCGATACTGGAGGAGGCCATATGAGCAAAGAGCGTATTCAAATATCGGAAGCCCTGTACGACATCATGCCGTCCGACTATCAGGACCTTGTCAAAAGCGCAACGTACGGGAAGGAAGATCGGGGTTGGAAAGACATTGGAACATCGAAAGAACTCATCGAACAGCACTCGCTCTGCGCTGGCTGTCCAGAGTCGATGGCCTTCCGATACATCCTGGCCTCGCTGCCGAACCCAGAAGATACGGTCATGGTCGGCTCAACCGGTTGCACAAGCCTCGTGTTTCCAATGGTGGCAGTCCACAACATACACTCGCTGTTCGGCAACCAAAACGCGATCGCCTCGGGCCTGAAGCGTGCCCTTAGTGTACGATTTCCTGACCGTGTCAAGGATGTCGTCGTTCTTGCCGGGGATGGGGCAACCGTGGACATCGGCTTGGACATGACTCTTCAAGCCTGGTTCCGCCAAGAAAAATTTACGACCATTTGTTTCGACAATGAACTCTATGCCAACACCGGCGGTCAGGAGAGCGGTCTTATGCAGAAAGGTTTTGTCGCGAAGATGGCTCCGGTCGGAAAGTTGTTCGACAAGGTACGGCTGCCTGAAATCGCCCGCGAGTCCGGCTGCCATTATGTGGTGAACTGTACGGTCAGCAAACCATCATTGGTTGAAAAGGTCATCCGTAACGCCGTACATATTGCCAGGGAAATCGGCCCAACCTATCTCCAGCTTTACACTCCGTGCATTCTTGAAATCGGCAAGAACAGCATGGAAGGGCTGCAAGAAATGCGCGATTCAGAGAAACCCACTGAGCGATTCGCTTACAAGGAATACGTCAGCGAGCCGGCCAAGCAATTGCTTACCGAATTGGCGGCAAAAGACAAAGAACGGAAGGCGGCCGCCAAGCAGCTCGCCGGCCAAGCATCAGCATAGTCAGACCGGAGGCGCGACATGATTAAACGACGATTAAATATCCGGATGTCAGGCTTGGGCGGACAAGGGGCAGTCACTGCCGCGCACGTCTTGGCCATGGCAGCAAACCGGGATGGTAAGTTTTCCATCTCCAACCCATTCTTCGGCGCCGAAAAACGTATGGCGCCGGCAGAAAGTTATTGTCGGATCGGCATCGAACGAATTTACGACCGCGGTGAGTTGGTATTTCCCGATGTCATTCAGGTCTTTCATCCCCAAGTCATCACTATGGGAAAGAGTTACACCATGCCCTTTTACTCCGGCGTGAAGGAAGGCGGCGTGGTGATCATCAATTCCGCCCAACCATTGCTGTCCGAGGAGGACGTGGAACGGCTTAAGGACTTGAACGTCGCCGTGTTTTATATTGCAGGCACTGAGTTAGCCATTGAGGTGGCCGGCACCGAGCTATCGACGAATATGGCGATGATCGGCTCTGTCTCAGGCATTACGAAATGTGTCTCGATGGATGCCCTAGACGGCGCTCTCCAAGAGCGGTTCGGCAAGAAATTCGTGGCCTCCGGAGGAACAGCCTCATTGGACGAAGCCATCAAGAAGAAATTCGCCAAGAAAGAAATGCTGCTAGCCAAGAACTTGGCGACCGTGAAAGCGGCTTATGAAATCGCCAGCGAATGGGCCGACAAGAACAAGGTCGAACTGCGTGTCGGAAATCCAGCTGTCGCTGCCTAAGAGAAGGAATGATGTTGCATGTATAACGTTGCTCAAGTCATCGACGAAAAGTGCACCGCCAAGAAGGGGTGCCGTCTCTGTATCATGTATTGCCCGGAGGCGAATTGCCTGGACTTGAATACCAGCAAGATGGTGGCGGAAGTTTTCATCGATCGCTGCAAAGGCTGCGAACTCTGCGTGATCGTCTGCGACGCAGCCAAGCACTTTGCCATCACTATGCAGGCCGTCAGCGCGACAGGACAACTGATGACCAAGAAAGGTGAGTCGGCTGCGCTCGGGCAGGCTTATCAAGGCTAGGCAAGTAGATTGAGAATCAAAGAACCCCATAGCCCTCGCTATGGGGTTTTTTATTGGGATCACGGAGAGCAAGATGGAAAACGAAGACAATACGCTGGATGAACTATTGGGTGGTATTACCGGGTTGATCAACCAGTATCCAATCGCCATTGAACGACAGGCGGCAATTCTCCAAGCAACGGGCAAAGACCCGGAGCTTGTGGAGAAACTCGTCAAAGCCGCTGACACGATGCGGGACAGTGGGAACCTCTATCTCACCTGGGCCAAACATTATGCTGCAATGGCTAAAGGCAACACAGACGCATCTTCCGACGAAGACGAAACCGAAGACTTTGACGTGTAACCATTCAACCGTCCCTCCTAAAAACTTGTTGTCTATTCACACCTGAGTTTGTGCTACAATTCGCTCGCTTAAACCAACGTCGTTCCCCGGTAGCTCAGTTGGTAGAGCAGCCGGCTGTAGAAAATAGGGGGCACTTGGCAGAGCGACGTTCCTATGGCGATCGCCGCCAGTATCTGATTAACGCTGTCCGCAAGCGCCGGAAAGACATCCGTCGTAAAGCGCTTGAGTACAAAGGATCGCGTTGTGAGCACTGTGGCTATGATCGATGCATGGAAGCGTTGGAGTTCCATCACCTAGCGTCAGCCCGGAAAGACTTTGGCATCTCCAGCAAGGGTTACACACGGAGCTGGGAAAAGATCCGGGAAGAACTAGACAAATGTGTCCTCCTTTGCGCTAACTGCCACAGAGAGGTGCACTCCTCGTTGCAGCCTCCACAGGAAACTGTGGTTGAACATCGGGTGAATTCAGGGAAGCCTACGTCGTGGAAACCGATACGGGAACCCTGAGCGAAGCCTGCCGAACGGCACCGAAGTAGGCAGGAACGTGCAGAGACTAGAGGCTGAGGAGCCGAGCCAATAAGGCCTCGCTAGCGCCCGACACCCTCCCCTGATTAGAGCAGGCGGGTGAAGAGATAGTCCAAGCCCAGCTGAAAGGTTGGGGGTCTTGTAACCGGCTGGTCGCAGGTTCGAGTCCTGCCCGGGGAGCCACCTTGTTCGCTTTTGCGAACGAGGGGTGAGTTCGGCAAGTTCGAAGACGTTTAGAAGAAGTTTGTCTGGATAGACGATGATATCCTCGACAATGCATCGAAGAACTTTCACTTGCTCGGAGCTCGCAAACGCATCAAAGACCCTCTGAAAATCATTCAAATTCCGCAAGATAATCTCCGCATCGTAGTCTCACTCCGCTTGGTCTGAGATCTGCCTCTGTACTGCGTGTACAGAGCTTCCAAAGACTGCCGAGGGCTTTCTCGGTCACGCATTTCTTGTTCGAGGCGTTTGATTGATATGGTCCCCTACCCAACCCTTCGAACAAATCGGTCAATCTCTCGCTCCAGTTGGTCCAGTTTCGCACACAACCGGATAGCCTCTTGTTCCAAGAGGCCTGATTTTCTCCTTCTGATCACGATTCAAGTCTTCGACAGTCACGTTGACCCAATCGGCATTCTGGCTGAGGTCCACAAGATGATCACCAGTTGTTCAACCTGGTCGACGTTCAGATGCTTGATCGTGCATACCGCATTATTTAGATGCATCGTCTTAATACAGCGATAGTAGGCAATGCGGTAAATCGATCCATCCTTGCGGCGTTTTTGCGTGTAGCTCGGAGACATGAAGGATCCGCTAGTGCACGCCCAAAGACCAAGAGTTCACTTTTTCAAAGATCCTTCAGCGCGTAATCGGAAGGGACAATGACATCGAGTGATCAGCCCGAAACCCAAATAAACCATGATCCACAACGGAATGGCTCGACCCAACCGGCCAAGTGCGAATGGACCCGGAAACAAAAGCGCGGCTATCACCGAGTGTGATCACTCTTGTGGTTTTGAGAATG
>CABVRV010000051.1 GCA_902500755.1 uncultured Nitrospira sp.
ACCAGCCGATCTTCACCGGCTTCGAGTCATACCACTGCGAAATGTCATACCCGCGCCCAGAACTGTCAGCTGCCATATCCCCTACCTCCTTGTGTTAAATGAAAGTGTGCAGCTACCGAATGCTACGTCTCATGAAAAAATCCCCCCACAGTCTGTAGGTCATTATTTTTTGGTGGAAGGACCCGTAAAAGTGCACAAGTATCCGACAAAGATTCGAGACGAGTCAAGCAAAATATCTGGGGTGAGGTCATCTAAACCCGTGCAAACTATGTGCTGTAGGAGGCTTGGCCAGTGAGCTCGGATGTATACTCCTGCACGTGTGGGAAGTCAAGATTGGTAGGTCTGTTTCAATCACATACTTTAGTAGGTAGTGGTAACTTCATGCCGCAGTGGAAAAGGTCGATCGTCCATCAACTCTTTGGAGTATCACGTACTCTCCAATTCCAGAATGGGTTTGACTACGCGAGCCAGTCTGCAAGACAGGCCAGCGTACCCCGGTGCCGTGAGGTCATTGATTGAGGAGGTTGCGTGATGAGCGGTCTGATGTTCCCATTCCCCTTGCTGGTAGTCTCTGGATCAGGATGTCACGTACCGTCAGTGGCTCGCACGGAACTCTAGATCCAAAGGTAGTACTCCAGCCACAATCTAACTAACTAACGCCTCCTCACACTTGAGCTTCGGTGCAATATGTTTGTGATGCAGATTACTTTGGGAAGAGCAACGATTAATGAGGGTATTGTGTTCAGCTAGGAGAGAAGGAGAGACTTCAATGCACGTGATCACCCGGTGGAGGTAGAATCTCCTGCTCTTGTTTGAGTTGTGTGATTTGCTGTATCAAGAGGTCAATATCCCCCCACCCGGGCCCATCTCCTTCGGGGATCCATCGTGCGCGCAGGTAGCCGAATCGATCAAAGAGGAACTCTAAGTGTTTTGGGCGTATGCCCTCGCCGAATAGGTCAGGAGTCGAAATGGTTCGCCGGAACAGCACATAGCTGCTGGAAATCTCTCGGGCACCCTGGGTGACGACAGGGAACGGCATCTCTTGCATAGCGGAGGTCAGGGGTTTCGAAGTGAGATCGTTCATGGGGACTGCTAGGATTGCCGCGCCGCTTTCGGTGATCGAGGCGGCAGCCTTCCGAAGTTGTTCGAGCCGTTCCTGTGAGTCCGGCCATGAGAAGAGAACCAGGAGTAAGCCTTGTTTCCCTCGGTAATCTTTCAGTGTGCCGCTTGAACCGTCGTGTGCAGTATAGGAAAAGTTCGGAGTGGCCATGAAAGGCTGTTGGGGCAAAATACGTGGGGCAATGATTCTTGATTGGTAACCCCGCGCATTGGCATGGAGGAAATTTAGCAGGTCCCAGCGCTCCTCCTCTGAGAATTTGTCGCCGAAAGGCGGCATGACTCCGTTAAACCGACCGT
Organism: uncultured Nitrospira sp.; assembly: GCA_902500755.1. GTDB lineage: Bacteria > Nitrospirota > Nitrospiria > Nitrospirales > Nitrospiraceae > Nitrospira_D. The sequence goes on from CABVRV010000051.1 coordinate 1,417, forward strand.
ATGTCAACCAATGGAAGAAGTCGCCGGCTGTGTGCATGGCCGTATGGGGCTCCGTCAACAGATCGACCGGTTGTTTGGGTAAGGTTTTGGCGAGCACACCATTCCCCTTAGCTTGCGGTCCATGACAAGGAACACAATTTGCGGCGAAGAGGTCGACACCGTTTGCAATGGAAATCGCATCGAACGGAACCGGGGTTTTGCGGTATGTTTCCGGGTACGATTGCACAGCGATGGGGTAGAAGGTCGCGCTAAGCCCCAAGATTCCTAACACTGTCGGTACCGCGATGCGCCATAAGGTTGGCCATTGTTTCTTGCGACCGAGAGAGTATGTCAAGCCGGTCAGGATCAAGAATACGATCCCGATTCCTACAAGAGTCCTCACAAGCCAGTCGTCCCATGTTGCGTCGATCGAGAACCGGAATGGGTAAGGCCAATTATCGATGACGTCATGCTTCGCCGGTATAGCGTCGGCCAGCAGCGTCGCGACGATGACGAGGAGAATAGCGAGAATAAACTCGACACCCACCCATGTTTGGAGCTTTTGTCCCCCGATTGCGGCTCGTTCAGGGGTCTGTGCGAGCGATGGTACCCACACGGATTTCGCCTTCGAGGCAATCGAAAGAATGAGGGCAAGTAGAGTCAGCTTTATGATGAGTAGCCAACCGTAGGTGGTGGCCACCAGGCCGGCGTAATTCGTGTCGATCATGCGGTTGGCCACAACAAGCCCCGATACGACGATGGCGATCATTGTGGGTAGAGCCAGTGCTGAAAAGCGGCTCAACACTATACCCGCATGGGTTCGTTCTTCGGTTGTTCCGGTCCTGGTGTTCGACGACGAGGCTACTAGAACGACCCCTGGAAGACCGCCGAACCAGACGCTTGCCGCAACGAGATGCAGCGCATAAGACAATGTGCCTGCCACTGCTTGTTCTTCAGCAGCTGAGTGACTAGAGAGTGCCCCTAGAGCGATAGTCAGGGAGGCGGCTGATGCACATAGCACATAGCGCCATCTGGCCGAGGGCGAGACGCGAATGTACAAGACGATTGCCAGAACGACGAGAGCACTGGCCGCTCGGAGGGTCCAAATAAATCCGACGCGAGTCTTCTGCAAAAACTCCCACCAGGCCTGTGGATTTAGGGCATTGCCACCGATCCCGGTGGCTTGCGCAGTCGTCATCGCCAAAAGACCGAAGAGCCCTATCAAAAGGAGGAGCGCCAGCCAGGGAAATGTCGATTTAAGGCGCACCGCCCACGGCTGTCCGACGGCAGAAAGTCTCTCCTCGGCGATAGCCAAGAAGACACACCCGCCCACTAGCACCATGTTGGACGCTAGTTGCAGAAAGCCAAAGAGCGAGCCGACGGCCTCGATCATTTTTCTTGAGCGTCGCCCTTTATGCTGAAGTCGTAAGAAGATTCGACGACATGGCCATCGACTGAGAGGACGCGAAATTTGACGGAATACTTGCCGGGCGCGAGTTCCGGTAAAGAGAGGACGATGGATTTTGGATCATCCGTGGCGAGGGCGGGTCGTTCATCGCTGATCGGCTGTTTCTTGGCATCGAGGACCACCAGCGATGCGTAGTCTCCCTCGATATTCTCGTTGAACCACAAGCGAACTTGAGTCGGCGACTTGGTAAGGATGGCTCGGCGCGGTGGTTCTGCTTTGACCAACTGAGAATGTGCAAAGGTTGAGGCGACGGGTAATCCAAAGGCGCAAACGGCGGCCAAGAAAAAACGCGCAAACGAGTGACTGTTGAATGAGCCAATCATTATCCCTCCTCGTGCCCTATGGCAGCACCCGAGAACCGCAAGGCGTCTGACTATTTGACGTGATGCGCCAGAGTGGATCAGCTGCCTACAACACGGGTGACTTGCGTAGGCTTACGACGATCCCGAATGGCGAAGAACACGACGACAGTGATGCCCACCAGCACAGGCACTATGATCATAATGTAGTGTGTGAGATGCGACATGACTCCCTGTTGACCGACCGAGAAGGAAAAGCGTGTGACGTGTTCGTGATTTTCGCCTATCGAAACCAGACCAACGAACTTACCGGGATTGTCGAAGTTGTGTTTCACGCTGATAGATCCGGTAGGATGGATCTTGGTTGGGAGGTGTGCGATGGTTATCGCATCGAGATTGTCCTCTGACCCTGTATCGCGAATGATGCGCACTTCTACCGGGAGAGACCGAAGCTCATGCTCGACATAATCAAGGACCAGGACCGCGTTCCCTGCTCCAGGAAGTTCCTGGCAAAATTTCCGTTCGTAGAAGGTGTCCGGTAAGTAGCTGGCGAAGTACATCTTATACGGTCCGATATGGAGGACACACGTATCGCTCGCCAGTTCGTGTCCATGCTGAGCCAGCGCTGGGAACGGAGCGGCAATCAGCAGGAACAAGCAACACACCCAGGCACGAATCAAAAAGTGACGGGACATCATAAACCTCTCCCTTTTCTGCCGCCGTATCCCTAGGAACTCGCGGCTTGCGACGGTTTACGATCGCGCATGAAAAAGACGATCGCTCCTACGATGACAACCGCCACGACTGGAACCATGTAGATATTCAAGAACTTGGAAAAGACTTTCGGCTCGCCAACTGAGAATGGAAACCGAGAGACGTGCTCCATTTTTTCGCCGACGCTCACCAAGCCGACAAACTTTCCAGGCTTGTCAAAGGTGTATCTGAAATCAATCGATCCATTGGGATACACTTTGGCCGGGAGGTGAAATACTGTCTCGGCCTCAAGATTGTCTTCGGCTCCTGTGTCCCTGATGATACGCACTTCGGCGGGCAAGGATCGGAGCTCTTGTTCGATGTAGTCCAGTACCACGATTGTTTGGCCGGTTGCCGGAATATCTTCACAGAATTGCTTTTCTTGCGTGCTCTCAGGTTGATAACCACTGAAGTGCATCATATAAGGGCCAACCGTGAGCTTGCACATATCCTCTGCCATGGATAATCCACCATGTGCATGGACTTGGGAAGACAAGAATGCCCCCATCGTGAATACCGCAAATCCAACCATCAGCGTCAGGCGTACAACAAGTCGCATAACTGATCCCTCTCTCTGGATATGATGAAATGAATCCTTAGATACTGGTATATGGCATCCGGTTGGCTACGATCGACGACGAGCAGCCCACCAATTCCGGAATCGGCCTGATTTTGAGAGCTCATACCCGACTATCCCAAGGACCAGCAGCAATGCCAACGGGCCTAGGGCGGACCGTCCAAGTTTCGAGTAGTCAACCTGTTGTACCCTCAGCAGGTAGGCGGAAGGACTCAGCCCTTCTGCCGTAATGATCAGTTTGTACAGCCCTTTATCCAGCTTGGCCTCACCTCGGACTACCCCATCTGGGTGAGACATCGGTTTCCAATACGCGACGGTCTGGGTCTCGTCTTGTTCGTCTTCATTCACTCCCCGAATGATCTTCACACCCACCGGGAGTGTACGTAGACTTGGGTCAACAAGGTCGACTACTAAGAAGGTGTCACCGACATCCGGAATCTCCGTGCAGTATTGAGCTTTCGGTTCGATCTGGGGCTGGTAGGCGCTGAAATGCACCATACTTCCGCCGATTTTTCGCACACAGGGATCTTCTTCTATGGTCACATTTCCATGAGCAGAAACGGAGCCTGGGCTCAACGCCACGGATAGCGCAAGTAGAAGCGAGGATGCACTTATGAATCGAGTAGGAATCATCATGACAGTATTCGCGGTGTGATTTTCAAACCCCAATGTCTGGAGCCGTAGAAGTTTACCACCCTGCAGACCGCGCTTTCAAGTAGCCTGCCTTGATGTCTCGGTCCCGAACGAGACCGTACGGCCGCAGTGCGGAGTACTTGCAGAGATTGAGAATTCATGTCATCGAAACTGAGAAGTAAACTCGAAATGAATCTATTTCTCGAGTTGACGATGGCAAACAGACGTGCTGATAATGAGGGGAGGTCGGTAGGTGAAATCGAAAGGAGGCCAGCAATCATGAAAGCAAAAGAAGGGGTCATCAACATCTTGAATAAGATTTTGACGGCGGATTTGACGGCCATCAACCAGTATTTTGTCCATGCGAAGATGTGTGAGAATTGGGGATACGAAAGGCTCCAGCATAAAGTGCGTGAACGGAGCATCGACGAGATGAAAGACGCCGATGAGCTTATTGGTCATATTCTTTATTTAGAAGGTGTGCCCAACGTGCAGCGGATGAACACTGTTCAAGTCGGCGAGACGGTCGCGGAGCAGCTGAAGCTGGACCTGAAAGCGGAGCAAGAAATGCTGGGATTGCTCAACGAGGGAATCGTGCACTGCGCCAAGGTGACGGATTTTACGACTCGACACATGCTCGAGGACATGGCGAAGGATGTCGATGCACACATTGATTGGATCGAAACTCAATTAGAAACCATCAAGCAAGTCGGTTTGGAAAACTACTTGACTGAACAGATCAAGAAAGAATCGTGAGGGGATGAAAGCCAAAGAAGGCGTGCTTGAGCATCTCAATGGGGTGTTGAAAGCCGAGCTGACAGCCGTGCACCAGTATTTGTTGCATGCGGCGCTGTGCAAGCATTGGGGGTATGACCGGCTGCATGAGTACTACAGCCATCTGGCGAACGGAGAAGTGCAGCACTCGTCGGCCCTCATCGACCATGTTTTATACCTGGATGGAACGCCGGACGTTGAGCATCTTGATGCTGTGGCGCAGGGACGGGACGTAGGAGCTCTGTTTCAAGTCGATCTTGAATTTGAACGCGAGGATGTTGAATTGCTCAGAAAAGCCATTGCCCACTGCGCCAAAGTCGGTGATTTCACGACCCGTCACCTGCTGGAACACATGGTCGAGGATTCAGAAGAGCACGTGGACTGGTTCGAAACTCAACTGCGGACGATCAGTCAGGTCGGCTTAGAGCGCTACCTTTCGGAGCAGATCAAGAAGTAAGCGGTGTATTTCTAGAGAGTATCCAGTAAAGAAAGCCGAACGAATTGGATGCCGCGTTGCTATTCGATGGCCGGTGAGCAACCATGGGCTCTGGACTCCAAGTCCTTCGGCCGCATCTATAACCGATCGATGACTCGACCGGTTATTTCTGATTTAGTTGCAGTCCATTCCGATCACTCCATAACGTTTTCAGCCATGCCTTAAGGCGTCTGGCCCGCAGCGACTGTGCGAGCCCTCTAGCCTGCCCTCGTCGGCGCTTGGCGCATCGGCACTTGATACACCAGAGCTGGGGGTTTCGGTGGGAGATTGGTCTATGACAGTGCAGGCATATCAAGAGAGTTGAGTGGGTAGGGGAATACGTTGTCATCAATCCACCTGTCTCATTACGGTGTGAAGTCCTAAAAAGTGAATCTTCGCGACTATTGGTAATCTTCATTCAGTGATTTCAGGAACGCCGCCAACGGCGCGACATCGCTCTCTCGCAATGCAATCTGTCGAAGTTGGTCTGCGCCATTGCGGAGCTTTCCTTCCCGCGCGAGATCGGACATCTCGCGGTAAAACTCCAGGACGTCGTCCAAGGTATCGAATTGACCGTTATGCATGAATGGAGCGGAGTGCCCTAGATCGCGCAGGCCGGGAGTCTTGAATCGAGCGATCGCTCGATTCAAGAGTTCGCTTTGAGAAACGGAGCAAGGTTGCTCCTCATTGCAGAGAATGTTTCGAATTTTGTCTTGCGGCTCGGGCATGTCGGGATTGGCGAAGACGTTCCACAAGCCTAGGTCGGTCAAGGTTGTACCGGCAGCGGGAACGGCGCGGAATCGCTCGCTGGCGGTCGGATGTTGTTCGGTAGCCGGTAGATCGTCGGCGGTTCGTGTGTCGAGCGTGGGGATTGCCAGATTCATCAACGCGCCGTTCCCATGGCCGGGAATCTCATCATATTCCTTCTGGGTTGTCCCAGTGTTATGGGCCTTGAAATCCGTAAAGCTGGGAGCGGCATGACAGGCGACACAGTTGCCGATTTGTCCGGCCGCCAGTTCAGCCGTCGTGGCCGCGAGCGCCGCCGGTTCCGCCAGGAACATTTTCAAGCCGGCCAATTCTTGCGCTCCAAACGCGAACGGCTGAGTATGAAACTGGAATTGCCCATCGGTTCTATTCGGATTCGAGGTGACAAACCGGAGTGTGCCGGCCGCTTCGCGTGCCTTGAGGAGTTGCAGCAGGCGTCTGCTGTAGTCGATCGGAGATTCGTTGGAATCCGGTGATTGAGGGAACTCGTTGCCCTCCAAGAATACATCGAATGGAGAGCGGATCGGCGCTCCACTGTCTTCGCTTTGGGAAAAGAGAAGACCAGTGACATACGTGGCGACGACTTTGACGACGGCGTGGAACACCTCCTGGTCGGTCGCGGAGCCGATCGCCAATCGGAATTCAGATGTGAGCTGGAACTCCTCCGGTATGGAGGCATCAGTACCGCCGAACAACACTCGAAAGGGCGTTCCATCAAACTCCTTGGCTAAATCCCCCGTGCCATCGTCGGAGCGGACCACGCGAGCGATATGGGTGATGGCCTGAGCCCGTTCTCCTGGCTGCCAGCCGAAGTTTCGCCCTGTGAAGGTGGCTGCGACCAACTCTTCCATTGAGTTGAACTCAGCATCGAAATGGAACAAGGCGCCACCTGGTCGATCGAGTGCAGCATTGACGAGAGGAGGAGAATTGCGGACGGCAACAGTCTTGCCGTCCGCTCGGGCCGGGAGGGGGCTGCGGCGCGCAAAATCAGTATAGGTGCGCATGCCGCCTCTCGGCGCATCCAGCACGTCATCAACGAAATGACAAGCTCGGCAATTCATGGAGAGGCCTTTGAACGGCCCTGGGTTGATCGGCACACTCAAGGTTTCAACGGTTTCAACGACGCGGTCATCGATAGTCGGGTCATTGATATCGCCGCCGTTGTCTAGAGACGCTTTGAATGACTGAGCGAATCGTGTTTCGAGAAACAGTCGTTCGCCGACGGCCTCTTCAGCACCGGGCGTCCCAGCGGAGGCGATCGGTGGCGGCGGGCTGTCATTGCTACTAGAGCAAGAGACGACACCGGTAAAGAAAACAATCGCGAGGAGTAAGGTCAGGTCACGCCATGTTTGACGTGAAATTCTAGTATGATTCATGAGTGGCTCGTTCCTTCTTATTAACCACCTTTCAGCAGTGCCGTCCTGGATTTGTCGAACAACCTCAGGTCTGGTCCGCTGAGATGTCTGGGCGGCAAGGGCCCTCGGGAGGCGAGGACCCTTGCCTGTCAAGTGGGAGGGGTGGGCCTCCCACTTTGAGGCCGGCGTAGGGCGGACGCCGGCTGTGTTACGGACGCGGATGCTTCTCTCGCATGCACCGTATCCGTTTCCCCGGAGAGTTCAACCAGGATATCGACGATACAGGGATCAAACTGAGTTCCTGACGCCACCTGTAAGATGCGGAGGGCAATGCGATTGCGCAGAGCCCGATCGCGAACATGTGGAACCTGAATGGCTTCAAATGCATCGGCGATGGCCAGAATTCTTGCTCCTAATGGAATGAATTGTCCCCTGAGGCCATAGGGGTATCCAGAGCCGTCCCATCGCTCGTGATGATGGGCAATCATCATGGTGGCCTCACGAAGAAATGAAAAGGGCTCTAGCAGCGTGGCTCCGAGCCTCGGGTGGTTTTGAATCGTCACGTAGGCGTCTGGCTCAATCCATTCTCGTCTGGTGTGTAAGCAGGGCGGAAGCATGAGAATGCCGATATCATGAAGCAGGGAGGCCAGCTTGAGCTGATGCAAATCTTCGTCCGTGAGGTGTGCGGCCCGTCCGATCTGCAGCGCGATCGCCGCTGTTCCCTGTCCATGCCCGGCTTGCCACGGTAGAAGCCGATCTAATTCGTTCGCCACTTGCCGAACGAGAATGCTCTCCAGGTCGTACCGTGATGCTGGGGGGAGACAGAGACGGTCGATCTTCTGGAGCATATGTTGAATTCTTATTACCGCCGGTTGAACAGCATCTGTCGCTTCGAATCGCATACCATCACCTCCAAAAACGAAGAGCCCAAGACCACCTGTGTGATCCGGGGCTCTGGGTGAACAACCGCTGGCCGCTATAGGGACTAAGTTACACGATTCAGGTATTTCTTGCCGTCATCCCCCGGATGCGCGAAAAGGGAATCGTCACGAGTCTCCGACAGCGTTTACATTTCAGCTCGATCCCTGTCTCGATGAGACGGGCGACCAGTTGCCCACAGAAACAGCGAACCTGTTCCGCGGTGCAAGCTTCGTTCGTGAAGGTGTCAGGTTGAGCTTTCATAGCGTCGAATACTCGGTGTCGGGCCGCCACAGTCTCGGGCTGCCCGACTGTCCGTTACACTAGAATGTCCACCGTGCTCCTGCTTGCCAAAGCGCCGGAAGGCCGGGATAGATGCCTCGGGAACGGTCCACAATAACGTCCTGCCCGAGCATGTTTTTCCCCGTGAAGAAGAAGGTCGTGTTGATCTTCTTCACGTGTTGATTGACCGAAGCATTGAGCATGCACCAGCCTCTCACGATCCCGCGCTGTCCGTTCGGCGTGGGAATCACCGTGTTGCGGTCGTCCGCAAACTGATCGCTGACGCACTGGGTTTCCACCCTCGCATTAAACGGTCCAAGACTGAAGGCGCGGTTGGCATAGCCGATCCCAGCTGCGATCAAATGTTCCGGAGAGTAGGGTAGTCGGTTTCCGCTGGTATTAAAAATTGCCGGTTCACCGGGTAACAATGCGGCCCCGGTAATGGAGCTGTTGCGGTTCCCCCGAAAGTCTGCCTGCGCAACCCACGTATAGTTGAGATCGAGCGTGACATCTTGATCGTCATTCCGACCGGTCACGGCGTCCAAGATATCGAGCTGCGCGGCAACTTCCGCCCCGCGATGTTGCGTCTCGCCGGCGCTGGTCAAGGTGGCCCCGACACCGCCCGCCACTGACTGAGAGATGATCTGATTGGAGAAATCGATCTGGTAACCGGTAACCGAATACCCGAGCCAAGGAGCCAGATTCCCTCTCACACCTAACTCGTAGGTCCAATTCAACTCAGGTCCCAGGTCGACGATTTGTCCGGTTCCGGTGATGGCATCGGAAATCTGCGGCGGCGCCATGCCGCGGTGGGCGCCGAAAAAGAACGTATTGTTCTTGAACGGAGAATAGGTCACTCCTACTCCGGGTAACACTTCGGTGAAGTTGGTTTTGCTGAAAGACCCGTTGCCGTTATTCACACTAGCCAGGCGGTTATCTTGATCATAGCTGATATGTTCGACGCGGAATCCTGGTGTCACCGTGAACGGACCGAAGAACAATCGTTCTTGAGCGAAGAAAGCATAGGCGTTCGTTGTGCGCTTATTGTTCTCGCCAAGGCAACTGTCGTTGCCTCCCCCTATCACGCCCACACAGCTTGAGAATGCTCCGACACCGGATACGAGGTTGCGCAGCTGTTTACGGTCCGATTGCTCGTACATATACCGCGCTCCGAAGTCTGCCTCGCCCTTTATCCCTAGTAGCGAGTGGAGATAATGGAAGCGGGGCTCGACTCCCCACACCCAATACTCCCGCTCGTTCGTAAAACGTTGATTTGCGGGCACGACGCTAAAGGCCCCCGCCGGAAGGTTGTTGCCGGTTTGTATGCCGCCGACGGGAGCCCCGGTGACGTCCACTCCTTGTTGGGACCGGCGGGACCAGTCTCGCTGAATGTAGTGGCCGAAGAGGTTGACCGTGGAGGTTAGGTCTGCCGTGAACATGTGGTTGACGGCCACGTGATAACCAAGTCGCATAAAGTCGAAGCGATCGTTGGTGAATAGAGTCTGCCGATCACTGCCACGAAGCGACCAGTCCGCTTCCGTCAGGCCTTGGTACCCGATCCCTGAATTTTCGCGATAGTAATTGAACTTGGCAAGAATCTGAGTCCGTTCGCTCAACTCGTGAACGGCTTTGAACGTCAGGTCATCGGTCTTTGCGCGAATATTAGTGAACCGGGGGGTATCCATTTGCGAATGAGTGTAATCGACCAAGTAACCGGTCTTGCCCCAGGTGCCTCCGTAATCGAAGTGTGTGTTCAGGTAGTTCAGGTTGCCGCCCCATACCTGGAAGTGACCTTCCGGCGTTGTCGGCGGCATGCGAGTAATCAGGTTGATGACACCTCCAATAGTTTGAGGTCCATAGAGCAGTTGGCCACTGCCTTTCAACACTTCGATCCGATCGAATCGGAAGATCGGCGGAAAGTAGTAGGACGATGGGTCAGCATAAGGCATCAGCATGATCGGTACACCGTCTTCCATGATGTGGACTTTTCGACTGCGGGTTGGATCCAAACCCCGGATGCCGATGTTGGGCCTGATGCCTAATCCCTCTTCGTCCCGGATGTGAACGCCTGGAACTTCCCTCAGGGCTTCGTTGATGGTTAATCGGTGGTTATTCTGGATGGATTCAGAGGTGACCACCTTTCCCGATCCGGGAATGTGGTCCATGGCCGTCGGCGAGGTCCCGATGATTTCGGTCAAGGGAATTTTCAACGGCTTTGGCTCGACCGGTGTGGAATCAGTGGCTGAAGCCTCCTGTGCCGTCGTTGAAGACTTAGACTGGGTCTCCTTGTCCGTGGAAGACTTCTGGGTTGGCACCTCTTCCATCGTCGAATTTTCCTGAGGTGCTGGCTCTTCAGCGCCTACGGGTAGGCTGCTCGTGAAAGCAACCACCAACGCGAAGCCGATAATAATGTTAGTTCCTATTCTCAATTTCAAAAATGACAACCTGTTCACACGCTTCCTCCTTGCGCGATGGGCTCTAATGGCCTCTAGGGGTGAATAACGACGAGGCTTCCGCTGTAGAAGAGCGAAAACCGTAGGATGTTAAACGGGAACGTCTCCATGGGCAAGCCGACCGATATGACTCGTAACATGTTCATTCATGTACACAATGCCGATAGCGACCTCATGCCGAAATATTCCATGAAGCCATCACAGGTGAACTTACCGGAGCGAATAACTGATCGGCATCAGGATCGCGACTTGTGGTTTCCCTAAAGGATGGTCCAGTTTGAGCGGAGAGGCCTTCTTTAGAGTTTCCATTGCATCATTATCCAGGATCGACCGGCCTGAGCTTTCTTGTACATCTACCATCAATACCTGACCGTCATCTCGAATGACGGCCCGGAGAATCACTTTGCCTTCCCAGCGATTCATTCGAGCCATGACCGGGTAATTCTTGAGTTCATCGATTCGTCCGAGCAACGCCCTCATCAGCCACCCGTAGTCTGCCTTGGCTGCCGGTACTGCCTTGAAGGGGGTTGTCGAAGCCACGACTTGTTCGGCGCTGGGCTGCTGCGGTGGTGTCTCGCTTGTCGTTTGGACTAAAGGCTGTTGGGCGACCGGTTCCACGGCTGACGTGACGGGTTCGTTTGAAGCGACTTCTTTCGTGGGTAGAGGCTCTTCTTCCACGACCCTATCCTGAGTCACTTCATGATGTTCGACGGTTTGTGTGATTGTGGTCGAAGCGGTTTGATTCACAGTGGTCGATTCCGTAACGTCCTGGGCGGGTTGCGTGGTCTGACGAGGGATCACCTCTTGTTGAACCGGTTTTGCCATCACTTCGGGCGGTACTGACTTAGGCTTTACAGTTTGCCTTTTCTGGGGCTGTTCCGGCCTGCTTTCCGGGAGAGGCTCCGCTGTCGGTTGGGGACCTGGTGATTCAATCAATGCCACGTTCCACTGATAGGAATTAGGTTCAACCGATAGCGTGAGCCCGGACATCAGGGCCACAGCACAGACGGCCATCATCGCATGGAACACCACAGAATAGGCCCACCCCTGACGATGCAGGCGGGTATGAATGGAATAGCGTGAGGGAAGCGAAGTCATGATTTCACCACTTCAAGGCTGACCTGTCCGAAGCCCAGGCTTTTCAGTTCATCCACGACCTGAACGAATCGCTCGAGAATCGTTACTTTGTCGGCGCGGACGACAACGAGTGACTCTCGAGGCTGTCGCTCCAGTACGATTCGCAAACCATCTTCCGGCACAGCGGATTCGTTCAGGTACATCTCTCCTTGCGAAGTCAACGTGATCACCAGCGGCACATCTTTTCTATCCGCGGCTTCGGACGCTTTGGCCAAATCGACCGGAATCTGACCGGTGCTAATAAATGTGGCCGTCGTCAACACGATGACTAATAAGACCAGCATCACGTCAACCAGAGGGATGACGTTTATTTGGTTCAGTTCTTCATCCATGTTGCTGTTGCGCTTTATAAAGGGTAACGAGCTCGGCGACGCGTCTTCGGAGGGCGTTGTTCATCACGACGCAGGGGATAGCCACCAGAAGCCCTACAGCAGTGGCTTTCAGTGCAAGGCTCAACCCGACCATAATGGAACTGACGGCAATGGTCTTCGAAGTCCCCATGGTATGGAACGTCAGCATAATTCCAAGGACGGTTCCTAAAAGTCCAATGTAGGGAGCATTTGCTGCCACCGTCCCGATAATGACCAACCGTTTGGTGAGGGCGATCTCGAATAGCTGTTGACTAGGGTAATGGGAAGGGTCGATCCGTCGATAAAATTGCCATCGTTCGACGGCGACAGCTACAGCCCAGACGCTCAAAGCGAACAGTAGGCCAATGATTCCATAGTCCACGATTTCTTTTAGTGATTCCATGGCAACGTTTCCTTATCGCTATTCTCATTTCTTGATAATGCTTCTCAATACCATTCATTTCCTGGTTCTGTCAACCGGGAAATTCAGTCCGCGTTCGCTGTATCGTTTTCAGGAAGATTGTGTATCCTGGGAACACCTGGAAGACTAGACGCATCAAACAAAACGGTATGCGTTGCTGAAACCCGCAATTCGACAGCGGTGCCTTCCTGGTAAACGCTGGTCGAACTCTCGCTGCTATGGATGATTTGGCCGGAAGGAAGCCGGACAGTATAGAGATTTTCTGAGCCTCGGAACTGCCGAGTGACGATCCTGGATTCTGCCGATTGGTTAGGCCTGAGATGAATGTCGTCCGGGCGGATCATCACCACGACAGAGGTCCCTTCTGTGCCGTTGACTGTATTGGGGAACTCTCCCAGTTCGGTATGCACGATACCCTGTTGAATCTGTCCGGCGATAAAGTCGGCTTGGCCTACAAAGTCAGCCACAAACCGGGTTGCTGGGAGATGGTAGATCAGTTCAGGAGAGTCCAACTGTTCGATCTCACCGCGATTCAAAACGGCAATACGATCCGCCATGGCGAACGCTTCATCGTGATCGTGGGTAACCAAAATAGTGGTGGTCTTCGTCCGACGGAGGAGGACATGGAGGTCCTGCCGCATGCGGCTGGCCATGTCGGGGTCGAGATTGCTGAACGGCTCGTCCAAGAGGAGCAGGACAGGATTCTGCACCAATGCCCGTGAGAGCGCCACGCGTTGCTGTTGTCCACCGGATAATTCATGTGGATACCGGCGTTCCAGGCCTTCCAGACCCGTCAGCTGCAGCATTTCTTGGACCCGTGATGTCCGTTCCGCTTGCGAGAGTTGATGGAGTCCAAAGGCAATATTGTCGGCGACACGCAGGTGTGGAAACAGCGCATATTCTTGGAAGACCATCCCGACACGGCGTGCTTCGGTTGGCACGGTTTCGGAGGATGAAGAGACTAATCGGTCGGAGAGAAAAATCTGCCCGGAGCGCACAGGCTCGAAGCCTGCAATCGCCCTCAAGATAGTGGTCTTGCCGCAACCGGACGGCCCGAGGAGACATAGGATCTCCCCTTCTCGTATGGAAAAGGAAATGTTCTGGATCGCGGGCCGTGTTGGGTCATAGGCGCACGATACGGAACGGAGTTCTAAAATAGAAGCGGTCGGTCCGTACAGATCGACTTGACTGTCAGATGGGCCGGTATCCATATGGGTTGTGTGTGATGGTGAATGCATCATGGGTCTATGCCGCCCTCCAATCACGAGAGAGCAACAGAAACAGGGCCGGCAAGCCGACCAGCACGATCAATAGGGCCGACGGAGCCGCCAGTTGATAATATTCCTCACTCGCTTCCAGCCAAACACGGATCGCTAAAGTGTCGAATCCAACGGGCCTCAACAGTAATGTCGCGGGAAGCTCCTTCATGGTTTGCAGAAAAATAAGGACCCAGGCCACGATGACGCCGTGACGGATCAGCGGCAACGTGACTCGCCTCCAGGTTTCTCGAACTCCCAGTCCCAAGGTACGGGCCACTTCCTCAAGGTTAGGTGTGATCTGTTGGATCGAGGGTTCGAGTGATTGAAGTCCGGCGGGGAGGAAGTGCAGGACATAGGCGACAATCAATACGAGCACAGTTCCATACAAGAACGGCATGATTTTTAAAAACAGAACAAGTACGGCTAGAGCCGCAACCGGTCCCGGCAGGACATAACCGGCGTAGGCTGCCTGTAAACAGCCGAGGTTGAGCCACGTGGGTTTTCGGCTCGCGAGGTAGGCGAGCGGCAGTCCAACCAACACGGCTGCTGTCGCTGCCAAGCTGGATAGTAGGGCGCTGTTCCAAACAAACCCGAAGAAACGAGTATCCAGAATCGCCTGAGCTTCTCGGGAGAGGCTCCACATCACTAAGAGAGAGGTAGGGATTCCAAAAGCCAAGCCGACAACCGAGGCCAGGCAGGCCGTCAGGAGTCCGGTGTGGAGCCAACCGCGCTGAAGGCGTTGCGGCGCACGATAGCGCCCCGTCGTCTGGTAAAACCGGCTCTTACGGCGGAACCAACGTTCGGTCAATAAGAACAGGAGCGCCAGGACGACCAATAGGATGCTCAGGATGCTCGCGGCTTGGTTGTCGGACCGGCCGGTCATTTGCTGAAACACGGCGTAGGTCAGTGTTTGATAGCGAAGGAGAGAAACGGCACCGAAATCCGAGACGACATACAGAACCACGAGCGCGACACCGGCGACGATGGAGGGACGCAACAACGGAAGAGTCACGCTGAACATCGTGCGCAGTGGAGATGCGCCACAGGTTCGGGCCACTTCTTCGAATGACACGTTGAAGCTCAAGAGCGCACTGCGTGTGAGAAGGTAGACGAATGGAAACGTATCGAGTGCCATGACGAGAGTGACTCCCCAAAAACTTTGGGGAGAAAAGATTCTCGCTTGCGGCCCCGCCATGAGTTGCCACAGCTGCTCCATAGGACCGCCGAATCCCAACAGATAGTTGTATACATAGGCCAGGACGTATGTCGGCATGGCCAAGGGAAGCACAAGGGCAATTTCCCAAAGGCGACGACCAGGGAATTCGAATCGTGTGACCATCCAAGCCGTGGAGACGCCGAGCATGAGCGTGAGGAGCGCTACGGCACCGGCCAATGACACCGTGTTGAGCAGGAGTTCAGGGACACGAGTCGCCCAGAGACGTTGCCAGACCGCTGGATCAGCCGATAAGGCCAGCGTGGTGACGTAGCCCAACGGCAAAAGGATCAGTGCGGCAGTGGCGAGGACCGCCAATTGCAGAGTTGAAACAGACAATCGGTGTGCGAGAATCACGAGTCTGCTCGCAAGGTTATCGCATCCCGACTTGTTCGATGAGCTGCATCGTGGGTTCTCGTAGTTCAGCGAGCTTGGTCAACGGGACCAACGCTGCTCGGAAACTTTTCCGTTCCGGGAGAACGGGATCGGTCTTCACCTCAGGATGGAGCGGGTATTCTTTATCAAGGTCGGCGAACATCTTCTGGCCGTCCTGTGCGACGAGAAATTCCACGAGTAGTTTCGCGTTCTCGATGCGGGGCGTGTGCCTCAGGATACCGATGCCCGTCACGTTCATGATGGCTCCTATTCCGCCTGCCTGTTGATCGGGCATCAAGACCCCAAGCGGCGCTGTGGGTTGGGTGGCGAGATGGCGATAGACATAGTAATGATTTACGATGCCGATAGGAACCTGCCCCTTGGCGACTGCCTCGACGATTTGCGAGCTCTTTTGGTACACCTGAGTGCCGGCGTTATCTCGGAGCCCTTCGAGGAATTTTTTGGTCGACTCGTCGCCCAGACTTGCGCGAATGACCGACACGCCTGCTTGCAAGTATTCGCTACCGGCGTTCGGAATCGCGACTTTGTCCTTCCAGGCTGGATCAGCCAGGTCTAACAATGATGTAATCTGATCAGGCTTCACCATGGTTGTGTTGTACACGATGATCCAAAATCTTCCGGATAAGCCGATCCAACTGTTATCCGCCGCGCGAAATTGCGATGGAATAGCCCGTTCGACTTCTCGCATGCCCACGGGACGAAGAAGCCCTGCGGTGCGGGCGATTTCCAGGCTGCCGGCATCATTGGTGATAAACACATCGGCCGGACTCCGGTCACCTTCTGCCTTCATTCGATTCACGAGCTCGGTCGTGCCGGAGGAAAGCAAATCAATTTGAATGCCGGTCTTCGCGGTGAACGCGTCCAGGACCGGTTTGATCAGTCGTTCAGCTCGTCCAGAATAGACGGTCAACGTATTGGCGGCAGAGACATCGGAAGAAGGTGCGAGCCACAAGATCAAAATCAGACAGATGGCGAAGGCGAATCGTGCGAGGACACCAATTGTGTGAAGCGGGCGTAGTGTATGCATGGAAATCCTGTGTCATGAAATGGAGTACTATTGAAATTGATAAGCTATCTCAAAAAAGAATACCAGAAAGACCCACAGGGGTCAATGGCGGCAGCGAGAGCAGAGCCCGTAGAGTTCGAGGCGGTGGGTTTGGATCGTGAAGCCGTTCCGTGAGGCGACCTCTTCTTGAAGGCGCTCGATATCGCAGTTTTCGAATTCGACGATTTTTCCACAACCGGTGCAGATGAGATGATCGTGGTGGCCCTTGTGTGAAATATTGTCGTACTGTGTCTGGGTCCCGAAATGCCGGGCCTGGGCAAGGCCCGCTTCGCAAAACAGGTTGAGTGTGCGATAGATGGTCGCAAGTCCCAAATGGGGATCTTTCCGTGCCAGTTGGTGGTACATCTCTTCGGCTGTGATGTGTTCTTGTTTGAGGAATGCATCAAGGATCAATTCACGCTGCCGGGTAAATTTGAGCTGGTGCTTTCCGAGATGCTCCTTGAGGACTTCCATTTCTTTTACATGTTTGGACATGGCGATCGGTCTGAGCCTCCTGGATCGGAATTAAAGACGAAACTGAAGAGCCGGTCAAGAGCGTTTCTTTGATCTTCCGTGACCGGCTGGTTTTGACGGCCGCGTTGATCGCCGTCTATAAGTAAAGAGAAGAGGGTTATCATCGAGAGGCACCGTTGAGACTCCCCAGTCAGATCACCGTTGACCGAGCCCTGCTCCTGTACGTTCTGCACCTGGCGGAACCCTACGGATATCTGAGTGATGTGAAGTTGCAGCAGCTCTGCTTTTTGTGCGAGCTCCAAACCTTTGCCCAAGGACTCAAAGCATTTCATTTTGAATTTTTCCGATTCGCCTATGGGGCCTTCAGTAAAGATCTCGACAACGACCTGACGTCCCTCCGCCGAAAAGGCCGGATCGAAAACTTCACAGTCTCGGATCGAGCGAAAGAGGAGGCGATCCCGCTGTTGGTCAATGCCATACAAGGGGTGGAGGCCAATGAGAAAGTCAAAGACATTCTCGATGCCGTCCTCGCTGTCTACGGACCACAGGATACGGGTGCCATCACGGGATCTGTGGAAGCGGTTCAGCTCAGTACCCCTCAAGATCCTGAGTTAAAAATTCCGATTCGGGATATTGTTTTTCACACCACGTTGCTTGTCCCGCACCGGATCGACGTGCAGGCTGAGTTTGTCGTGGCTCCAGCGATCCTGACGAAGCTCAATGCCGCGTTGGGCTACGAGAGTCGGCCTGCGATCGACGCTCAGAGCTGGTAGAGCTCGCCGTACTTCTTTTCCACATACTGTAAGAAAGGCTCTGGGTCGATCGTGGAACCTGTCACGCGTTCTGCTAAATGGGCCGGTGTGAACATGCGGCCCCAACGGTGGATCTTTTGTTCGAGCCACCGCCGCAGGCCCATCAGTTGACCGGTAGCAATCTCCTCCTCCAAATGCGGAATCTCCCGCTTGGCTTGTTCGAAAAATTGGACCGAGTAGAGATTACCGAGCGTATAGGTGGGAAAATATCCGAACGACCCAAACGACCAATGCACGTCCTGTAAGGCGCCCTCCGCGTCCGTTGGAGGAACGATGCCGAGATATTCCTCCGTCTTCTGATTCCAGATCGCGGGGAGATCTTCGGCCTGGATCTTGCCTTCGATCAGGTCTTGCTCGATTTCAAACCGCAGCATGATATGGAGATTGTAGGTCAGCTCGTCGGCTTCCACACGGATGAGCGACGGTTTCACACGATTGATGGCAGCGTAGAACTGTTCGACATCCACGCCACGGAGCTGATCGTGAAAGGTGTGCTGCAGGACAGGATAGAAGAAACGCCAAAAAGAGCGCGATCGACCGACGCAGTTTTCCCAGAGGCGAGATTGGCTCTCATGAATACCGAGCGAAACTGAATCGCCCAACGGGGTGCCGAAATACTGTTGATCGAGTCCCTGGTCATACAGTCCGTGCCCGCCTTCATGGATGCAACTGAAGAGACAGGATTGTAGCTCATGCTCATGGACACGAGTCGTCACGCGCACATCCGTCGGGTGAAACGAGGAGGTGAAGGGATGAGCCGACAGATCCAGGCGACCGTGCTCGAAGTCATACCCCATGGCCGTCAACACCAGGCGGCCGAACTCTAACTGCCGAGTTTGGTCATACGAGTGATGCAGAATGCTGTCATCGATCTGAACGCGGCTCTCTGTGATTCGCTTCAGTAACGGCACCAGGCGGGCCTTGAGTGCCGCAAATACCGGCTGAAGCCCAGCGATTGTTGCGCCCGGCTCATAGACATCCAAGAGGGCATTGTAGGGGGAATCGTGATAGCCGAGGTAGTGTGCTTCTTCACGTTTAAGCTCGAGCACGGTCCGGAGGTTCGGCAGGAACATCGCAAATTTATTTTGCGTTCTTGCTTCGGTCCACACTTGCTGGGCAAGTGAACATTCACGGCTCAGTTTCACGACGAAATCCGACGGCAGTTTCTTCGCCCGGATGAAATCTCGCCAGGTCTCGCGCAGGAGCGAGCGCGACGGCTCATCCCACGTGTCACCAGCCTTGTCGGCAGCCTGGCCGGTGGCAGGATCCACCCATTGAGACAAGAGAGACTGCACGTCCGGAGCGACCAGCTTCTGATGGGCGATGCCTTGGAGCACCGCAATCTGCTCGGCCCGTGCTTCGCCTCCGCCGGCCGGCATATAGGTTTCCTGATCCCACGAGAGGATCGAGGCGGCGCTATTGATGCGCTGAATTTCCAGCAGCCTGGTGGTGAGGGGTTCCAACGTGGCGAGTGTTTTCAAACCGGCCTCCTCCGCTATACTACGATCTCTTCGTACGGGGCTTGTCTCGATCAGTGTACGCAACGACCTTGGTGTTTTTCAAATCGGTGAAAGGAACCAGATGAACCAGCTCATCCCGTCAGAGATCGACGCATATGCCGAATCCCATTCCATGCCGGAGTCGCCGGTCTGTCGCGCTCTTCGAGAGGAAACCCAGCGGACCATGCAGTATCCTCAGATGCTGGTCGGTCCGCTGGAAGGGGCGTTTCTGAAAATGATGACGCAATTGATCGGCGCGAAGCGCGTGCTCGAAATCGGGATGTTCACCGGCTACAGCGCGCTCTGTTTTGCCGAAGCGTTGCCGGTTGATGGAACCGTGATCACCTGCGAGATCAATGAGAAGTCAGCGGCGGTGGCCCGACGCTATTTCGCGCAGGCGCCAGTCGGCGGCAAGATCAGCATTCGCATGGGCTCAGCGCGGGACACGATGAGCGCGCTTGCCGGCCTTTTCGATCTGATTTTTATCGATGCAGACAAGACCAATTATCTCAACTACTACCGGTGTGCGCTCGACCTGCTGGCACCCAACGGCGTGATCCTGATTGACAATGTGTTATGGAGCGGCGAGGTCTTGAAACAGCCACCGCCAGACGAATCTACCGCGGTGATTCAGGATCTCAATCGTACTGTTGCAGCTGATCCACGTGTATCCGCCGTGTTGGTCACGATTCGTGACGGGATTTTGGTGGTAAGGAGAGCAGGATAGGACACGATCAGCTCCTGGTTCCATAACCCCTCCTGCCTATGGTATCTGTACGGATACAGATCGTATCTGGTTCGATACCTAACCATGGCGACACTTCCTCATCGCCGGTGCCGTCACTCCATACAGAACAGCTTCTTCACTGTGTGCTCACGAGTTTACATGATGCACATGGCCGTATCATGAAATTGTGTCGGTAGGCATTGTCATTGCTTTGACAGGAATAGAGAGGATAGAGAGAACATAGAGCGGATGATCCAAACCTATGGTGCGAGGCGGCCATGCTGAAGAAACCAAAAGATCATGAACAGATGCGGGCTGAAATGGGGACGCTCATTGAGGCGCTGGAGTTGCCGGAGCTGAATAAGCAGTTCCTGCGCGCGCGGTGGTTGGAGCAGGTGATCTGGATGGATGAGAAGGCCTGGAACTCCGTGCTGCGGCATAACGTTCTGCGGCTCACGACGATCATCGGCGGGGTGATCGTGCCGGCGCTGGTAAGTTGGAATGTCGGCAATAGTGCCGGTGCGGATCTGATCAAAACGCTCACAGTTATCGTCAGCCTCGTGGTAGCGCTGAGTGCGGCCGTGGAAGAGTTCTTTCACTATGGCGAGCGCTGGCGCCACTACCGACGTACGGTCGAGGCGCTCAAGAGCGAAGGCTGGCAGTTCTTTCAGCTCAGCGGGCCCTACGCCAACCTGACTCATGTGCAGGCTTATCCGGCCTTCGCCGCGCGGGTTGAAGAGTTGAGCCGAGAGGAAGTCGAGACCTACATGACACAGGTGGCGAAAGATAAAAGAGAGCCAGACGACAAGTCGCGCACGGTATCGTGAAGAAGCAAGGCTGACTGGATCTACTGAAAGGAAGCGTTCATGAAACCCCATGCCTTTGTCGCGATGCCGTTCGGACTGAAGACAGATAGTCAGGGGAACGAGATTGATTTCAATCGCGTGTACGCAGAGCTGATCAAGCCGGCGCTCGAAGCGGCGGGGGTGGAAGTATTCCGCGCGGATGAAGAGATGCGTGCGGGAGGAATCTTGCCCGACATGTTCCAGGAGTTGCTCATCGCGGATCTGGTGGTCGCAGATCTTACGATCGATAATCCCAATGTTTGGTACGAACTGGGGGTGCGGCATGCCTTACGAGCCCGTGGTGTCGTACTGATCAGCGGTGGACGGGTCACGACTGCGTTCGACCTCTATACCGATCGGAAACTTCGCTACTTCCTGAAAGACGGCAGACCAGATCCTGCGACACGCGACCAAGACAAAGCCAAGCTGACCGACATGGTCAAGGCGACCATGGAATCCTGGCATGGCCGTAAGGTGAGTCCAGTCTATAACCTGCTCCACAATCTGCAGGAACCGGATTGGAAATCTCTCCGTGTGGGTGACGTGAGGGAATTCTGGGAGCAACATGAAATTTGGGAGCGACGCATCGGTTTAGCCAGAAAGGCCGGTCAGATCGGCGATGTTCTCGTACTCGCCGATGAAGCCCCGATCGCAGCCTTTCGAGCCGAGGCCTGGATCAAAGCCGGGGAGACGTTACGTAAGGCGGGGCATTTCACATTTGGTTTAGAGCAACTCGATCGAGGCCTCACTGTTGAACCGCACAATTTGCGAGGACTCCGGGAGAAAGGAATCTGTCTGCAACGGTTGGCGTTGGAAGGCAAGCCGGGCCATTCGTTGGACCGTGCACGGGCCCATTATCGAGAAGTACTGGAGAAATTTCCGGTCGATCCAGAAACCTGGGCCTTGCTTGGCCGTGTTGATAAAGATGCCTGGGTATCCGCCTGGCACCAACCTGATAAAACGCCGGAACAGATGAAAGACGATGCCGCCTACGAGGATGCATTATTACGGACAGCGATTGAGAATTATGCCACCGCTTACCGCCGCAATCCTGGCCATTATTACTCCGGCATTAATGCCTTGACCCTCATGCATCTCCATCGCTATCTGACAAATGATGACCGCTATGACAAGGAGATGGTGCCGATGGCCGGAGCTGTGCGATTCGCAGCTGAGATGGAAGCCAATCCCAACCAGGTCTTCTTGGCCAAAGCGACACTAGGCAATCTGGAAGTGCTGGTCGGAACAGCGGACAGCACCAAGGACGCCTATAAGGAGTTCATCGCCAAGAACGACAACGATTGGTTTGCTGTGAATTCCTGCCGGGCGCAGTTGCAGTTGCTCAAGGACATGGAGTATCAGCTGGAAAATGTGGAGGCCGGAATTGCGGTCTTTGACCGAGCGTTGCAAAGACTCGTGAAGCCGAACAATCGATGGCAGCCGCGGCAAGTCTTCCTCTTCAGCGGCCATATGATAGATGCCCCTACCAGGCCGACGCCAAGGTTCCCCAGCTCAAAGGAACCAGTTGCAGCTCAAAGGATTGCCGATGCGCTTGGGAAGCTTGAAGCCGGCCCAGAAGACCTTGCGCTGACTTTCGGTGGATGTGGTGGCGATTTGCTATTCACCGAAACCTGTCAGCAGCGAGGGGTGAAGGTACAGTGGTTACAGCCGTTCGATGAGCCGACGTTTATCCAGAAGTCGGTGGTCTGTCGCGGCGAAGAGTGGCGAGGGCGCTATCTGACTGCCAAGGAAAAACTAACCACTGACATCCGCTCGGCGCCAGAATGCTTAGGCCCAGCTCCCACGGGCACGAATTCCTACGAACGCTGCAACTTGTGGCTGATCTATACTGCCTTGTCGTATGGCATTCGTCGAGTGCAGTTCATATGCCTTTGGGATGGTAGCGAGGGCGACGGCCGCGGTGGCACGGCCCACATGTATTATGAGGTGCATCGCCGAACCGGGAAAGTAACTTGGATCGATAGCAGGAATCTGTAGTGGACGGGTTGATGATAGTGAACTTTCCAAGTTCGCACGCGATTAATGCTATACAAGCTAGTGTCCTGTCT